>CAYYHI010000215.1:0-5216 GCA_964471745.1 uncultured bacterium | reverse complement strand
CTTCGATATAGAGCTGCATTTCAGGCGAGGTTGTAAGCCAGGTGTCCTGTTTCTCGCTTAATTGCTCTTCCGCTGAGCAAACAGCGACGATATACAGCAGCAACTGACAAATCGCCAGTATTGAGGACCAAAACCTCATTCGGACACCTGCAGAGAATCCGCTTCAGGCGGATAAAAGTGTTCGACTACTTTAACTAAAAAATTCTCTACTTCCTCCTCGATGATATCGCTGATAACCTTGGCGAACATTGTCATGCTCTCCGTGGGTATGGGAACTTCACGGTTAAACAAGTAGGCAACAAGGCGATCCTTGCTGTCGTATTCGTAGAGATCGAGAGACATCCTCAGGTGAGCCGCTGAATATTGTTCACTGTCGAAACGCTCTATCTGAAATATCTCGCCGCTGATCTCGTATTTGGGTCTCTCTTCAAGAAATTCACTGCGGCAGTCCTTGAAAAGACCGTAGGAATTGATGTGATGAACGAGCATATCTGCCATGGCTATCTGGGGACGCACTGCCCAGAGACTGTAACGATAGTAATTAATCTGATGACTGGAAAAACGGGCGATGATCCGGATGGAATCATACGAACGGGGTATCTTGAAACTACTGACTTGAACACTATATGGAATCGGATCATCCAATAATAACTTCTCATTATTCTTTGCCGGCTGATATTCGAGCAGGTAATACTTGGTCACCAGCATATGCCTCGTACATCCGGCAACGATTATCACCAGCAGGACAGACAGAATTAACAGCTTCTTGTTCACTATTATAACTCCACTTTTTCTATTATACTAATGCTTGAAAATAATTTCGCGTAGGGGCTGATTCATCACGCCCTTGTACAACCCCAAGATAAGAGGGCTCAATAAATTGACCCCTACGCGGAATTACACAAATGTTACAGAATACGAAATTATTTTCAAGCAGAGTTATAACCGCCTCAACGACCCTTTAATCCACCCACCTCTTCAACCTTGGTTCCTCGCAGAAGAAGGGATGGATCCTCGGATATCAACCGGGTGAATTCATTGAATGAATCGAGACTTTCACGCATAATCTCCAGCGAAGTCAGTATGTCGTGCCGACCCTTAAGCAGCGTCAGGTCAATGTGAGTGAAGGTATTACGCGCCTGATTCAGCGCATCCCTGAAATCCCTGATGGCAGCGCCAAGTTCTGCGGCTTTGATATTCGATGTAGTCGTATCGAGACTGGCTATGGTCTGCAGGAGAGCTTCAGATGATGCAAGGGTGTTTATCGCCACTGATGCGTCTTCGAGGTTTTGAATTGTATTGGCAACGTTGTCGCGGTTGTCATCAAGTATACCGTGGACGTCGGCAAGTACCGCAGATGTGTTGTCGATCATCTCAAACAACCGCTGCTGGTTTTCGCTGCCGGTTATGACTGCCAGATTTGAAAGTACCAATTCAAGCTTTTCAGAAACAGCCTCAGCCTTGCCGGTGATGGCTTGTATGGCTGACTCACCAGCCGGTATCTCCGATCCGGGTTCAAGAAGCTCTGCCTCGGTCGATCCACCGGTCAGCTCGATGATCTTGATGCCGGTAAGCGAAAAGGCTGTAATTATCGCTTTTACATCGGTCTTGACGGGTGTCTCATGATCAAGGGAAAGCACTAATACTACGGTTTCAACCTGCTCCGGATCGATAAAAATCTCTTCCACCCTGCCGACGCGCACCCCGTGATATTTAACCTGAGCGCCGATCTCGACACCACTGACGGAAACATCCATATAGCGGACACGGTAGTAGTCACGTTTCTCGAACAGCTTAGCGCCTGTAACTATTACCAGCATTATCAGCAGGATACCACCGGATACCAGCAGAAAGATACCCAGCCGGGCTTTCTGTGCCCTCGTTACTTCACGCAATGTTCACCTTTAAATAAATATTACTCCAATCCAGCGATAATCTAATAAGCATCTTAAATTCAAATAATTGCGATTCTCTGTTGATGTCATTCTGAACGAAGTGAAGAATCTCAAAATTGAACTCAATATGTTTATCCAGTTCCAGATTCTTCACTTCGTTCAGAATGACTACTGGAAGTTATCGCTGGATTACGGTAAATTACTTCCCAACCAACACCTCCTCCAACTTCTCCCTGGCGAAATGTTCAGCAAGAGGATCAAGCATTAGATCCAGTTCACCAGCAAGCAGTTCGTCGAGTCTATAGATGGTGATGGGCACACGGTGATCGGTGATGCGTCCCTGGGGAAAGTTATAGGTTCTGACCTTGGCGGAGCGGTCACCGCTGCTGACTTGGCTTCGTCGCCGTTCAGAGCGCTTGTTCCGTTCTTCATCCAGCGCCATCTTGAACAGACGAGCCCGCAGCACCTTCATCGCGTGCATCTTGTTTTTAAGCTGCGACTTCTCATCCTGGCAGGTCGAAACAATTCCGGTGGGCAGGTGTGTGATCCTTATAGCTGAATCTGTCTTGTTCACATGCTGACCACCGGGTCCGGAAGAGCGAAAAGTATCTATCTTGAGGTCTGCGGAATCGATATGGACATCGACCTCTTCAGCTTCCGGCAGGACGACGACTGTAGCTGCAGAGGTGTGAATACGTCCGGACGCTTCGGTCGTAGGCACGCGTTGAACGCGGTGAACGCCCGATTCGAGCTTCATCCTGCCGTATACTCCCTCGCCCTCAACCGACATCAGCAGCTCCTTGATACCGCCGATGGTTGTGAAATTGCCGTCCACAACCTTGTACTTCCAGCCGCGCTGCTCAAAGTAATGCTGGTACATTCGGTACAGGTCGGCAGCGAAAAGACCGGCTTCATCGCCGCCCGTTCCGGCGCGGATTTCTATAACGGCATTGCGCGTATCTTCTGCATCCTCCTTAACTAAAAGCGTCACGATCCGGGCTTCCAATCGTTCGAGCTCTGTTTTCAGACCGGGCAGTTCCGCCTCAGCCAACTCGGCGAGTTCCGGATCTTCCAGCGCCTCATTCAGATCCTGAATCTCAGCGCGAATTGCTGTTATTCTTTTCTGGATATCAAGCAGTTCCTTCAAGCGCCGGTATTCACGCGCCAGGGAAGTCATCCGGCGCTGGTCGGACAAAACCTCAGGCTGTGACATCTCATTCTCGATCTCGACCACGCGCGGTTTTATCGTTGCTATCAGTTCATCGATCTGCATTATTTGTCCGTTAAGTCAGCACACCACCGGTCAATTTACAACCAAAATACCTGTTTGGCAAGTGCCTGCTAAATTATCCCCACCGGCGAGTGCTAAGTAAGGCGTCATCCATCATTCCGCTGACGGTTTGCTTTTCCATCGCCGGTGCAGCCAGAGCCATTGTTCGGGATGACTGCGGATCTCATCCTCCAATCGGGCAGTTACGCTCTGCATAATGGCGCGCTCGTCGTGTTCGCGATCGCCGGTAAGCCCGTTGAATTTCATATTTTCAAAGGTTACCTTCAACCTGCCGTCGTCGTCCCTGTGTGCGGCGGAAAATACAATCGGAACACCGGTCTTCAGATGGAACAACGCGGGACCGCGCGGCGTCGAAGCCAGCCGGTTGAAGAACGGTACGAACACCCCCGCTTCACCCGCATCCTGGTCGCAAAGGATCGCCACGGCTCGGTTTCGTTTAAGCGCCGAAAGCACACCCTTGACCGCCTTGCGGCGGTGGACGATCTCCACACCGACCAATCCCCGCATCCGGTTCATCCAATCCTCGACCAGGCGGTTGGTCTGAGAGGTTACCACGTATGTCACCGCGTAACCGATCCGCGACATGCTGCCGCCCATCCACTCCCAGTTGCCAAAATGACCGGAAACCACGATCGCCCCTCTGCCTCTGTTAAGCGCTTCCTTTATAACGGTATGCTGAGACAGGTCGATCCACCGCTCTATGAAAGCTTCGTTCATCCGAGGCATTCTCGCCATCTCTGCACCCACCTTGAAGAAATGTATCCAGCAGCGGCTGTAGATCCGCCTCAGCTCGCGATCTGACTTATCCGGGAAAGCGTACTTCAGGTTGTCAAGCGCGACCGATCTTCGCAGTCCGATAACGTTGGCGCCTGTCCAACCCAGTATGGCAGCGACGCCCCGAGATAAAACCAAAGGTATTAGACGCAGAAACCAGGCGATCAACAGAACGGCGCGGTATTCTATTTTGAAACGGAATGATGACATCGATGGATAATATAACAAAACGCCCACCCGGTAAACACTCCAGGTGGGCGTCTCCATAGAAAAATCGGAATTCTAACGGATAAGAGTCACCTTTGCCGTCTGATGCCTTCCGGTGGCTTCAAGCCGCAGTATGTAAATACCTGACGGTACTACAGAAGCATCCCAGACGACTTGGTGATAGCCGGTTTCGGTTGTCCGGTCGAACAGCGTGCAAACCTTGCGTCCCATTATATCGAAGACGTAAAGCCCGATTCTCTCCTGACGATCAACGCCGAAACGAACCGTTGTCATTGAGTTGAACGGGCTCGGATAAATCGAATGCAAGCCGAACTCTACCGGCAAACCAGCGTCCTGACCCAGAATTGCATTGGGCAGGAAAAAGAGCCCGAAACGATCGTTGGACTCGACCCTGTCCTCGCCGGAAACCGCAAACACCCACCATTCCAACGGGAAATCAACCTCGATGGACAGCCCTAACTCTTCAGCTACATCAATAAGATCCAGCGTCTGCAATGGTTCAGCGCTTTCTATCATCGCCGAATCATCACCGGACTTGAACCAAAGTTCGTAGGATACGACGTCACCTTCGTTGTAATCGACTGAGGTCTCCCAGATAAACCGCACCGAAGTGCTGTCTATGTTAGCGTTAATTGTCGTACTGTCAGCAGGTTCCAGCAATGTGAACGGCTCCGGTGGACGGGGACCGATGACCTCAAGAGAAACATCGATTATTGTCTCACCTCCTACTGCGTTGTGATAGTAAGTCAGCATCCCTTCAAATAACGCAGGAACCAGATCCACCGCCGACAGATCCAGTTCGAAATCCTGCTGTTCACCTGCCTGGATGTCACCATTAAAAGCCTCAACACGCTCCTCACCTTCTCCGCTGAACACCCGGAACCAGTCGCGCCGTGCGTCCAACTGCCAAAGATCGATCCGGTCTTCATCAGCGTCGTTGGCGATATTGATGAACACCCAACTATATACGTCGTACTGGTTGGTGATGAAAACACCCCCGGCAGTGCCCTCCACCTGGGAACCGAGAT
>CAYYHI010000214.1:0-5230 GCA_964471745.1 uncultured bacterium | reverse complement strand
TCTTTGAATTATTCAATTATTAGTTCGTTTTGTCATTCCCACGCAGGTGGGAATCCAGACTCCTAAACAACCTTAGATACATAAGCTATTGTTTTGAAAGTTATTATAAATAAGATGCCTCTGGATTCCAAATCAAGTTTGGAATGACGAACTTGGAATTTCCAAACAAATCAAAGAACTCATTCCTGTCTGACTCTTCATTCATCCGCCTGCCGGCGGATTGACAGACAGGAGTGTCTATCATACCCATTCAATTCAACAGAGTATCTACATTCCCTTCCCGTCTTCCCGCCACTTGGCGAGGGTTTTCTGCAGGTAGCGCCTGCTGACACCTAGTATACGCGCGGTTTCGCTGCGATTGCCTTCGGTTTTCTTGAGTACTCGCAAAATGTGCGCGTCGATCATGGATTGAAGGTCCTGTGCATCGGAAACCTCTTCATTGTAATCGCTATCGGCAACTCCCAGATCGAGGTCTTCCGGTTCAATCGTTTCTGAAGCAGCAAGAACAGCCGCCCGTGCCAGCACGTTCTCCAGTTCCCGGACGTTGCCGGACCAGGTGTAACCGGAAAGACGGTCAAGCGCCGCGGGTGAAATCTTTCTGTGCGGTTGACCGGTGCGCGAAGCAACCTTGGTCAGAATCGACGCCGCCAGGAGTGGAATATCTCCATCCCTGTCACGCAGCGGTGGAGCTTCGATTGTCAGCACATTCAGTCTGTAGTAAAGGTCTTCTCGGAATCGTCCGCTGGCGATCTCGTCGGTCAACAACTTATTCGTAGCCGAAATGACCCTGACATCAGCGAAGCGCGGTTTGGGATCGCCGAGACGCTGATATTCACCGTCCTGAAGAAATCTGAGCAACTTCGCCTGGATGGTTGCGGGAACATCGGCGATTTCATCGAGGAACAGCACACCCTTGTCCGTAATATCCAGTAACCCGGGTTTATCGGCAATCGCGCCGGTGAATGCGCCCTTGCGATACCCGAAGAGCTCGCTCTCCAGCAGTTCCGCGGTCAGGTTGCCGCAGAATATGGCGCTAAAAGGTTCCCCTCTTCGAGATCCGGTTGAATGTAGAGCCCGCGCAATCAACTCCTTGCCGGTGCCGCTTTCGCCGGTAATCAGAACCGGCAGATCCGCGGAAGCAATACGCTCCATCCGGTCGTACATCTGACGCATAACCTTCGATTCGCCGACTATTCCAAGGAATCGTTGCGATTGAACCGCTTTTAGAGCTTTCTGTACCTGCTTCAGCTCCATCGCACGCGCCAACGCCAGGGCTGCCAGCGATCCGAACGCTTCCAGGAGCGGCAGTTCATCATCGGTCAGCTTCCCCTTACCGGTGGCGTCCAGATATAGCGCACCGATCCGACTGCCGCGCGCCTCCAACGGAATGCAGCAAGCCGACCTTATGCCCCGGATGATGAGCGAGCTGGATCCGCCGAAACGCGGGTCACGCGATGCATTTCTTGAGAGCACCGGACGCCGTTCTTTCAGAGCCGTTGCGATAACCGATTTCGACGGATCCCCCTCGGGAAGCGAACCGGGTTCGATGCCTCTGGCGATGATCGGTTTCATCTCGCCCCTGTCATCGCGCAGGATTATGTAACCCCGCTCGGCGCCGCCAACCGCAAAGGCTTTATCTAAAAGTTTCACGAGAAGATCATCCAGATCGGTCTCTTCAAGCAGAGCTCCGGCGGCTTCGAGGAGCAGCTCCAGACCTTCCCTCGATAACTGTTCTGATTTATTCATCTTCGGAAATCCTGAACCTGGCTGTCAACGAGCATGCTTCATCGCCGAATTCATCCACCGCCGCGACAGTCCACACAAGATATTGCGGTTCGCTCGTTAATGGCGTGTCCACCATGTGAGAAGTTGAATCTAATGAAATTCCTTCAGCGAGATAAATTCTGTTGCCTTCAGATGCGCCTTCCGGAACGTGTAATATCTCAATTTTATAGGTGAAATTGAAGTCAGCGTCGAACGGTTCCCACTCCAGCCGCGGCTGCGTCGTGTCGAGTACGACATCGTTGTCCGGTGAGATCACTTCGGGCGTCCAATTAATGACCCTTATCAGGAAAAACTGATCGCTTGCACTTACAAAACGAGCGCTGTCGAGGTGGTACAGTGTCATCGGATAACCCACCAGGTCGGCGATTCGCAATCCGTTAAGGGTGGGTTCGGGGAAGTGTCCCAACCAGATGTGGTTTTCACCTGTGGGTTGGAGGTTTCCGATCTCGAAGGTATCCCGTTTAACCCAGACCCGGTCGACGCCGTCGGAGTCGTTTATTGCTGCTTCGATCTCCAAAGCCAGGTAAGGAAGCGAGCCCCAGCTCGCCCGATGGATGGATCGAGCACCGACACTCATCACTGCCGGACGATCACGCACCGGTACAGCTATGACAATAGCATTGGAACCCTCGGATATTAATCCGGATTCTGAAATGCTAAACAGTACCCAAGCGCGGGTTTCACCCGGTGGCAGGTCGATCCATGCTGACTGCTGTGTACCCGTTGGCTTGACACCGGGGAGTTCTCCGTTATAAAGTTCACCTCCCGACAGGTCTGAACCATCCCAGCCGGGTAATCCTGAATAGAGCGCATAATCATAAGCCCCGCGCGGTGCAGTCCAGATCAACCTGCAGCGTAAATCAACGAGTGAATCCAGAACCAGGTCGTCAATACGCTCCGGAGCTGACTCAGGAACGTACGCATCGCTTTCAGGATCGAAAGGATTGTCGTGCGGCGCCTGGCATGCCGACAACATCATGACAAGGATCAGCGACGATATTTCGATAAGGTGATATTTATATTTGAAATATCTCATTTGGAAATATAGAAATCCATGACCAACAATATATCCTAACTTGATATACGTGTCAAGCAGTACGGTAAACCACAACGCAACTTACGGATGTTATGCAGAAATTATCACATTCACATTGTAAAACCTCAATGTTTTCATTATTAGACTTGCCTTTTCCTTTCTCTATATATAAAATATATTAAGCTTGTCGTAAATAGAACATAATCCATCAAACAGGATATAACATGCTGTATTGTCCTAAATGTCGCTGCGAATATCGCGATGATGTAATCATCTGCCCTGACTGCGAAGTAGACCTCGTTTCCGTGCTTCCACCTGAGATACCCGAGGAATACTTCGACGAGAAGTGGGTCGAGCTTCACACATTCTCCGGATCACTCTACGCTCAGATGGCTGTTGAGATGCTGATTCGGGAGGGTATACCGGCATACTCCCAGTCGTTATTCGGCGGGGCAGCCCTGGGCGTATTGGGGGGAGCGGACTTCGCCGGTGCGAGTGCGGTTGTCTGGGTGCTTGAGCCGGACCATGACCGCGCGGAATCCATAATTGAACCGATGATCGATGAGAAACCCGGCACACTGGAGGATGATTACGATGAGTAATATCTTCGATAGATATAAATAGTTCCTGTTGAAAAAGTACATGAATATGAGTAATCACTCTCTGCCTGTCATTCCAGCCTTCGCTGGAATGACACATCAATGAGTTTTTCAACAGGAACTAAATAATTACTGGAGTCTGTTATGACTGAGATTCTTGAACTGTATCCGCGTGAGATAATTGATTCCCGCGGCAATCCAACCGTTGAAGTAGATGTGTTTTTATCCGGTGGAGAGGTCGGACGCGCTGCCGTTCCATCCGGTGCTTCCACCGGCGTTCATGAGGCGGTTGAACTACGCGACGGTGACATGGGTCGTTTCCTGGGCAAGGGGGTTCAGAGCGCGGTAAAGAACATCGAAGAAATAATCATCCCGAGGATACTTGGACTGGATGCTGTAAGACAGGCGGAGATCGACCAAATGCTCTGCGACCTGGACGGAACGCCGAACAAGTCCAAACTTGGCGCCAATGCCATTCTGGCAGTGTCGCTGGCAGTCTGCAAGGCTGCTGCTGCTGCATCAGGACTGTCGCTATTCCGCTATCTCGGTGGTGCAGGCGCACGGGTTATGCCGGTTCCGATGATGAATATCCTGAACGGCGGTCAACATGCCGATAACAACGTCGATATCCAGGAGTTCATGGTTGTCCCGCATGGATTTATTTCCTTCTCAGAGGGATTGCGCGCCGGTATTGAAGTGTTTCATAACCTGAAGAGCGTCCTCAAAGTCAAGGGCTATGCAACCGCAGTCGGCGATGAGGGTGGATTTGCACCCAACCTGGAGTCGAACGAGGAGGCTGTCGAGCTGATCCTGACAGCCATCGAGGCGGCTGGTTATAAACCCGGCGACCAGATTTCGCTGGCGCTGGACCCCGCAGCGAGCGAATTCTACCAAAAGGATGACGGACTGTATCATCTCGCTTCGGAAGGACGCAAGCTGACCTCAGCCCAGATGGTCGATTATTATGCTGAAATGGTCGATAAATATCCGATTGTATCGATCGAGGATGGCTTGGATGAAGACGACTGGGATGGTTGGAAATTGCAGAACGACAGGCTGTCCGACCGGATACAGTTGGTTGGCGACGACCTGTTTGTAACCAACACCAGCCGCCTCCAGGAGGGCATCGATCGCGGTGTCGCCAACAGCATACTGATCAAGCTCAACCAGATCGGAACGGTAACCGAAACACTGGATGCGATAGCTTTGGCGAGGAACAACGGCTATTCCGCGGTAATCTCGCACCGCTCCGGCGAGACGGAAGACACATCGATCGCCGACCTCGCAGTCGCCACGGGCGTGGGGCAGATCAAGACCGGTTCAGCCAGCCGCACCGACCGCATCTGCAAATACAATCAACTGCTCAGGATCGAAGAGGAGTTGGGATCTACAGCGATCTATGGACTCGGCGCGTTCTAAGCCAAAGAGGGCTCATCATCCCGGCGTTCGTTCAGACGAGCTCGCCAAGAGGACACGCCGCTGGCTTATTATCGCGGCGATAGGGTTGATACTGCTCTTGTTTCTATTCGGTGGTGACGGTCTCTGGAGTTCGCTGATTCTGAGCGGGCGGGTGACTCAGTTGGAAGCCCGGATCGACTCGCTTGAGAGCATAAACAGGCAGATGCAGAGACGTATCGAGGGTTTGAAAGCGCGCGATCCGGAAATCCTCGAGGAGGAGGCTCGCAGTCACGGCATGATCAAACCCGGCGAAAAGGTGTATATAATGCATCCCGAATCCGATCGTAAAGATAAATAATCACATCATGTTAACCTATGCTTTCCCTGGGTGAAAAAGTACGCCGCATGAGGC
>CAYYHI010000213.1:0-5265 GCA_964471745.1 uncultured bacterium | reverse complement strand
TAGAGCTTTTCATGACCAACGAGCTTCTTCACGCCAGGTAGACGTGGGTTCTCACATAATGAATCAATTGATTTACGAACCTGTTTTTTAGTCTTTTCAGGTAATAAACGGAACTCTCGAGCTGCCGACGATACAAACTCCACAACATAACTTGCCTTTTCAGACACTCTCTTTATCCATCTCATCTTTCAATTCATCCCAGGACACTTTTGATTCATTCAGGCGATTAAGTGATATAAGAACATCATACAAGTTCTCCCAAATATCACCCCACTCATTCAAATCTATGAGTACAGCCTGCTGTTTACCGGTATCGTCAATTACGTAGTTTATGCCTTTCATTTCAAACCTTATCGCTTAATCACAATCGATAATCACCTAATCGCCGCCATTGCGCTGGTTCTGCTGATCCTGACACCCGGTCCCATGGTGCTGCCGAGCGTAATCCGTTTGAAATACTGACCTTTAGCTGTTGAGGGACGAAGCCGCTGTACCGTTAAAATCAATGATTTGACATTGTCATACAACTTGCCCTTCTCGAACGAAGCCTTACCCACCGGCAGATGCAGGATACCATACTTGTCAACCCGGAATGCCAGTCGTCCGGCTTTGATCTCGCTGACCGTTGCTTTAATATCATTGGTAACCGTGCCGGTCTTCGGGTTGGGCATCAAGCCACGGGGACCCAATATACGCGCGATCTTACCGACCTGCGGCATCACATCCGGTGTGGCGAGACAGGCGTCAAGCTCCAGCCAGCCTTCCTTAATCTTATCAACGTACTCATCCAGTCCGGCGTAATCAGCTCCGGTATCGAGCGCCTCCTGAACGCGTTCCTCCTTGCACAACACCAGCACCCGAACGACCTTGCCGACGCCGTGAGGAAGCGTTACAGTACTGCGGATCATCTGGTCGGCTTTGCGAGGATCGACACCCAGATTAAGCGAAATTTCGATGGTTTCATCAAACTTGGCGGTAGCAGTCTCTTTGACCTTACTTATCGCCTCCTCGAGTTCAAACTCTACACCGGTCTCGGTTTTATCAGAGGCTTCACGGTAACGCTTGCTGTGTTTCATAATTATTTACCCTCGACCGTGACACCCATATTACGGGCTGTACCTTCGACAATCGCCTCAGCAGCCTCAATAGTGTGCGCATTCAAGTCGGGCATCTTTATCTTAGCAATATCACGAATCTGCTTGCGAGTTACATGACCGACTTTAATCCGGTTCGGTTCGGGTGAGCCCTTCTTGTCCCCAATCGCTTTGCTCAGTAAAACTGCAGCAGGAGGAGTCTTGACGATGAAACTGAATGTTTTATCCTTGTAGACAGTAATTACAACCGGCAGTATCATCCCCATCTGGTCTTGAGTCCGGGCGTTGAAAGCCTTGCAGAACTCCATGATGTTGACGCCGCGTTGACCGAGCGCCGGTCCAACCGGAGGCGATGGATTTGCCTGACCACCTGGAATCTGCAATTTGATATAACCATCAATCTTCTTCTTTATAGCCATTTTTCTATTATGTAAAAGCTGTTAGTTAAACCCTATTAATGAAATCCCCCCTGGCACCTGACCGGTAATTGGATATAAGTGCAGGGGATATTTTAATCTTATTCTTGTGTTTGGTTGTTATTTACAGTGAAACCACTGAACGGGTTCACAGTGCAATGTTGGTTGTCACCTGTAAGAAATCCAGCTCAACCGGTGTTGAACGACCGAATATTGAAACCAGAACCTTCAATTTTCTCTTCTCGTGATTGATCTCCTTTATCGAACCGATAAAATCCTTAAAAGGTCCATCATTGATCTTGACCTTATCTTCAACTTCGAAGGGAATTTCCACCAACACCTGACCGCGCTTCTCTTCAATACGACCGAGAATTCTGTTTACTTCATTAGTACTTAGCGGTTGGGGATCTTTTGGATTTCCAGCAAAACCGATTATATTTGGTGCATTTACGATCATGTGTTTGATATCGGGATCAGGGATCATCTCTACTAGAAGGTAACCGGGGAAAAAGACGCGCTTTTTATCACGCCTCTTACCATCACGCATTTCGATCACGGTTTCCTTGGGAATTAATACTTCTCCCATTCGGTCTTGGAAACCCATCTGTTTAATCTGCTGTTCAAGATAGGTCTTCACCAAATCCTCTTTACTGGTAAAGACCCGCAGGACAAACCAGCGTTTCTCTTTCTGTTCAGTCTCCATTATCGACCTATTCACCAGATAATTCCCATAAAATCATCTTCAATGGTTACAGAATCAACTTGAGTATGTTATTCAGGATATAGTCGATGAAAAACACAAACAATGCCAGCAACAGTGAAAGAATAATTACTATTATTGCGCTTTCCTGAAGTTCGCCGCGTGATGGCCATACAACTTTGGCTGTTTCACGCCGGACGTCGCTTAAATATTGTGTTACTTTACCAATCAATGTTTCACCCAGGATTCAGCAGGTCTGGAGGGACTCGAACCCCCAACCCCTGGTTTTGGAGACCAGTGCTCTAACCAATTGAGCTACAGACCTGTCATCAATCCTATCTTGTTTCCTTGTGCATTGTGTGACGATTGCAGAACGGACAATACTTTTTGTATTCAATACGTCCTGTCTGCGTCCGTTTGTTCTTGGTTGTTGTATAGTTACGACGCTTGCATTCGCTGCAAGCTAATATCACTATATCACGCAATTGTAAACCCTTATCTACTTAAAACTTATGCTTATTCAACAATCTTCGTTACTACGCCGGCACCAACCGTGCGACCACCCTCACGGATAGCAAACTGAACCTGTTCCTCCATCGCTATCGGTTGAATCAGCTCAACAATGATCTTCACGTTGTCACCAGGCATTACCATTTCGCGACCCTCAGGAAGCGTAACCGAGCCGGTCACATCCGTCGTGCGGAAGTAAAACTGTGGACGATAACCGCTGAAGAAAGGCGTGTGGCGTCCACCCTCCTCCTTCGATAACACGTAGACCTCACCCTCAAACTTCGTGTGAGGAGTAATAGAACCTGGATGGGCGATCACCATACCGCGCTCGACCTCATTCTTGTCTATGCCGCGAAGAAGAACGCCGATGTTGTCACCAGCTTGACCCTCATCCAATATCTTGCGAAACATCTCAACGCCCGTGCAAACCGTCTTGCGTATCTCGCGAATCCCAACTATCTCAATCTCCTCGCCACTTTTGAGAATACCGCGCTCAACGCGACCGGTAGCCACCGTTCCACGACCCGTAATCGAGAAAACGTCCTCGACAGGCATTAGAAACGGTTTGTCGATTACCCGCTTAGGTGTCGGTATATAATCATCAACTATATCCATCAACTCCTGAACAAACTTGGTTTTTTCAGGATCGTCCGGGTTGGTCATAGCTTCTAAGGCAGATCCGCGAATAATCGGAATATCGTCGCCAGGGAACTTATACGCGTTTAACAGATCACGCATCTCAAGCTCCACAAGGTCCAGAAGCTCCTCGTCGTCAACAAGATCAATCTTGTTCAGGAAAACCACCAAGTAAGGCACATTCACCTGGCGAGCCAGCAGTATATGTTCGCGTGTCTGTGGCATCGGACCGTCGTCAGCACCCACAACCACGATTGCACCATCCATCTGCGCTGCACCTGTAACCATGTTCTTAACATAGTCGGCATGACCCGGGCAGTCAACGTGAGCATAATGGCGTTTCTCGGTTGAATATTCGATATGCGCTGTGGCGATAGTGATACCGCGCGCTTTTTCTTCAGGGGCGTTGTCGATTGAATCAAAGGAACGCTCCTGGGCGAAACCCTTGCGGGCAAGGTACTGAGTAATTGCCGACGTCAACGTCGTCTTGCCGTGATCGACGTGACCGATCGTGCCGATGTTGACATGCGGTTTGTCCCGTACGTATTTCTCCTTTGCCATGCTTTCTCCTCTGGAGATGCTTGCCTAATTTTTATCCCCGGTGCTTAATAACCGGGTATCATTTCTCTGAGCTCACGACCGGGCTTGAACCGGTGACCTCGTCCTTACCAAGGACGCGCTCTACCGACTGAGCTACGCGAGCAGACCAAACAGTCAGGTCAATGAACCCTGGAGCGGGAAACGGGATTCGAACCCGCGACCCTCAGCTTGGAAGGCTGATGCTCTAGCCAACTGAGCTACTCCCGCGTGAAATCAAAGATACTGAAACCGAATACTCCCGCTTATCGTGGTGGGGAGAGGAGGATTCGAACCTCCGAAGGCTTCGCCGACAGATTTACAGTCTGTTCCCTTTGACCACTCGGGAATCTCCCCGAACTGGGTTTACAGGGCGTCAGTTGAGCTGGCGAAGGGATTTGAACCCCCGACCTGCTGATTACAAATCAGCTGCTCTACCACTGAGCTACACCAGCAAAACCAACAGTCTATTCGTATAAAGTGGTTGGGAATATCCGCAGTTTCATATAGACCTACTAATATAAGGATTATATTTCCAAAGTCAAGCGTTATTCACATCAAATATTACGAATTTTCTACCTCCCGACCAAATCACTACGGTTCCGCCGCTCATATCCTCAAGATGATAACCAGCCTCTGCCAACTCATCCCGGAGATGATCCGCTTCAGCAAACTGTCTATTGCACCTTAACCTGTACCTTTCTTGAACAGTTTCTATGATTTCCGTGGGGATATCGTAAGTTTTTGGTATTAAAAATCCTAAAACACGATCTATATCAGCCCACAATACTTTTATCACCACACCCTCAGCTTTATTCAACGGTGTTTCCCGGTCAGTCTGGTGAACAACGGAAACCAACTTAAACAGTGCAGCAAGCGCTTCGGAAATGCCCAGATCGTCCTCAAGGGCAGCGCTGAAGTTGTTCCTGGTGTTTCCCAGTTCCTCAAGCAACGAAGACCTGACCGACCCATCCCCTGCCGCCATGTTGGCAGCCTGGTACAGCGTATCAAGGCGTTCAAGCGAATGAACCGCTGCTTCAACAGCGTCATGGGTAAAGTTGAGGGTCTGCCGGTAGTGTGCCGACAGAAGAACATATCTTATTGTGCGGGGAGAATATCCCTTGTTTAGAAGGTCCTCCAAAACATACACGTTGCCCAAAGACTTGGACATCTTCTCGCCATCAACCTTCAGATGCGCGCAGTGCATCCAATACTTCGAAAATGTTTTACCGGTCGCCGCAACACTCTGTGCTATCTCGTTCTCGTGATGCGGGAAAATATTATCGACACCGCCGGTGTGAATATCGAATTCCTCACCCAGGTATTTTCTCGA
>CAYYHI010000212.1:0-5265 GCA_964471745.1 uncultured bacterium | reverse complement strand
TATGCGGCGCTGAAATCGAATTGATGAAGGACGCCGAGAATAGGCTATCCGTATCGACAGACAGCAGAATTACTGCTTACATAAGGTCTGAATCTTTCAATCTATCTCACCTTGCGGAGTTGGTTCCTCAGTCTTTAACTTACGCTGGTACTGTCAATTGTTCGCTGGATTTCACCGGAACTATCAACGAACCCAATGTCAACGGAATAATAACCCTGGATAACGGCAGCCTGATCTTTCCCACAGCGGCGCCGCCTCTTGAGAACCTGCAAATGGCAGCAGATTTGACTGGTTCGTCCGTACGAATAAAAAATTTCAGTGGTTCAGTAAGAAATAAACCATTCAAACTTACGAGTGAAATTTTTACCAAGGACCGGCGGGTTTTCAAATCGCACTTCGATCTCACGGTATTAAACAGGAAAGCGCTATCCGGTTCGGGAGAGATCGGCTTTGATTCGCTCAGCTTCGATCTGGTTGCCAGCGATTTCGATCTGACCATGCTCCAGGGTCTGAATCCGAACCTGTCGACGATTCAAGGCAGCTTGAATTCCGCGGTCAGATTGTCCGGTCCTCTACATGATCCCGATGTCTTCGGCGAAATTATCGGCAGGGATATACAGCTCAAACCTGAGATGATCGACGCGCCATTGTCAAACGGAACACTGAAGATCAGGTTCGATAAAAAAACCGTAAGCCTCGATTCCCTCTTTTTCCGTTTCAAGGAAGGATGGCTGCTGTCACGCGGGCATGCCGCCAGACAGGATAGTGGGTTTTCATCTTTCACATTTCAGATCCATGGTGAAAACCTGACCTCCAAACAGCCGAAGAAGTACATCCTGGATATCAAGTCAGTCGATCTGAATTATACCGTTGATGGAGAGCAGTATAATCTTACAGGTGATATTATTCTGGGTGAAAGCCGTCTGCTTTACCGTTTTCAACCCCAGATGCTTCTATCATTGCTTCAGAAATCCGACAGACCGCGTCGTCCGCTGCCGGAATTTCTCCAAAAAACCAGACTCAACATACGATTGCGCGAGAGTGATAAAATTTGGGTAGACAACAATCTCGCCCGAATGCGTCTACACTCTGAGCTGGCTGTAACAGGAAGTCCGGCTCAACTGAACATTAACGGTAGACTAATGGTCGCCGAAGGATATATATTTTATCTTGACCGTAAATTCCAGGTTCTGGAGGGAACCCTCGATTTTGCCGATCCGGTCAAGCCAAATCCCTATATCTTGCTCAGAGCCGAATCGGATGTCAGGAATTATCGCGTCTCCGGTAATGATATGTATAAAATCGTTCTCAATATCAGCGGAACAACTGAAGAACCGGTCATTAACCTGTACTCCGATCCGCCTCTCGATAGACCTGATATTCTGTCATTGCTTACCTTGGGGGTGACGATGGATCGACCGTCAGATGCCCGGTCGACGGGTAGAGGTGGAGCTTTAACGGGGGCTGTAATGGAGAGGTTGGAGGAAACCTCGAGCGCCAGGATTTCAGGCTACGTTTCTCGCAGGACCGAGTCGGTTCTTGGTTTGGATCAGGTCACCGTCAAGGGCAATCTTTTCAATATTAACAACGCCACCGGTCCTCAACTTCTGGCATCAAAAAATTTGACAGACAGAATGGAGGTCACCTATATAACGACCATCGGTCACATGAATGAACAGGGCATTCGTCTGAATTATTACCTGACCAGACGTTTCTCGGTAGAGGGGCAAACCGACCAGCGAGGCGCCGCAGGGGTAGACCTGAAATACAGGATCAAGTTCTGATGAATATCCTAAGACTGAAATACCTTGTCTTGTTAGTCTTGATTGCGATTTCTTTAACGAATGCAGTTGACGCCAAAGAACCAAAGAAGATAAAAGTGAAATCTGTGGAATTCGATAATAATAATGCGTTCACTGACCAGACTCTTAGAAAAGTCATGCTGAATCGACCATCGACCCTGTTTTTACCTGTTGTTTTCAATCCACAACTTCTCAAGGAAGATCTGAAACAACTCGAATTGTATTACCATCAGAACGGCTTTCTGGAAACGTTCGTCGATGATTACGACGTATCAATCGATTCATTAAGGCGAAAAGCTCATATAAAAATCTCCATCAGCGAAGGGGAAGTGACCACAGTAGAAGGTGTAAGTCTCTTTGGGAATTCGGTATTCAGTGATTCCATATTGTTTGATTTGATAAAAATCTCTGTCGATGATCAACTACAGCAGAAGAAACTGGATCGTTCGGTGAATAATCTCATCAACCATTATGCTGATCGTGGTTACCTGGAAGCGAAGGTAACCACGGATGTGCGTGTAAACAGTGAGTCTCACCGGGCAGTTATAGATTTCATTATAGTAGAAAACAATCAGTACTCAGTGGGTGACATTGTCATAGAAGGAATAAACATAACCAGATCGAACGTGGTGAAGCGCGAGTTGCTTTTTAAGCGCAATCAGATCATAAACTATTCATCCCTGCTTAAATCCCAGAGGAACCTCTATCTGACCGGACTTTTTCAGAGTGTTTTTATTCGTCCTCAGCCATCGAAAACGGGAAAGCAGAAAGATATACTGATTGAACTGCGGGAAAACACACATCGCGAATTCGCTGTAAGTCTGGGTTATGGTTCCATCGAAAAAATCAGGAGCAGAATTGAAATATCGAATATCAATATAAACGGCACTGCTCGAAAGATCGGATTTACCGGCAGATTGAGTTTCGTCGGCAGGGGTGTTGAAGCGAGTTTTACTGAACCGAGGACTTTCGGCACGCTCTGGAAGTCAGACGTTACAGTTAAAACTGAATTCCAGGATGAGCCTGGATATGATATTAACAAGACTGGAGGAACAGTCTCCACTGGCAGAATGCTCTACGAGAAGATTAAGGCGATTATCACCCTCCATTATGAGAATAACAACCTGCGAAATATACAGGTAACCCAAATCCCAACTGAGATTCAGTCTCGGTTTCGCAGCATAAGCAATTCGATCGTGCGGGATTCGCGCGATAACCTTTTTAATTCGACCGGAGGCTCGTATATTGAGTTGACCAACGAGTTGGCTGGCTTGATATATAACGGCAGGAACAGTTTCGCTCGAACCAGTGTGAGATTGAAGAAATTCGTATCCTGTAAAAACTATTTTACTTTCGGAACGGCGGTAGATTTCGGACTGATGAACACGAAAAAGGGAGGTCTGATTGACATCCCACTGAACGAAAGATTCTACACCGGAGGACCGAACTCGCTGCGCGGCTTCAAATATCAGATGGTCGGTCCTCTGGATCAGAATCGGATACCTGTCGGAGGAAGGTTGAAGCTGGTTTTCAACGCTTTCGAAATCAGGAAACCGATTTTCAGGATGGTGAGTGGAGTAATATTTTCAGATCTGGGGAATGTTTGGGATAAACCGGAAGATTTCTCGCTGAAATCGATACGTTTCTCGCCGGGTGTTGGACTAAGAGTAAATACCCCCATCGGACTGGGAAGGCTCGATTGCGGATTCAATCCATACAGAAAAGCGCGGGAAAGCTCAGTGATGTTGTATGTCAGCGTGGGGCAGGCATTTTGAAGTCTAATTTTGTCATTCCCGCGAAGGCGGGAATCCAGATAAGCTTGTTTAATAGTTACTTACTTGCCTGGATTCCCGCCTTCCAGTCTGTCCTAAAATAGTACTGGAAGTGCTGTCACGTGTCCCCACGTGACAGTTATGTTCTTGTTTATCCGTCACATGAGGACATGTGACGGCACGCTGAAATACATTCTCGGACAGACTGCTTCGCGGGAATGACAATTCTAAGATATATTTCAAAGAACTCGAGACGTTTGACACCACATGTGTAGTACATAACAAAGTAGGGGAAAGGATCATTCATTAACACGAATTCAGGCATTCAATCAGGAGGGCATTATGTCAAAAACTGTACATAGAGTTTCAAAAAAGTCCGGACTCGCGCCGGGATCGCTCGTCTATATCGGAAAGGAACGTCCGGAGGATGTTAAAATAACGGTTACGTTGATCGATTATGACTCAGACACTCTGGAGGAAAAGGAGATAAAGGACATCGAAGAATGTGCTCCTTATCGCGATAAACCGACGACAACCTGGATAAATATCTATGGTATCCACGACATTACCATCATCGAGAAAGCCGGCAAGGTCTTCGGGATACATTCGCTGGTTCTCGAAGATATTCTCAATACCGCCCATCGACCGAAGACCGAAGATTTCGAAGATTACATTTACACGGTTATCAAGATGATAGATACCGATCCTGAGACCAATGAGATAAAAATGGAACAGGTTAGTATAGTAACTATGAAAAACATCGTCATAACCTTCCAGGAAAAACACGGCGATGTATTTGACCCGGTCAGAAAACGGATAAAGGACCGGAAACCGCGCATCAGAAAGCAGGGCACGGATTACCTCACATACGCCCTCCTGGATGCCGTAGTCGATGGCTACTTCCTGACATTCGAGAGGTTGAGCGACAGAATAGAAAACATGGAATCGGTCCTGCTCGAGAAGCCGACCAAATCGACATTGGATGAGATTTACCAATTGAAAAGAACCATCTTATCGCTGCGGAAAGCGATTGTGCCATCCCGTGAAGTGATCACCAGTCTGGTGCACGAAGAGTCCGTTCTTCTCGGTCCCGAAACGACACCCTATCTGCGGGATGTGCATGATCATATCGTCCAGATTATAGAAACAACCGATCACTTCAGGGATATTCTGAACGGGATGATAGATGCTTATAATTCGATAATGGGCAACAAGATGAATGAGGTGATGAAGGTGTTGACGATCATCGCAACCCTGTTCATTCCCCTGACCTTCCTGGCAGGAATCTACGGGATGAATTTCGCGTTTATGCCGGAACTCGCTTGGAAATGGGGATATTTCGCTGTGCTTGGGATTATGTTTGTTGTAACCTTGCTGATGCTGCTGTATTTCAAGAGGAAAGCGTGGATATAGGATTGATTTTCAAGAATCAATATTTCATATTTTTAAGAACCGATTCTTCGCTAAATAGGATTGGTTATCTGTAAGATCTCTTACACTATGCGGAAAGCAAAAAGCCCTATTTTCATAGAATTGCTGTCCATATTGTCATTCCAGCTTTCCAATCTGTCCGAGAATGCTAAATGTCTCGGGGTTCATCATTCCAACGAAAGTTGGAATCCAGAGAAGTTGCTGACATTGCGAGAGTTACTGGATTCCATCTTCCGATGGAATGATGAAGAATCCGTGAA
>CAYYHI010000211.1:0-5311 GCA_964471745.1 uncultured bacterium | reverse complement strand
TTATGTTGTGAATATAGACCGGGTATTCAGCCTCGTTAGCAAGCGTTAACTCCACTACTGCCGTTGAATCTATTGGCACATCCTCAAAGGCAAGACTGTCCGCATCTGCCTGCAAATCCCAGGCAAGGACGCTCAGCGAATCCGGTTCTGTACGAATAAGCCAATCACCAACTCCAGAAGCAAAACCACCTTGTAAATATCCAAAATCTTCCATGAGGAATAGTGAAAATAGATTGGGATGTTGAGCGTCAGGTATAATATACTCCTTTGACCAGAGCAGTTCACCTTCAGAGTCCAAGCGACCTAAACGCGTAAAGTTTCTAAAACCTTCACGTGCTACCGCAAAGCCGCCATCGGGGGTTTCAACAACTGCTAACAGAAAACTCATAATGATGTTATCGTCTTCGTCCGCAAAGATATTCCTCCAGATCTCTTCACCCTCTGAGTCGGTCCTGACAATCATCCCATAATTATTCAGGTGACCATCATGCGAACCGCCCACCATGCAGTAACCTCCGTCTGCAGTCTGAACCGCATGACCAATCACCTCGAAGTATTCCGTTCCGTATGTGTTGTACCATTCCATCTCCCCGTCACGGTCGATCTTCACCGCATACATATCGGCGGAACCTTCACCGATTGAGGAAATTTCCCCGGTCAACAGAAATCCGCCATCAGCGGTATTAGTTATGTTCCAGAACCTCCCGCCGCTCTCTTCCGTATACCTGCGTTGCCAGACAATATCGCCTTCTTCCATATCTATTTTCCGAGCCGCGTCCGTTACGCTTACAGCAACGATATTACCGTCATCTGCAATTGCGCTGTCATAGAACCAGTTTGGTATGTCGTAAAATCGCGACCAGAGCATCTCCCCTGTCGAATCAGTTCTGACAATCATTCCTCCTTGGTGCCCCAACCCGGATAGAACGTATCCATCATCTGGAAGCTGTTCTATTGCATACGCCGATTGATCATTTTGCCGAAGTGTATCGGAAATTAGTTTATAGAATTTCCTCCACTCGAAAAAAGCGACAGAGTCGGTCTTGATGATCGAAAAATCCACGTCGCGACGATCCTCATCACCACACCATCCCGCTCCTCCAATCGCAAAGCCGCCATCGCTTGTCCGGATTACCTCCATTGGTCTGCTGCCGTTGTCGATTGCTCGTATCCATAATGTATCCGGCTGGCATAAGGCTGTACTCCCGATCAAGAGTAACAATATAAATGAAGTATTTCTCATATTATCTTCACCACAGAATTTACTTATTGAAACACGGGTAACAAGTTACCCGTGCCACCCTTCGACAGACAGGAATGTCCACCCTTCCCGTTAAAGTAATTCCCGCTTTATCATTTCCGCCAACTTCCTGCTTATGCCGGGGATTTCAGCGATCTCATCAACCTCAGCCGCAGCAATTCGTTTCACCGATCCGAATCGCTTCAACAACGCCTGGCGGCGCATTGAACCGATACCGTCGATGTCGTCGAGCCGGGACTTCACCTGTCGCTTGCCTCTAAGCATCCGATGCCGCGAAACCGCAAACCGGTGCGCCTCGTCACGAACCTGCTGCAACAGGCGCAGCGCAGATGAGCTTCTCGGCAGCGTCATCGGTTCCGATTGACCAGGTAGGTAGATTTCCTCAAGCCGCTTTGCCAGACCGACGACATTCAGGTCGCCAAGCTCCAGTTCATCCAATACGTTCAAGGCGCTTGACAACTGACCTGGTCCGCCGTCTACAAGGATCAAGCCGGGAAAAACAAGTCCCGCGAGGGATAAGTTCGATGCCTCAGCATTATTGTTGTTCGGTTCAGCAGCTTCGATTTCGCTCTTTAATCTGCTGTAACGGCGCCGGACAGCCTCGCCGATGGAAGCGAAATCGTCGATCCCCTCGACCGTCTTTATCTTGAAGACGCGGTAGCCGGATTTGTAGGGTTTGCCGTCCTTGAACGCAACCATCGAGGCGACCGAATCGGTTCCATGCAGATTGGAAATGTCGAAAGCCTCAATCAGGAGCGGCGGTTCCGGCAGATTGAGATTCTCCTGCAGCGACTTGACCGCTCTGGGGATAAAATCGCGCTTTTCCGCCATGATACGGCGTTCCAACAGCAGGTGTTCGGCGTTGCGTTGCGCGGTTTTCACCAGTTCGCATTTTTCACCCCTTACCGGCGCCGATAGCCTGATCCTTTTACCGGCAAGGTTTCCAAGATACGACGAGAGGCTCGTCATATCCGGTGGTTCAAGCTCAAGATAGATGTCATCCGGAAACGAGTCCACCAGGTCGTAATGCCTGACGATAAAGGCTTCCATCAATGCGGCATCGTCAAGCTCGCGGGCTCGCTCCATGTGAAAGGGGCTCTGACCGACGATCCGCCCACTCCGCACCTTGATGACCGAAAACGCCGCATAGCTGTCTTCACGTGCCAGGCTGACGGCATCCCGATCCACGACCTCAGCCGTCACCATCCGCTGCCGTTCGCTGAATTTCCTGGCGGCAGTCAGCCTGTCGCGTACCATAGCCGCTTCCTCAAACCTGAGCTTACCGGCAAGCTCGCTCATCTCGCGCTGCAACGCTGCTATGATCTCGTCATGCCTGCCCATCAGGAATTGCTTGAAACGGACTATGTTTTTATGATACTCCGGCGAGGAAATCTTTCCCACGCACGGTCCCGCACAGCGACCGATGTGATAATCCAAACAGAGCTTATATTTCCCCGCCGCGATACTGTTCGGTTTCAGCGGCAGACTGCAGTTGCAGATCTGGAGTATCCCTTTCAGCACCCTTAGGAAGCTTCTCGTCTCCTTAACATTCGTAAAGGGTCCGTAATAATCGGCATCTTTGGTGTGCTGTTTTCGGGTGAGGGTTATGCGCGGAAAGGCTTCACGGGTTATCTTCAGGTAGGGGAAGCTCTTGTCATCACGCAGGTCGACGTTGTATTTCGGATTATGTTTTCTAATGAGAGCCGCTTCGGTCGCCAGCGCTTCGACTTCATCGCGGGTAAGGATTATTTCGAGGTTCCTGATGGAAGCCACCAGGCGGGGATACTGGTAACGACCGTCATCCTGGCAGGTAAAATAGCTGCGGACGCGGCTGCGCAGGCTGTTGGCTTTACCGATATAGATTATATCGCCACCGGAATCCTTGAAAAGATATACTCCGGGTTTGTCGGGAAGGGTTTCGAGTTTCCCCCTCAGCTCCTCGGATTTTACCATTGTTCCAAATCAACACTATCCAAGTATGCCTGATCCGTGTGAGTAAACTAATTTACCCCAATCCAGCGAAACTATTGTATGTTATGACGAGTAGTTTGATTAATCGTGGCGTCATGTGTCCTCACATGACGCATTAAACATTGCTAATACTGCCACGTGAGGGCACGTGGCAGCACACTTAACGTGAGGATACGTGGCAGCTCACCATCAAGAAGTTACAGTTACCAGATCAGCGAATTCCTCCAGAGCATATTAGTGTTTCGGACACGATTTGCGATGATCGAGGCGATGTTGCGCATCAGGATATAGCCGATCCTCGGTTGTTCCAGCAGGAATCTGGAGAGGCGATCGAAGTTAAAGCAATAAACTACGACCTCCTCATCAGCATGTACCGTAGCTGAGCGTGGTGAGCCGTCAACGAGCGCCAGTTCGCCGAATATCTGCCCGTCCCGCATCTGATATATCACCTCTTCACGACCGAATTCAGACGGCAGTTTCAGCCTCACGGACACTCTGCCCTCGTGGATGATGTAAAGGTCGCGCGATTTTGCGTCCTCGCGGATAATCGCCACGCCTCTGGAATAGTGCTTTTCGGCGGCGATTTCCACCAAAGCCTCAATCTCTTCATCCGACAAATCTTTGGTCAGACCCGCAGTATCCAGTGTGATTATCCGGTCTTCCGGGCTAATAATGTTCTTGCTTGTCATTATTTACTCCATTGCTTTAAGAAATCCGCTTTAGCGCCTGACCCAAATCGTTACAAATATCGCGCGGATCTTCAATTCCCACAGAAATCCGGACCATAGTTTCGCTGATGCCGGCTTCAACCAGACCTTCCGGAGAATAAGTCGAATGCGTGGTACTGGCGGGATGACAGATCAGTGTATCGCAGTCACCCAGGCTGACCGCATTAACGCAGAGTTCCAGTGCGTCGATAAAATGCTTGGCATCATCACGGGTGCCCTGGATCTCGAAGGTTACCATTCCGCCGTAATCGCTCATCTGGGAGCGGGCGATCTCATGTCCGGGATGAATACTTAAGCCTGGATAGTACACCTTTTCAATTTTGGGATGAAAGCTGAGATACTGTGCCACGTGCATGGCATTCTCACAGTGCTTGCGCATCCGTACAGCCAAAGTTTTCAACCCTCTCAGCAGCAACCAGGCGTTGAATGGACTTATACAGAAGCCGACATGCGTGAGGGTTTCCTTCCTGATCTCGGTCATCAGCTCCTTTGTTCCGACCAGCACCCCGGCAACTGTATCACCATGCCCGCTGATGTATTTTGTAGCGCTGTGTGCGATTATTTCCACGCCGAGTTCCATCGGTCGCTGCAGCGCTGGTGTGGCAAACGTGTTGTCAACTGCCAGGGGAATGCCGTGTTTTTTAGCAATCTCTACACAGCCCCTGATATCGATAATATCGAGGTTGGGATTTGCCGGTGTTTCAATGAAGATAAGGCGGGTTTTGTCGTCGATTGCATCTTCGATTTCGTTCAGGTGGGTAGCACGCACCTCCCGGGCTTCGATCCCTACGCGCGGCATGAAATGAATGAAATTGGCGTGGGTTCCGCCATATATCGTGCAGGAAGAGACGAAATTGTCGCCGGATTGACAGAGCGTCAGAATCATTGCCGATATGGCTGCCAGCCCGGATGAAAACGCCAGTGCCGCTTCACCGCCCTCCAGAAAAGCCATCTCACGCTCGAGGCATTGCTGGGTCGGGTTGCTGATGCGGGAGTATATGAAACCCTCGGCTTCTCCCTTGAACAGCGCCTCGCCGTGATCTGTATTGTGGAAAGCGAACGTGGAGCTTTGGTAAAGCGGAGTCGAAACCGCTCCCGTGTGTGGATCTATACCTTCAGAACCGTGGACAGCTAATGTATCGAACCTCCATTCCTTCTTGACCATTTATTACTCCTATATAGTTTTGAGAGTCTTAACTGATTACTGATATCGTGTGAAAGTTCTTATTTCGTCATTATGATAGTTCTCGTTTCGTCATTCTGATAGTTCTCGTTTCGTCATTCTGATAGTTCTCGTTTCGTCATTCTGAACGAAGTGAAGAATCTCCAACAGCGGGGGAATGAAAACGAG
>CAYYHI010000210.1:0-5350 GCA_964471745.1 uncultured bacterium | reverse complement strand
AAATAACTGGTATTAAAAAAGTCACGGATTTGTCATTCCCGCGCAGGCGGGAATCCAGTCAAATCACGTAATATCAAATGCTTATCCGGATTCCAACTTTCGTTGGAATGATGAATCCCGAGACAATTTGGTATTCTCAGACACACTGCTGCGCGGGAATGACAGCAACTTACTTACGTCCTTTTGCTCAAGTAGGTACTTATGACCTCAACAGTTGTTACTCCGGATGACAGACAGGAATGTCTGTCCCACTGATGAATGACAAAATAGACATAAAATCACAACAAAGCAAATTTAATCACCGAACACTAAGCGTAATCATATTGGTCGGGAAGATCGTTCTCGAGGAGCATGGAATCGCCGGGTTGGAGATACGACTTCAGCCGCTCCAGACCATCGTTCAGCGAATCGACCATCCAGATTTTTTCATCACTAAATCCGGCATCCAGCAAGCCTTTCCGGATGGGTTCAATTCTCCTTACGCCAACCAGCACTGCGAGATCACACGCCGCTGCTGCCTGCTTTCCGAATTGGTAATTGGCTTCTTCCTCCAATCGACCCAGTTCAACGAAGCCGGGCGTGACAAGTATCCGCCTGCCGCCTGCCGCTCCGGCAAGAACCTCCAGCGCGTTCTTCGCCCCGATGGGATTGGAGTTGAAAGCATCATCCAGGACGGTTATTCCCCCCTCACGCTGTATCGGTTCGAGTCGGTGCTTCACGTGAGGTATGCTGTCGAGGATCAGAGCGATGGCTTTTCGTGGAACCCCGAGTTGATCCGCCATAGCAGCCGCGGCACAAGCGTTCGATACGGCACTGCGACCGAGGAGGGAGAGATGTACGGAAATCCTCTCTTCTACCTCCCCCTTTAATTCCCCCCCGGAAACCGGGGGGGAGAGATCATCATAAAAAACAAGATCAAAATCGCTGCCGTTTGACGTTATTCCTATATTCTCGGCTCTCACAACAGGTATCCCGGCAGCGTCAATGCCTTTCTCAACGTCGTCATCATTTTCCACACTGAAATAGACAACACTGCCCTGAAACTCCGCAGCGATTTCACGGCAGGCGAGATCATCGCCGTTGAGGACAGCGATCCCGTCGGATGGCAGAGCGTGAACAAGCTCGGCTTTGGCGGCTTTAATGTTCTCCTTCGTCTTGAAACGCTCCAAATGCTGTACGCCGATAATCGTGATAATGCCATGTTGAGGCTTGACGAGTTTGCAGAGCTTTGTTATCGATCCTTTCCGGTATGCGCCCATCTCCACGACAAAGACCTCGTGGAATGGTCGCAGTCGTTCGCGTATAATCCGGGTAACGCCCATCAGTGTATTATAGCTTCCCGGTGGACGAAAGACGTTGTACTTCTCCGCCAGCATCGCCGACAACAGTTCCTTGACGCCGGTCTTGCCGTAAGAACCGGTGATGCCGATGGCGAGTGGGTTAAACTCTTTTAGAATGCGCTCGGCGTCGGTAATGAAATCCTGCTGGATAGCGTTCTCATAAGGCTTTAGTGCCCATACCGCCATCGACAGCCAGATAATCGATAACCGCTCGATAAAATACATTGAAATTACAAGCCTCATAATCAGGAAGTAGAAACCAGTAAGCTGCCTGAGCTCATAAATGAAAATTCTGCCTCCGGGAGGTTCAAATCTTAAATTTCCCCAGAGAGGATTATATAATTCAGGCAGTTTCAGCGGTGTTATACAGACAGATTTCCAGAAAGTATTTAGACTAATAATGTACTGTATCACAAATACCAGCAATCCAATAACTATTCCCGTGATTATAATCCTGCGGGCGCGCGGGGTGATAACCAACGGTTTTTTGGCCGTCTTCAGACGTTTTCGGACACGCAAACCCCGCCATAAATATAATAATCCCCAGGCAGACAATCCGAAAACCGTAAGGACTCTCCACGATTCAAATGCCGGCGACCACATTCCAACTATGCTGCAGTTTATTTCAAATGCCGACGACCACATTCCAGCTATGCTGCGGCTTATACGGAACATCGCCAGGCTGCTGATAATAACGACCACACCGGCAATCACCTCCGGACCGAAAAGGCGCTGAAAATAAGGACGTCGAGATTCAACCGCAATCGCTCTCGCCGGTTCGTAGTCCTCAAGCTGGAGAACGTGCAGGTTTCGCTTCATGTTGAAGAAAAAGGATACAAGCCAGCCGAGCAAAGCGACGAGTAATATTGTGATAGATTGGAACCAGTTCATTCCGAAGGGGTTGTTGATTTATAGATTTCCAGACTATTTTACGAAACCCGATAACGATATGCAAGGTTGACTAAGAATATAAATATGGGAACACTTGATATGGGGGATAATATTATTTAACTTGGCTAATTCAATATTGAAAATCAAATCACCGGGGTGCTTGTCGTGAAGAGATCGCTTGACAGTAAAGCACTCCGGGATTAATAAGGAGCTTTAAATGGCAGACAAATACGTCTATAATTTTGGGGGAGATGCTGCAGAGGGTCGTGAAGACATGCGCAATTCGCTCGGCGGCAAGGGCGCTGGTCTCGCAGAGATGACCAACCTCAAGCTATCGGTACCGCCGGGCTTTACCATCACTACCGAAGTATGCATCCATTACATGGAGAATCAAAACTACCCGGAAAGCTTGGAAGCCGATGTGCGTGAATCTCTTGAGCGTGTCGAGGAGATCATGGGCGCCCGTTTTGGTGCTCCCGATAATCCTCTGTTGATGTCTGTGCGTTCCGGCGCGCGCGTCTCAATGCCCGGCATGATGGATACAGTGCTGAACCTGGGTCTTAACGATGCAACTGTCGAAGGTCTTGCCGAACGGACGAACAACCCGCGTTTCGCCTACGATTCTTATCGCCGCTTTGTGCAGATGTATGGTGATGTGGTATTGGGCGTGAGACCGCGCAGTGAGAAGGAGATCGATCCGTTTGAAGCTGTAATTGAAAAGGTCAAGGAAGAGCGGCACATCACTGAAGACCTCGAACTTACTGCCGATGATCTCAAAGAACTGGTTTTTCGTTTCAAGAGTATTATCGCTGAGCAATCCGATGTACCGTTTCCTGAAAATCCCTGGGAGCAGCTTTGGGGCGCTATCGGAGCAGTGTTTCAGTCGTGGACCAACGAACGCGCCATCGCCTACCGACGGCTGAATAACATCCCCGAGACCTGGGGAACGGCTGTCAACGTTCAGACCATGGTCTTCGGCAACATGGGTGATGACTGCGCCACAGGCGTCGCCTTCACCCGTAATCCGGCAACCGGTGAAAAGGTTTTCTACGGCGAGTACCTGACCAACGCCCAGGGTGAGGATGTGGTTGCCGGTATCCGTACTCCGCATCCGATATCCGATCTTGAAAAGGAAATGCCCGAAGTTTACGATCAGTTAGTTACATCCTACCAGACGCTGGAGAATCATTACCATGACATGCAGGACCTGGAGTTCACCGTGCAGAACGGCAGGTTGTGGATGCTGCAGACCCGCTCCGGCAAACGAACGGGATTGGCGGCGATACGGATTGGGGTTGAGATGGTCGATGAGGGAATGATCGAACCCCAGGAAGCCCTGATGCGCATCGAACCGGAACAACTCAACCAGCTTCTGCGACCGATTTTTGATATGAATGAGAAGAAAGTCGCCATTAGTGAAGGCAGACTGCTTGCCAAAGGATTGAACGCCGGTCCCGGCGCGGCTTCCGGTCGGATCTACTTTAGTGCCCAGGCTGCAACTGAAGCCAGAAGACGCGGTGAAGAGGTCATTCTGGTCAGGATTGAGACCTCACCGGAGGACATCAAAGGTATGGACGCCTCCAATGGCATCCTGACTGCGCGCGGCGGTATGACGTCGCACGCGGCGCTGGTCGCGCGGCAGATGGGCAAGGTCTGTGTGGCAGGCTGCGGTGTGCTGGATATAGATTACCAAACCGGTGAGATGAAGGTGAAGGATAAGATATTCAAGGAGGGCGATTATATCTCTCTTGACGGATCGACCGGTGAAGTTATCGAAGGTTCTGTCAAGACATTACCATCTGAAATCCTGCAGGTGTTGATCGAGCACTCACTCGATCCGGCGGATTCAGAGCTTTACGGCATCTATGCCAAGTTGATGGAGTGGGCTGACTCTGAGCGCCGCCTCAAGATCCGCACCAACGCCGATCAGCCCGACCAATGCCGGACAGCGCGAGCTTTCGGCGCCGAGGGCATCGGGCTCTGCCGCACCGAACACATGTTTTTCGGCGGTGAACGTATCCAAGCCGTGCGTGAGATGATCCTTGCCGACGACGAGCAGGGCCGGCGCAGGGCGTTGGACAAGCTGCTGCCGATGCAACGAGGCGATTTCCTCGATATATTCCGCGTGATGGATGGACTGCCGGTGACGATCCGGACGCTCGACCCGCCGCTGCATGAGTTCCTGCCGCATACTGATGATGAGATCGAATCATTGGCGTATGATATGGGCATTGAAGCGGCGCATGTGAAGGCAAAGGTTGAGGGGTTGCGGGAGATGAATCCGATGCTCGGACACCGCGGCTGCCGGTTGGGGAATGTATATCCTGAAATCACGGAGATGCAGGCGCGGGCTATCATAGAAGCTGCCGTTGCCGTTAAGAAGGAGGGTGTCGACGTTATGCCGGAAATCATGATACCGTTGGTCGGCTTCCCGAACGAGCTCGCCAGGCAGGAGCAGATTGTACGCAGGATTGCTGATGAGGTGTTTGCCGAAGCAGATCTGAAGGTCGATTACCTGGTCGGGACGATGATCGAACTGCCACGAGCCTGCATTACAGCAGACAAGATCGCCGAAGTAGCCGAATTCTTCTCCTTTGGTACGAATGACCTGACGCAGACAACGCTGGGTATCTCACGCGACGACTCGCGCGGCTTCATACCTTATTACCTGGATAACCGTATCATCGAGGACGAACCGTTCCAGACCATCGACCAGGATGGCGTCGGCAGGCTGATGGAGATGGGGGTTGAGAAGGGTCGTACAACGCGCTCCGGTCTCAAGATCGGCATCTGCGGCGAGCATGGCGGCGAGCCACGGTCGGTTGATTTCTGTCATCGCACCGGACTTGATTACGTGAGTTGTTCGCCTTTCCGTATACCGATTGCCCGTTTGGCTGCGGCTCAGGCGGCGTTGAAGGATAAGTAGTATCTTAGCTTGTGTGGCCCGTACAGCTTGCTGGACGGGTTTTTGAAAGTTTGAAAGTATGAAAGTGTAAAAGTGAGAAAGAGAGTCTTAACTGATTACTGATATCGTGTGAAAGTTCTCGTTTCGTCATTCTGATAATTCTCGTTTCGTCATTCTGAACGAAGTGAAGAATCTCCAACAGCGGGGGAATGAA
>CAYYHI010000209.1:0-5355 GCA_964471745.1 uncultured bacterium | reverse complement strand
CCAGATCAGTATAGGCACCCAGCAGGTTAAATTGCAATCCTTCGCTGTTCATTTCAACGCCCAGCCCGCGAAAAGTGCTGTTTTCCTGCGCCTCCACTGCTGGTCGTATACCGTCAGAATCCTTGCTATAAGCGGCTTTTGCATCAAATCCGCTGCCAAACGTCGGTCGGGTATTTAGCGTTACACCATATCCCGAAGACAGGTGAAAATCACCACCGATTACCGACAGCCGATCCGACCTGTATGCCAGGTAAAACCTGGTCAGGTCAGTCATCGACGGTTCATACTTATCCTTATCCAGCATCCCGCCTGCCGTTAGTGAACCGGTAGTAAGTGAAAATCGTTGCGTCAGACCGTAGGGCGCCCCGTTATAACGCTCGATATCCTCTTCCGCGCCGGAACCGTAACGCCGGTCGGTGCGGACATGATAACGCGCAGCAAAAGACTGCCTGCCGAAAGTCACCAATCCTTCAATCTTTGAAAGCAGATTCCTATTGGTACCGGTTCGTTCGAGCAGGTCTGTTTCGTCGGAAAATGCTCCCTGCGTCTCTCGTTCTTCAATGATTATCAAGGCGCTCGAATCATCGATCACCTGAAAAGCCGTGAGTTCACGGAAATCTGACCGGTTTATATCTACATTCCATGATTCCAAACCCCACCAAGCACTCGACTGATCTTCGTATTCCGACCATCCGGAGCCGATCCATTCCTGAAGTTTTTCATATTCTTCAGAGTTCTCTATTCCAAAGACACAGCATGGCAGTAAAATCAGGAAGACAAGTGGTATTACCATGCTATCCGTATCCCCACACTCTGTGACCATCCCAACGGCTGCAGATTTACCGCTGCAAAGCTGATTGTTGCGAACCGGAAGTTGAAGTACACACCGCCACCTATCCGTGAAGGATGATCGGAAAGCAGAAATCTGCAGCCAAAGTGCGTTCCGAGCCTCTGCTCTGCAGCCAAAGTCAAACCTGTTCGACCGTACTGTGGTACATCGACCATCATTGATACTCCCGACATTGCACCAGCCCTGAAGTGGATCATCCCCCAGCCGTTTCTGGCGATGTCCCTGTAGCCGTTCCTGATTTCACCGGTCAGGAGTCCGTCCATGCCGCCGTTGAGTGAGACCGATATCAAGGGAGACCAATCAAAGCGAAAACCAATGCCCGGTGCTGTTGCAGAGCCGTAACCATCGATATCAACGCGGTAAATATCAGCAACTATACAGCAACGGGCGTTCCACACTTTCAAGCCGAATCGCCCCGACAATTTCTGTTCGAGATAAACCTCATCGCCGGATGAGCAGAAACCGATACCCCAATCGATGGTCTGTCCCGGGATAAACATGTTGATCCTGTTGATTGCCAACTCAGGCATGCCTAATCGGTCAATCCGCGAGAACCCGCTCCGACGCCTTGCATCATCGCTTATACCGTTCAATAGAAAATCCGACTGTATATCGAAAAATCCCTCGAATGCAGCATAAGCGTTTAATACAACCGAAATTAGTAATATTATTACAATCCGAATCCGAATAGTCGCGATGGAAGAGACCGCTCCAGCGACTACAGAAGACTTTCGCAAAAAAGGAATCGTGCTCAATCCATCAATCCCACATTTGACACAATGATACGGCGTTGCCTTGACAAACTGACAATCAGGCTGTAAATTGGCGTTCAACTGTCGATTGCTGATGCTTCCTTCAACCAGGATGCCTGGACGCTATAATTTACCATTTTGACATGCATTATAAAAGTTTTCTTAAACATAAAGCGGTACTGACGTTAATTCTGCTTCTGTGCATGACGTGCTTGCTTCAAGCGCAGAAAATCAAATGTGAGGCGGTAATCCACACCGACCACCTGCCGCTTGAGGAGCAGTCATACCTTGAGGGGCTTGACAAGGAACTGAGCCAGACCCTGAATGAGTATCGTTGGACGGACGGTTCATATATATACGAACTGCCGATCCGGGTGGAGATATTCTTCGAAAAGTATTCGCTGCTCGGCGCCTGGCGCAAGTATGAAGCCGGTATAATGGTGGCGATGAAACAGGGAATGCAACTCCGAGACAAGCGTTGGGAATTTAAGATAAATCGCGATATACGTATGCACGTCGGGGAGCCGTACGATACTTTCACCGGGTTGATTGAGTTTTACGTGATGATGTGTCTCGGGTACGAGGTCGATCGGTTCGGACCCTTGCATGGTCAGGTTTTCTTTGACAGGGCGCGTAAAATCGCCGAGAACTCGCGTTTCGAAAATCAATACTATAAAGGTTGGGATCAGCGCCGGGAGATGGTGGATGATTTCACTCAGAAGGATTCCTATAAAAACTTCCGTACCGCTGCTTTCTATATAAACGCAGGTTTGTATTACTTCGACAAGGGCGACCTGGAAGCCGCTCGTAATTACCTTAAACGCGGCGCTGAAACAGCCATGAAGGGCGGTCCCGGGATGATGGAACTTCATCGCGACGGTCATATAATCCGCTTTATCGATATCAGCCGACTGGCTGCCACGCTTAAGGAATTGGGAGAGCTTAATACCCTCGATGAATTAGCTGAGTGGGACAGCGAAAACAGTGAGATTTACCGCTGACCTGCATAAATCTGAAATAAATACTTGACAATGTTGTATAATGTTAATAACTTGTTTCCGCTGAAAGGTTTTGTATTCGGAAGAGAACATGAATCTTAAGAAACCAGCCATCCTTCTATTTATGCTGGTGTTGTTGTTTCAGGCTTCACCGGCGGTAGCTCAGATATTGGAGAGTTTCACTGCGTCTGTTGAGAGTCACAGCGTAAAACTCGAATGGACCACCAACAGCGAACGTGGTGTCGTTGAATTCTGTCTGCAGCGCAGCTTTGACGGCAGGAACTTCTATCCTGTCTGCGAGATGGAACCCACCGGCGCCGGGCATACTTACCACTATATCGACAACGATCTCTTCAAAGGCAACACCCGCACCTTCTATTATCGCCTCGAAATCCGCCAAGCCGGCGGACACAAAGAGTACAGTCAGACCAGGGAAGTTACGCTCTCATTCTCCGGCGTATTTCGCACCTGGGGCAGTATAAAGGCAATGTTCCGCTAAAACAACATATCTCTAATCATACAAGGGTCGCTAATTGAATTGTCCTCATTGTGGATCCGAAAACGATGACCACGCATCGTTCTGCAAGACCTGCGGCGCCAAGCTCACGAACCTACCTGAAGATACACCATCACAACAGATACCGATTCTCCCTGCACGGGTGGACTATGCCGGTTTCTGGCGCCGTTTTGTCGCGTTTATCATCGACGCAATTATTCTGGGTATCATTGCCGGCGCTTTTAATTTAATATCCGGTGGTACGAGCAGCTTTGGCGACTTCAGCGATTTCGGACCTCGTCACATGGCGAGTCTGATGTTCTCCAACTTCTTCACCGGACTTATTGCCTGGTTATATTATGCGTTGTTGGAGAGTTCCTCCAAGCAGGCGACGGTCGGCAAGATGGTTTTAAGGCTGGTGGTCACTGATATGAACGGTAACCGGATTTCGTTTCTGCGCGCCACCGGCAGGCATTTCAGCAAGATTATCTCCGGAATAATCCTGATGATCGGTTACATCATGGCGGGTATCACGGCACGTAAGCAGGCGCTGCATGACATGATAGCCGGAACGCTGGTGCTGGTGAGTAGGTAGTTATACTTACAGCAAATCAGCGCTTATGTTGTATGAATAACCCGTTCAGATTGTTGAACGGGTTTTCAATGAAGAGTCAATCATAACGGTAACTCGAACACTCCGGTTCGAGTGAAATATAGATCGACCTGAAATACCGCCTGCCAGCCAGCTGTTACATGAGCTGGATATGCGAAAAGTTAGAACTGCCCGACCCGCAGATCGAACCGACGCTGGAAGCGGACGTGATCGCAGAACGGGTTGATGATTACCTCGAACACCTGATGGATAAATGGAAATATCCTCTGGTTGACTTGGACGAAATCAAATTTTTCCAGCCGATTTACGAGTCCCGCTGGAAGGTAAATTACTGCATCGAAGCCATGCTCGAACACGCCGTCGTTCACCCGATAAGGCACAGCTTTCAATTGAATGAGTTGATGAAGAAACCACAATAACGGGGAGGGTGGATATTCCTATCCGCCACCTTATGAGAATAAACCCGACCATCAAGCAAGCAGTACTACTCGGCTGTATTATTTAAAGTTGAGGGGAAAATGAAAGATAGATTCATCTTCTTGACAGTTGTAATTCTGCTTATTTCTTCAGCACTTAGCTGGGCGGAACAGAAGGTATTCACCCAGACTGTAAGGTATGTTATGGGTGAAAACGAGTCCCGCCAGGAACTCCGCGAACTCGCTACCCTCGAAGCCAAACGTCAGATTCTGGAACAGGTCGGTGTATATATCGAAAGTACGACAGAACTGAAGCAGCGAATCACGGAAACGAAAACAGAGTTTAAGGATGAAACAGAGTATAAGAAGGAAGTACTGGCGATCACCGCAGGCGTCACAAACACCGAAATAGACGCGGAAGTGTGGAAGGAAGAGGATGGTGTTTTCGTCCTTTATCTGACCTGCAGGATAAGTGTCGATACGGATGATGTGAACCGCAAAATACAGGAGCTTGTTCGAGACCGGCAAAAGCTTGACGACATGAAGATGCTTCAGGATGAAGTGACTCGACTGCAAAGTGAGATGGAAACACTCAGACAACGGTTAGAATATGCAGAGGCTTCACAGGTTAAGGAGATCAAAAAGCAGCGTCACCAGCTAAGCGATGAACTATCAGCAACGGAATGGTTTAGAAAGTCACTTAGGACTGATGATTTGGGCAAAAGGATAGAATATCTTTCTCATGCTATCGAACAAAAACCTGGCTGGAGCTCGCTCTACAAATATCGTGGAACTGCATATTATTTCAAACATAACTACGACCTTGCTATTGTTGATTTTAATATAGCAATTCAGATTGACCCAAACGATTCTTCGTCCTATAGCTGGTTAAATACTTTAAGTAATGCTAAAGGTGAAAGCGAACATGATATGGCCGATTGCAATAGAGCCATTCTGAACGACCCAAACGATGCTTCCGTTTATTACAGACGAGGTATTGTATATGTTAAAAGTGGTAAGAATGACCTTGCTATTGTTGATTTTAATAGAGCAATTCAGAGTGATCCAAACAATGCTTCAGTTTATCGCTGGCGAGGAATTGCATTTTGGCAAAATGGTGACAACGACCGTGCCATAGCCGATCTTAGTAGAGCAATTCAGATTGCCCCAAACGATTCACTTTATTTTATAAGAGGTAATCTGTATCGGGGCAAGGGTGACAACGACCGT
>CAYYHI010000208.1:2919-5358 GCA_964471745.1 uncultured bacterium | reverse complement strand
CGATTGAATTTCATTTCAATCTCCTAATGATGTGTGTTTACAGACAGGCTGGTCGGAAGTAGTTGCCAAGGATGCGTGCTACCAGGAATTTTTAAGTGAATTTACTAATGGAGGCACATTAAAGTAAACTAAAGTCAATTCACTTTGTAGGAGGACGGGTCTCCGTACCCGTCCAATAAGGTATAGTCTTTTTAAGGAAGGGTACGAATCCCCGTCCTCCTGAACAATTGTTCACTATAATCTACAATGATTAATTATCTATAATAAACATCAAAATAGATGGAGTCAATACTGCGCATCTGTTCACTTGATTTCTAAAAACTTGGACAATTACACTTAAGGTCGGTACAATGGGAAATTCAATTTAGAATTTTGAATTTTAGGTTGTAATCCAAAATTCAAAATCCAAAACTCAAAATTATTTTTACCCTACCAATCCCTTCAACATTTCTTGCGCTCGTCCACGACAAGCAGATGTGTGCTCCAGATTAACAACATTGTTAGTAATAATAAAAGGGATTGGCTTTTCGACTTCAGTACTATACCTCCGCGAGATTCTAATTACAAGAACAGGATACGCAAATATAGAATGTTGAACCGTTTCTGCCAAGTAAACTTTTGCCTTTCGACGTTAACCTCGTTAACTTTGAACCATGTCCATACTGCGAATAAACAATCTGAGTATGGCTTTCGGCGGACAGGATGTCTTTTCCGAACTAAATACGCAGATCAACAAGGCAGACCACATCGGGCTTGTCGGACCCAACGGCGTCGGGAAGACAACCCTGCTCAGACTGATCGTCAGAGAACTGGAGCCGGTTTCCGGTCACATTACCGGTCAACCCGGGCTGCGCATCGGTTACCTTCCCCAACACCGGGATTATAACCTCGACCAAACTGTTTATGATGAAGTGTATTCCGGATTGGGCGAGGTTAAGGCAGTTGAGAGTGAGCTGCGACAACTGGATGAGGAGATAAAGAAGGTTGAGAATCCCCCGTCCGGTTCCCGGGAGGGACTGAAAGGGGAGGATAGAAACCATCTTGACAAACTTTTCAGCCGCTACGCCGAAATGATCGACCGTTATAACCTGCTCGGAGGTCCTACTGCCGAAGCTCGAGTGAAATCCCTGCTGAACGGTCTCGGCATCCCTGAGAGACTATGGCTGAATCCGATGCAGAACCTGTCCGGTGGTGAACGCAACATGATCGGACTGGCTCGCATCCTGATCAGCGACCACGACCTGATGCTGTTGGACGAACCCGGGAATCACCTTGATTTCAGTGGACTTGACTGGCTGGAAACATTCCTGCGCGCTTCGGACAAGGCTTTTATAATCGTATCGCACAACCGCTACATGCTCGACCGGGTTTGCCTCAGGATATGGGAGCTCGAACGTGGCAAACTCACGGAATATACGGGTAATTACAGCGACTATCGTCGTGAAAAGCTCACTAAACAGCTCGCCAAGGATGCGGCGTATAAGCGGGCGCAGAAGGACATTCAGCGCCTGCAGTTCAATATCCAGCGCTTGAAAGCTTGGAGTTCAGTTTACGACAATCCCAAGCTCGCTAAAACCGCCAAGGTGTTCGAGGCGCGCGTCGAAGAGCTGAAACAGGTACAGAAATCCAGCGGCGACAGCAGGAAACTTCGTTTCAGACTATTGACTAAACCACCGAAAGGAAAAATTGCGCTCGAAGTAAAGCATTATCACAAGCAGTTTGAAGGCAATCCTGTTCTGTTGAATAATGTGAGCTTTCTCATAACTCAGGGTGAGCAAGTAGCCTTTGTCGGCGATAACGGCACTGGTAAAAGCACGCTTATCCAGGATGTTATCCGACACGGCAACTGGGAACATCCGAATCTGCGCGTCGGTAAGTCAGTTTCAATGGGTTATTTCTCCCAGTTGGGCGAGAACCTGGACATGAAATCGAACGTCATTGAGGAAGCCATGCGTCTGACTGGTCTGCTGAAGGGTGAAGCTGCCGACCTGGTCTATCGTTTTCTCTTCACCCACGATGACCTGGAAAAGCCTATAGAGGTGTTGTCGGGTGGTGAGAAAGCCCGGCTGCAGCTTGCCGTCCTGATGCATTCCGGCGCCGGTATGCTTCTGTTGGACGAGCCGACTAATCATCTCGATATTAATTCTCGTGAAGCCGTCGAGGATGCTCTCGAGGAATTCCCCGGTACACTGGTTGTGGTGTCGCATGACCGCTATTTTCTGAACAAACTGGCGGACCGTATCCTGCATTTTCTGCCGCCTGATATTATCCCCTATGATGGGAATTTCAACGATTTCTGGCAAAAGAACAAGCACCACTATAGATCAACCGATAGAAGCGGTCGTGGTTTCATCAAGCGCAGAACTTCTCGGATATCATCCAACGAGGATTATAAGGGCACCAAAATTAAGAGCAAGCGGTTGAAATTTGATCCGCAGC
>CAYYHI010000208.1:0-2909 GCA_964471745.1 uncultured bacterium | reverse complement strand
TTCGTCTTGGGAAGAAACATAGATCTTGCCACTGAAAACTCCTATTACTCCGTATTAGGCCCAATTGTCGACGGATGCAAGAAAAAATCGCGCCGTTTGTCAAGTAACCTGTAAAAAAGAGCTTTAAAATTAAATAAAGCGACTCGAGGATACCCGTCCGAGCATTGAAGAGGAACTTAACAAGCTTGTAGCCAAAGGCAAGGGAAACCGTGCTGCGTCTCGACGCCGACGTTTGGATGAAATCGACAGGAAATTGGAGATACTGTACGACGAATGGCTGCTGTTGGGCGAGAAGAAGAAGAAGTGGTGAAAATAAAGGATGAATTATGAAGGATGAAGGATGAATAGCTGACATGACCCCATTTCCCATGTCATCAGATAAAGAAACACGGGCAACAAATAGCCCGTGCCGCCCTGTCAGTGCATAATTTACCAAGTCAGACAGGAGTGTCTAACCTCCCCTTTAGTTAGTTTGTACCGTTGTAAGAAATCTGTTGCCAAGTCTCAAGGAGAGCTACGTTGAAATAACTATTGCCAACCGTCCGATTTTTTCCTATCTTAAAATCACCATCCAGTTTCTGTTAGAATTTTGGATTTTGAGTTATAATCCAAAATCCAAAATCCAAAATTTATAATTCTATGCGGAGGTAAATTATGAAGATGTCCACCTACTTTTTTTTAACCGTTCTCATCATGACATCAAACATTATGTACGCCCAACATGCCCTCGATTATGATGGACGGCAGACATTCTCGCTAATCCCGAGAAATGATGTCTACAACTGCGAGAACGTCACCCTCGAAGTCTGGATAAATCCCGACCAGTGCATCGGTAACGATGGGTGGGATTCCATTATTAATAAACCGTATACCTCCCACAATCGACCTTATTATCAGTGGCTTATAAGTCGTCACGAGCTCGGATATGTTTCAATCTGTTTTACCATCAACGACGACTGGTACAGTACCCGCTCAGAGGAGAACGTTCTTGAGCTAAACGAATGGAACCACATCGCAGCAACCTACGACGGCGAAGACATCCGATTATATCTCAACGGCGAACTCGTTGCGGAAAGAGAGCTTGAAGGGACAATTACCGGATACAACACTGACGTATCATTCGGCAGGCTGGGGAACGTGGCTGTCGACTTTTACCAGGGGATCATCGACGAGGTTCGTATCTGGAACTTCGCCCGTGAAGAGGAAGATATCCGACGCAGTATGAATTCGCTGCTCTCGGGAGAAGAGGAAGGCTTGATCGGTTACTGGCGGTTCGACGAAGGCGAAGGACAGACATTCGAAGACCTTTCACCCACCGGCATCGACGGCACACTTGGCGCAAGTAACAATGAAGAAGCGGCTGACCCGGACTGGGTTGAGTCCGATGCGCCAATTTACGGTGGTATATTGGAACTTTCAGCGGATATGATCGAGTTCGGACCGGTTCCCGGCGGACAAACCGGTGAGTTCGAACTGGAACTGGAGAACACATCCGAAGAACAGGATGAGATGCATGTCGTAACCTTCAACATCGATCTACCGGATAATCTGCAATGGCTCGGTGTTGAGCCTGCTGAAGGCAATATCGATCCCGGTCAGTCCACGGTTGTAACATTCTTCGCTAACACTGAAGATTTGGAGCTCGGCGAGTATGATGGTTCTGTCGCTGTCGTAGCCAATGCTTCCAACGCGCAGTATATCGAGATCCCCTTTCATATCTTCGTGGTCGAGGGATTCGGCAGACTGCACGGACTTGTCTATGATGCAGTAGAAGACCATGTAGTACCGGGGGCTCTGGTGCAGGTCGACCAGTATGACATATCCACCGAAGCTGATGAGGATGGTTTCTATGACTTCCCTGAAATCCCCGCCTGGACTTATGACGTCGTCGTAACCGCCGAGGATTATCTGCCATACTGGGAGCGTGAGGTTGTTATTGAGAACGAAGCCGATGTCGAGCTCAATTTTGCGATGCTGTACGCAGATTGCAACGTAAATCCGAACGCGATTGAGATATTTCTCGAACCAGATGACCAGTTTGAGATTCCGCTGGTTATCAGCAATGTTGGCAGTGGACCACTCACCTGGCAGGTTGAGATATTCTTTCTGGGCTTACCGGAAATAGACCCCTGGTGGATACGACAGGTTATCAATGTTGAGGAAATGATTAATGATAATTCGCTAAACGGCGTTGCCTTCCTTGATGGGCACTTCTTCATCTCCAGCGGCAACAACGGCGAGGACCTCAACAAGATTTACAAGTTCGACGTCGACGGCAATTGCGTCGGTGAGTTTAATCAGTTCCACGAATCATACTACGGGATGCGCGATTTGACCTGTGACGGCGACCTACTATGGGGAGCGGATGAAAACATCCTCTACGGCTTCAATTCAATCGGCGAGCATGTCGAGACCATCGAAGGCGGTGCCCGTTCCTACCGCGCTCTGACCTGGGACCCGGATAATAACCTTTTCTGGTCGGCGGGGATCGCGTCCAGCATTTACGCCACTAATCTTAACGGTGAAGTTGTGCGTGAAATTGGAGTCCCCGACGAAGTTCGTAACTACGGACTGGCTTATTGGCAGGAAGACCCGGACGAATGTAACCTTTACGTATTTTCCCGCGGTGCGGAGACCGATATCCAGGTCAACAAGGTCAACTTGGACAACGGCGAGTGGTCTGTTGCGGCGGCATTCGACATGGATGGGAGCAGACCAGGCGGGATTCATATTACCAACCTTTACGATCCTTACAGTTGGGTTCTAACCGGATTAGTTCAGGACTCTGATCGAGTCGTGGTATGGCATCTTGGCGGCAGGACCGACTGGCTGGTGGTGGAACCGGTTGCGGGAGTTGTTGATGCAGGTGGTGACCAGGATCTGACTGTCACTTTAAGCAGTGCCGGTAT
>CAYYHI010000207.1:0-5394 GCA_964471745.1 uncultured bacterium | reverse complement strand
TATGTTACTTCATGATTTTAGGTTTACAACCTATAGAGAGATAGCATCGACTGTCAAGCCAGTTTAAGGTTATGAAAACAGGGGATAAAACTGAATGAATGATTCGGTTGTTAATCACTTTAATAAAACAGCTCAAGAATTTGATAGTATTTACAGTGGTAAAAAAAGCTTCATGGCAAGGTATCTTGACCAGGTGTTCAGATAGGATATGGTGGAAAGATTGGAACGTACAATTGGGGTAATTAAGAAGTATCCTGGGGCAACGGTGATGGATATTGGTGCTGGTTCCGGTCGATTCATAGAACCGATACTTAAGGCTGGCGCTTCAAGAATAGTAGCCATTGAACCTGCACCTAAAATGGTTGATGTAATGCAGCAACTGGTCAGCTCTCGTGGATTGTCCAATAACGTTGAAATCATTCAATCAACATTCCTTGAACTTGACATAGATGAATCTTTCGATATTGTAATTGCTATCGGTCTGTATGATTATATAAAGAACCCACTCCCTTATCTGGTAAAAACCAAGAATATAACCAAGAAAACTATGGTTGCGAGCTTTCCGATTGCTAACACATGGCGATCCTACGTTCGTAAAGTTAGGCTTGGGTTACGAAAATGCCCCGTCTTTTTCTACGATAGAGAAAGCATTGATGATCTGCTTACTAAATCGAATTTCTCTTCATGGAGAATAGATCGTTTCGGACAGCTACTGTTTGTAACTTCAAATACAATTGTTACATGAAAATAAATTTTAGAATTTCAGAACAAGTAAGCGCGTGAAGGTGATTATTATTTTTCCATTGCATTTCTTAAGCTTCGGGAATCAGATCGATAACTTCCTTAACTCCCTGAAGATATTCTTTCTCCGATATCCAAACACTCATCGCGCGGTATTTCCCGGATGTCTTCTGGTAAGATGATTTCCAGAAATTGAACTTTTCAACCTGAAACTTCGCGTCGGGATCGAAGAAGGTTCGCGCGGCGGGATGGATGTAAATACGCAGATCATTACGGGTAACATTGATCGTTAGAAATTCCCGGTCATTAGAGAAGAAGGATATTGCTCGTCCATTATCAACCTTGACAGCATCTATCCTCTTCGCCAGAGTATCTACTATGTGATTAAATAGCTCATGAAGAACTTCCATTACCTGCTTGTTCTTAAGCCTTTCGTAAAACTGCTGCCAGTCTTCCTCACTTACCAGGCTGTTTAAATTCTCTACCTTCATTGAATTAACTCTAAAAACTTAATTATCCACCAACTGAAACCGTTACCCCATCGACCAGGTACGGACCGGTTTCAATCAATCCGCGATGGCAGCGGGCTTCACCTACAGCCACAATATTGTTCAGTAGATCGAAAACGTTGCCGGCAACCATCGTTTCCACCAACGGGATTGCTTCTCCGTTATTTAACATGTGCGAGTTCTTGGCTACGCCGGAGAAGTCTCCGGTAACCGAGTTCAGGTTCCCGGCAAAGCGACGCATCGACAATACCGGTCGTCCTGCCTTTTTTACCAGATCAGCAATACCGCCGCTTCCTCCGGTCAGACGAGTGACGATGAGTCCGTTTTCATGACCTGTCGCGGTTGTTCCTCGTCGCGAAGCGGAATCGACTGACTCCATGAAAAATTGCAGCACACCCCGGTCTATCAATGTGCATACTCCGGTCGGTGTACCAGCGCTGTCGAAACCGGTAGCCTGGATATATTCCAGATTGTGCGGGTCATCTCTTACCGTGAACAGTGGTGAGGCTACTGATTTGCCTGTCATGTCAGCCCAGCGGCTGGCGTTATCCTTCAGCGCATTGCCGTGAGAATGAAACTCAACTACCTGCATCAACATCTGGTTGACAACCTCAGGACGCAGAATGATCATTCCTTTATAGCTCTCCCCCTTGCGCGGGTTAAAGGTCGACTTGAGGTTCGTAACCAGTTCATCCATCATCCTGCGGGTTTCAGAAGGAAATTTATCAAGAGAACGCGATCCAATCCAGTCATAATCAAAGGATGTAACCTGTCCGTCGCGAACTCCCATTCCCATCAACATGGAACTCAGGTAAGTAATCTCGGTCGAGACCGAAACGTCGTTTGTGTTGACAATGCAGAGCGAGACATGATTAAGGTCTATCGAGCCTGAGTCTACGGTGATTTCTTCGTCGGCAAACACCGGTTCAAAGGCTTCGCTGGCAAGGTTCAGCAGATCATCCGGACCGATGGCGGCAATATCCGGACTTGCGAGTGGAAGGTTTACAACATCACCTGGTTGGCTGAGAGCTAACTTATCGTCACGCGGCGCGGTGGACGCCAACGCCTGTGCACTTTCCGCAACATCACGCAAACCGTCGGAGGAGAGGTCGTTCGTCATTGCCGAACCCAACCGGAAGTCATCGTGTACAACCAGCTCGATTTCCGAATAATCGGACGAGGAACCGATCTGATAGTCGTTTTTTTTCAGACTGATCTTGCGTCGGCGCCGGGAGATAGCGGTCGCCTGGGCGCTGTTGACGTTATGCTGTTTTACTATGTCCATCAGGTTCTGACTTGCCTGCAGAAGTTCATGCGGTGTTCTCATGCTACTTTCCTCCCAGTGTTGTCTGGCAGCGGATGTAGGGACCGCCTCCGTCCACCTTCGCATATTGTCCCTTACCACAATATCCGGCCCCCATATCCCATCTGAATTCCGAGCTGATGGCATCGACGCTCTTCAGCACGTCGAAGGCGATACCGGAAATGGTCACCTCGCGAAACAGTTTACCTAACTTACCGTCCTTAATTTCAACGGCGTGACCTACGCCGAACATAAATTCACCGGTTGCATCAGCTTGCCCGCTCCCACTGCCTTCGAGAAGAACACCGGATTTTGTGTCCGAAATAATCTCGTCAATGCTCTGCGTTCCCGGAGCCAGGCATGTATTGCGCATACGGATCAGCGGTTCGACGTCGTATTCCCAGGCACGACCGTTACCGGTGGGTTCGACCTCGAATACAGCCGCAGACTCACGGTTGTGAAGATAAGATTTCAGGATACCCTGGTCGATGATAATCACATCACGGCAAGGTACGCCTTCGTCGTCGAATGCAAGCATCGCGGCGGGGTTTTCACCGAAAGGCGCAGCGCCGGAGTCAATGAGCGTGACGAGTTCTGAACCAACCCGCTCGCCGATCTTGCCTCGAGCCACTGAACCGGACTGGACGAAGTCGGCTTCGACAGTGTGACCAACAGCTTCGTGGCACAGCAAGCCGACGATGCTGGGGGACATTATGACGGTTTTTTTTCCGCCTTCCACGTAACCCGCTGACAGCAGATCAACCACAAGTTTGGATGTTTTTTCAACGACTCTATCGGCAGTTGGATGTTGGAACAGGTCATTCCAGTTGCCGCTGATGCCTACGCTGCTGTGGTAGGTTGTCTGCACACCGGATTTTTCGGCAATCAGACCGAGGCGAAATTCCGGCTGAGCGAGGCGCTGCCTGGCGCATGCGCCATCGCTGGTTACGATTATCTTGTCATCCAATAGCTCGCTGTAGCGGCAGGTGGCGCGGGTGATATACTCAGAGGATTCCTTGCCTTCGCGCTCAATCTTTACGACAGCGTCCATCTTGTCCTGAAGTGTCATATCCAGAAGGGAATCATAGCCTGGAGCAAAGTAATCTTCGGTCGCCAGTGGAATCTTCCGGAACTCCGGCGTCTTTCGTTTCTTGAGTTTCGACAGGTTGCGGGCGTTGGCGATGGCGCTATGTACAGCCTGCATGATGCCGGTTTCGGTCAGTTCGTCGGTGCTGGAGAAGCCGTAGCATCCGTCCACCATCGTGCGCACACCCACACCTGCCTTGACGATCGACTCCGCGGTATCGATCCGCCCGCCGCGCGCCATGATAGAATTGCGACGGCGGTGGTGATAGCGGAGTTCAACCCAGTCATCGACTTTGTCGACGCAAGATTTCAGTATCTCTTTCATTACGGTTTCTAAGTTCCCCTAAATGATCTATTTGAATTAATAAGATAAAGACAAACACGCCTATGTGAAAGTGAGAAAGTGAGAAAGTGTGAAGGTATGTAAGTTTAATGGTGAGAAAGCTTGGAGATATGTGGTTTGTGCGGCTTGATGGTTGGGATTATTTCTATATGTGTCATCCCAATAAAGCTATCCTGCCCAATATGTCATTCCAGCGGACGCTGGAATCCAGAATCCTACTGTAGCAGCATCAGTTTTACAGTTCCACGATACTGTCCAGCTTCCATCCGGCAGAAGTAGATGCCCGACGACACTTCTGATGCATCCCATAAAGCCTGATGATGTCCTGCTTCCAACCATCCATCGACCAGTGTGGCAATTCCCCGTCCTGAGATATCGAGTATCTTCACAGTAACCTGTTCTGGTGCTGGAAGACTGAAGGCGATACTGGTTTTTGAATTGAAGGGATTAGGGTACACTAACGTTTGAAAATCCTCAGGCTGGCAAGATTGTGTATAATCAAATATCCCTTCCATACCAAACTCAAAGACGCCCAAATCAGGTGCTTCACCAGAGTACTCTTCAAGTGAAATGTTTACAATAGTATCATTCTGCCATACAAGGAAATCCGTCCCTGCATCTATACAAGGCGAATCACCCGTTAATTGAAGATCATTTTCATTGTTATTGATGAATAATGGATCCATAAAGATATTTTGGAATAAATCACAAGAATCCTCATTAGCATTAATTGTATTTATTTGCCCAAAACGCACAGGAGGGTGACCTACGCAGTTTCCTTCTGAATTATCGTAGAAATTGCAATATGTCACGATAGTATAAGGTGACTGCCAAGAGAAGGATATACCACTTCCTGTACTCCTTGTAACAATACAATTCACAGCATAGATACTCGATCCACGACCACTATTAACACATGCAGCTGATCTATTGCTACTATTCTCACTGAATGTACAATTAATAATTGTTAAGACAGTACTTATGTCAAATATCGCACTGCCACGTATTTCTGATGAATTCCCCTGGAAAACACAACTGCTTATCAGAGGTTCAGACCACGAAAAATAAATACCCCCACCATGCTCAGGAGAAGTATTATTATTTATTAAGCAATTTATAATTCTGGGATTACAGTTATTTCCACAGGTAATTCCACCTCCACTTTCATCTTCTGAGGTGTTTCCACTTATATTGCAATTAATGATCTCGGGATTTGAATTATCCCAAATAGCGATACCTCCTCCACCATTTCTTGCAAAGTTATTAATAAAATTACAATTTCGTATTCGAGGACTCGAGTATTCTCTGCAATTTAACCCGCCCCCACGATCAGAAGCATGATTTAAGACGAATACACAATCCAAAATATCAGGACTTGATCTCTCACAGATTATACCATTGCCATTACTAAT
>CAYYHI010000206.1:0-5401 GCA_964471745.1 uncultured bacterium | reverse complement strand
AGCTGTAGCGACCGCAAGTTTGCTGGGCAGCATGCATTGTGTAGGCATGTGTGGTCCTTTGGCTCTATGGGCCAGTGGCAGTTCCGAGCTAACCAGTCGCCGTCACCTGGGATTGGCCACATCACTCTACCACTTTGGTACAGGCTGATAGACCATTAAAAAGGATCGGTAATCTATGGAATTTATACCCTTGAAGGTACGAGGAGCTTATGAAATAATACCCAAGTCATTCGGTGACGAGCGTGGGTATTTTGTTGTGCTGTTCGACTTGAATTTGTTTGCACAGCGAGGCTTACAGACTGAATGGTTACGGGAGAATCAATCCGGGAATAGCGTCCGGGGCATCATAAGAGGTCTTCATTTTCAGTGCCCGCCGCATGATGAAACCAAGTTAGTGCGCTGTGTTGTCGGTGAGGTTTTCGATGTTCTGGTTGATCTGCGTAAAAGCTCACCGACTTATGGCGTATGGGACGGGGTAATGCTTTCAGCGGAAAGATTCAACCAGATTTACATCCCGCGTGGTTGTGCACATGCATACTGTACTATCAGCGAGGAATCGATCGTTGCATACCTGGTCGATGGCGATTATGTCCCCAAGGCTGAGGGTGGCATACGCTGGGATGACCCCAAGCTGCAAATCGACTGGCACTTGAAGGGTGAACCGATTCTATCGAAAAAGGACAGGAAATGGCCGGGGTTGGAAGAGTTTGAATCACCGTTCGATTAAATCTTTGAATGACACTCCCGCGATACAGGTTGTCCAAGAATCCCGAATCAACCGGTGTCGCCTCTAAACATATAACACCTATATCTATATTTTATCAACTCTCCAGTAACTGCTCCGCCATATCTATACTGCTCAGCACATCCTGAAGGACACTATCCACCGTTGTCAGCGTCAAACCCAACGCATCCCAGGCACCCTCTCGAAACATCTCGCAATAGACGTTTATCCCGTTGGAAAAACCAAGTGTATTGCATATTATGTTGGCGATATGAACAAGCTGCCCTGTCCGATTGTCGCTCTCATGACCGTCAAAAGGGAAATGATGCAGTCGCACCGCTTCTATTACACATTCATCAATGGGCCACCAGCGCATAATAAAGGCATGTCCATACTCCGCATGATCAATCCCGAATGCCTCGATTTCCTGCTTGTCAAGCGGAATCTCCTTATCTGATAAATTCTCCAGAAATTCCTTGTACATATCGGGAATTAAATAGCTGAAAACCATCAGTCCGATATCGTGCATTAATCCTGCCAGGTAAGCATTCTCTACTTCTTCCTCCGTTGCTTTAGCCCAGCGTGACAGCGCCTGAGTCGTGAGTGCCACAGCCAGGGAATGACGCCAGAACTGACGCTGATCAATCACATCGCTGGACGAGAACAGTTTTGACAATTCAATAGCATAAACAACCTTCCTGATCTCATTTAATCCCAACCTCGTCAGGGCGAGTCCGAGCTTGGTAATCTCCCGACGACCACCTCCGTAAAAGGCGCTGTTAGCCAACTTCAAAACCCGACCGGCGAGAACCGTATCGGTCTCTATCAATTTGGCGATCTTGTTAACAGGGCTTTTCTGATCGCGTAATTCGGCGTCTATCTTCAGTACAAGTTCAGGAAGTGGTGGAAGATCCTCGTGTTCGTTCAACAGTTTAAGTAGTTCCTCTCTCACGGTTACTCCAGGTTGTTCATAAAAAAGTGGAAAATAACGAGTTATATAGGGACTTCTCTCCTGCCGGCAATGTCAGATCGCCGGACTACCGCGTCGTTCCCTTATCATGTCCATCGCCCGTGCAACGGCGATAAACGCCAGCGCAACCGCCAGCACAAGCAGAACCAGCGAAGCCGCAACCAATGTGAAATTACCCGCCGGCAGGTAACGGGTAAACAGTAGCAGAATCAGCGAAGCAACCGTGGTTACGGTCATGAAGATCGCGGGAATTACAGTAAACCAGCTCTTAAGACCTCTCAGAGACAACCACATGGTTATGGTTATCAGGGTTAATGCCGCCAAAAGCTGGTTGGCGGATCCGAAGATGGGCCAGAGGGCGTTGAACGTATTACCCGCTGCCAAAGCCCACATCAATAACACCGCAATTCCTGAGTTGAACCAGGGAGTCTTCAGTATTGCCGGCGTCGGATTGAACATTACCTGCCACAACTCTTCGAGAAGATAACGAACAAAGCGGATCGCGGTGTCAAGCGAGGTGATGACAAATCCCTCAACCATTAAAATCCCGATTATGCAGCCCAGATAAAGCGGCATCCCGGCAGCATTGTTCATCAATGCGCCGACCGCCAGTGCAAACGCCAGAATCGGATTGCCCGACCCGGTTTCCGGATGAACGAGCTGCAGGTAATCGACATACTTGAGACCACCGGCAAGCGCCAGCAGAACTAACAGCGCCAATACGGATTCGAGCAACATAGCGTTGTAGCCAACCTTACGCGAAGATGACTGGTGCTCGACCTGCTTGCAGGTTGTTCCGCTGCTGACCAAGCCATGAAACCCGGAGATGGCGCCGCAGGCGATAGTTATGAATAGCATTGGCCAGATCATGCCCAGTCTGCTTGTACCTTCAGCGATACTCATCGCCGGAAAGCTGACCTGGATACCCTGGAAACCGGATACAACCACACCGAACACGAGCATTAACATCCCGCCGTAGAGCAGTTGCACGTTCGTGAAATCGCGTGGTTGGAGAACGAACCACACCGGCAGCCCGGCGGCGATCCAACAGTAGATGGATATGATTATCATCCAGATTTGCGGTTCCAATGACACTGGCATCCTGAAGCCGATTGCTACCGATCCGACTGCAACTACTGCGGCGAAAATATATGCTGTGACAGTTTTCAATCCTCTGCGATACATCAGCCATCCAAGCAGAGGCGACAACAGGGTTATGATTATCACCGAGGTGGATGCTATACCACCAATAACGCCTTCCGGCTGACCGGTAACCGAATTGGTAACTGTTCTCAGAATCGTCTGATTCGCATCCATCCCCAGCTTTTCCAATGGCCAGCGCGAGGTCAGCGACATCGCAGTCGCATTCAGGAAGGCTGCCGTTACTAGCAGCAGCATTAACATGGTGAATGTCACGAATAGGACAAATCCCGCCTTGCCAACCGTCTTGCGCGTGATCTCAGCCAGCGACTTCCCGCCTTCTTTAACCGACACGAACAGCGACGTAAAGTCGTGAACCGCACCGAAGAAAATACCCCCAAGCAGAACCCACAGCCAGGCTGGCACAAAGCCGTACAGTACCGCTACAGTCGGACCGAGAATCGGACCTGCACCAGCAATGGTGGCAAAATGATGAGCAAAAACGATATGAAGCTTGGTCGGAACATAATCCTTGCCATCGTTATGCTTTACAGCCGGTGTCGCTTCATTGTCATCAAGCTTCATCAACCTGGATATACCGCGTCCATACCAGCGGGAAGCCAGGTAAAAAAGCACCAGTGAAACTGCCAATATAAGAAGTAGACTCATCCTTTAAGCCTAATTTTTATAACAGGATATTTATCTATTTTCGATTTTCATGGTCACTTCAAGAATAAAAATATCATCTTCAAGTTTGAAGGGAACAACCAATACCGGAATGTTAAGTTGATGACGAATCGAGTGATATTTGCCAACCATCAATGTGGGAACGGAGATATGAAAGGACAGGTTTCTTTCGGCGAGAACTTTCTTGGCGCCGCCGGCTACGATATTTGTCAGCTCGCATACCAGATCCTGGACTTCACGGCTCAACTTCGTTGCATTCTCGCCCATTATGCTATTATAAATCCTGACGGCTGTCTTTGTTGGAAAGCTAAGCGTTATCGAACCATGCAGGTTCTTCTCTGCAAAACCGATAATGCCCGTAATGTCATATTGAGTACGGGCGTTATCCTTCAAGTATGGAGCATCTCGTTCAGGCGCCGTTCCAACCATTGTCTCAAACGTCTCAAAGACAGCGTTAATAAAAGGATTTATAACCTCTACATTCATCGAGTTGCCTGATTGATGATTGAGAGTATTAACAAGTTATGATTCCAAGTATGTTGTTCTTATGGACTTAGAATTTATCACGTAATACCGACAGCAGCGTTCGGCTTCCGGTTTCAAGACGGGTTCGACCGGTCATTCCGCTTTGGAATCTTCCGTTATGGTTTGCGATTAGAGTTATTCCGTAGGGACCTTCATATTGTCCGAGTTGATTGCTGCCCGTGAAATCAATCCTATTAAGAACTCCATGCAGGACGGTTGAATTACCCGCTGTAAGCTTGATCTCAACGGGGCGCTCTTTGTCCAGGAATTCAATTATTGCTTCCGGCAGGAATGTGATGACGGCGAGTGTATCCTGTCTTTCTATCTTCAGCAGTACGCCCTCCCCACAACCCATGCTAACCCTTCCGCTTATCGGAGCGATTAGGGGCTGCGCCATGCCGGTAGTATACTTGATCCTCTCGATGGACTTATTCAGTCGTTCGATTTCCACTCTGGCTAAGGCAAGTTCATCGGGATGGGCGCTGGCGCGCAGCGCTGTCAGTTGAGCCTCGGCAAGCCTCAATTCAGCTTCAAGCAACTGGAACCTGCCTTTGGTTTCCTGCAGAATGGATAGTGTAACCACACCGGCTTCATACTGGCTACTGATACGGTCCATTTCGGGTCTGAAGGCGTCAAGCGCCACACGTGCCATTTCAACCTTCCGCTCGGCTACGTCGATGTCCTCGATGCGCGCTCCAGCCAGCAGGCGATCGAGTTCGACCTCCGCAGCACGAAGTTCAGTCTCGAGAATCATTGACTGACCAAGACCTTCACGGGACACGATTACACCAACGGTATCTCCGACCTGGACAGAGGATCCCTCACGAAGCCCGGCTGAAACGGAAACTTCGACGAAATCCGGTCGGTCGAACTGCAACAGCGCTCGGGGAGCGCCGGCGTCAAGCAGGTTGTGCTCCCATCCGGTGATCAACTGACCGGCGCCATCCTGGGTGATGTGCCATACCGCCGACGGCTGGATAATGCACGGACTGCTGACTATATAAGGTATCGGGACGGTTCCGGCGGCTACCAATCCGATCAGGACGACGGCAAATACCAGAAAACGTCGTTTCGTTGTGGGCTTCACGATGAAAGTTTACGCTCGAAAATAATCCTATTGTCGCAATATGATATATTAAAAAATAAAATATAACAAAATTAAGTTGCAATACGCTATACATTTTACCGTTAACCTAACTATCACGACCGGAAAATGTCATATATAAATAACGAGCGATCTAAATTTATAATCATATTCACCCGGCAAGACTATATTACCACCACTAATTCAGCGATAACCTCCAGTAGTCATTCTGAACGAAGTGAAGAATCTGCAACTGGATATACATTTTGAG
>CAYYHI010000205.1:0-5424 GCA_964471745.1 uncultured bacterium | reverse complement strand
CTCGAGGATGGGCTTTCAATGGTAAACCGCGCACTGGAGCTCCGACCGGGAGTATCGTCCTTCCTCGATACGCGCGCCTGGCTCCTGTATAGACTCGGGCGGACGAAGGAAGCTTTGGTCGAAATCAGGAAATCGATGAAGGAAAGTGATGAGAATGCTGAACTCTATGAACATCTGGGCTATATATACCAGGCTTTGGGCAAGACGAACAAATCGGTGAAAGCCTGGCGTCGTGCACTTGAATTAGAACCTGATAATGAAGAATATAAGCGTCTGGTTCATTAGTTCATTTTTATGGCTTCTTGTGTTGTCAGGATGTGCTGTCCATCCGCGCTTTGAAACCATCGCCACGAGTACTTCGGAGGAGGCGATTGATGAGCTCTACGCAAGAAGCCGGAGCATCGGTCGTTTTGCCGCCGATACGGATTTCACTCTTAGCGGAGATTTCGGGAGATTTCAGTTCAAGGGCAAAATTAACTATTCGGTTGATGATGGCTGGCGGGTTAAGCTTACCGGACCGTTAGGCGTGAAGTTGGCTGTCGTTGAATCAGTTGGCGATCATTTCACGGTCTACATTCCCCACAGCGGGATAACAACCGAAATAGATGCCGACAGCAGTCTGGAATTCCCCGAACTGGATATAACGTTTCCGGATTTGTCTTTTCTTACGACGCTTTTACTACCGGTGACTGTCCTGGATGACCGGGATGAATGGCAAATCGTCCGCGTTGCGACCAGCAAGCATTCCACGTCAGTAACGTTGGTTGGCAATGAAAAATCTCAAGGTGACAGCCTGGTTATGTCGCTGGATTATTCGCCACTAAGGATTTATCGGGAGGATCTCTGGCAGGATGGTGAATTGCAGATTAGCCGCCGGTTTAAGTACCGTACTGACAGAGATAACGTCCCCGATAGAATAATCATCAAAGTGAATGATCTGGTGCTTGAAATTAAATACAAGTCAATTGATATGGAAATAAAGTCATTTGCTTCGATCCCCGCGTGCCAGTCTGTCTGAGAATACAAAATTGTCCCGGGATTCATCATTCCAACGGAAGTTGGAATCCAGAGAAGTTGCTGATATTACTGGAGATACTGGATTCCATCTTTCGATGGAATGATGAGGTTCGATGAATTTTTCTCATTCTCAGACACACTGGTGCGCGGGGATGACGGGGAGCGTGGACACTCTTGTCTGCGCAAACCGATGTACGGTCAGACAGGAGTGTCTAACCTCCCCTCTCTTGTGAGCGCGGGGATGACAATCATAACACGGGCGTCTAACCTTTGGCGAACAGTTCCGATATCATATTATCGGTAGTGATCCCGTTCTACAACGAGGAGGGATCGCTCGAAGAGCTTCATCACCAGATTTCGCAGGCTGTGGACGTTGGAGCGCTTGAACCGGCTGAGTTCATATTTGTCGATGACGGTTCAACCGACCGGTCAAACGAAATCGTAGTGGAATTACGCGCTGCCGATCCGCGTGTCAGGCTGGTTACGTTTCGCCGTAATCAGGGCAAATCCGCGGCATTGGCGGTGGGCTTTCAAGCGGCGCGCGGCAGCTATGTAGTTACAATGGATGCCGATCTGCAGGACGATCCTGCCGAAATACCCCGCTTGATTGAGAAGCTCGATGAGGGCTACGACCTGGTTTCAGGCTGGAAGAAGTTACGTCACGACCCTCTGACCAAGACCATCCCGTCCAGGCTGTTTAACAAAGTTACTTCCCTGCTTTCCGGTATACCGCTTCACGATTTCAACTGCGGACTGAAGATATACCGCAACGAGGTCGTCAAAGAGGTTCAGATGTATGGTGAACGCCACCGTTTTATACCGGTTCTGGCGCACATGAGCGGATTCAGGGTGGGGGAGTTGCCTGTTCAGCACCACCCGCGCAAACATGGCAGGACGAAGTTCGGAGCCTACCGTTTCATCGCCGGTTTTTTCGACCTGATTACTCTGTTGTTCCGTATGAAGTTCCTCACCAAGCCGCTGCATTTCTTCGGCAGTCTGGGATTGCTCAGCATGCTTGCCGGTCTGGGAATCCTGCTGTATCTCACCATCGGTTGGTTTCAGGGCAGGTGGATCGGCAATCGACCACTATTGCATATCGGTGTCCTCGGCGTGGTTGCCGGTGTGCAGTTGTTTACGCTGGGACTGATCGGTGAGATGATCGTCGAGAAGAGCTCCAGAGGGCGGCTTCCGATCAGAGAAGACTCCGACATCGAGCCGAAGACCGAGGAATGAAACTCGCCTTCATCGCCCCGGGTTATCCCTACCGGGGCGGTATATCCCACTTTGCTACCCGGCTCGCCAGACAGCTAAGCGATACTCACCAATGTCGATTTATAAACTTCACCCGTCTCTATCCGAACCTGCTTTTTCCAGGTAAAACCCAGTTTGATACCAGCAGCCAGGCTGTCGAATTTCCTTCAGAAAGAATGATCGACTCAATCTGTCCGTTCAGTTGGCGACGAGTTGGAAAGAGCTTGCGCAAGTGGGGTGCGGATGCGCTGGTCTTTCATTGGTGGCATCCGTTCTTCGGACCGGCTTTCAGAACCATATCGACGTCGTCGGGCAGTAAGGTCACAAGCGTAGCCATCTGCCATAATGTAGCGCCGCACGAGAGGGGAAAGCTCTGGCGGAAGGCTGTGAACTACGGACTGGACAGGATGGACGGTTTTGCTATCCATGCAAAGGAGGAAGCAAAGGAGCTCGATGATCTGATAAAGGACAACAGGCACATCACCCTGTTTCACCCGATATATGACATCTTCCCCGATGAAGACCTGCCGAAGCATGAAGCCCGACAGCGGTTGGGATTAGAAACAGACGATAAGGTTGTGCTCTATTTCGGATTAATCAGACCTTACAAGGGGGTTGAGGTTCTACTGAGAGCCGCTTCTGAGTTGAAGGACATACCAGGTCTGAAACTCCATATTGTCGGTGAGATATATTCCAATCGGGATGAGATCCGGCGGTTGGTTGCTTCGCTGCCGGTTGACATGGTGAGACTTGTAGATGAGTATATTCCCAATGAGGCTGTTTCCACGTGGTTCCGTGCGGCGGACATCGTTGCATTGCCTTACCTTTCAGCCACGCAGAGCGGGATTGTGTCGATAGCTTACCGGTGCAGTAGACCGGTGATAATCACACGCGTCGGTGGTTTGCCGGATGCAGTTGTCGAGGGTGAGAGCGGTTACCTGGTTGAACCAGGGAACACCGAAGACCTCACACGAGCCATTCGCAACCATTTTTCGGGGCGTGAAAATCCGGATATGACACCGGGAATAGAGCGGATGCAGCGCCGGTTAAGCTGGGATAGATATGCGGCGGAATTAGTGAGATTCATTGACGAACTGAAAGTTGGAGCTGTGCGTTGAATGGCGATGATCTAAAAGTCGCAGTGGTGATTGTCAACTGGAACCAGCGTGAACTGCTCTTGGAGGCGGTTGCGTCCTGTTTTAATAGTGAATGGACGTCGTTAGATGTGATCGTTGTCGATAACGGATCAAGTGACGGTTCGGTCGAGGCTGTCCGGGAAGCGTTTCCTGAGACGGTTTTAATCGTCAACGAGCACAACCTCGGCTTTGCTCGCGGTTCCAACCAGGGTTTCGAGCGAGCCGTCGCTGATAGTGCTGACTATGTCTTGTTTCTGAATAACGATGCAACATTGGACCGTAACGCCATCCGTGCCATGGTTCAACTGTTGGTCGAACGACCGGAAGCCGGAGCCGTTGCGCCGTACATATTTTACCATGACCGCCAGGACGTCATCTGGTACGGGGGCGGGATTGTTGCGTTCTGGCGCGGCAGGATAGCGCACCGTCATCTGCGTCGAAAGTTCGTGCTTGTTGAACATCAACCCGCCGAAACTGACTACCTGACCGGCTGCGTGTTCATGGCGAGGATTGCTGCGCTTGAGCCGTTCAAAGGATTTGATACCTCGCTGGGTCTTTATTCGGAGGATGTGGATTTGAGCCTCAAGTTAAGGCGTGAGGGCTGGCGGCTATGGGTGACGCCGGAGGCACAGGCGTATCATCGCGTTTCCGCTTCCGCGGGCGGGGAACTGTCACCTTTCAAGGCATTTCACCGCGGTCGAAGCAACGCGCTCCTGGTCAAACGCTATGCCAAATGGTGGGAGTTCCCAACACTCGCGGTATGTGGAGTGCTTGGGCTTAAGTTTATTTCATTGAAACTCTGGCTGAAGGGTCGTCCTCGAACGGTACTCGCGCTCTGGCGAGGAATTGTTAACGGGCTTTTCAATGGACGAATACCAGCGATTTATCGCCTGAAAACCGAAACAAATAGCGATAATGCCTGAGCTTCCCGAGGTTGAGTCAATCTGTCGGATGTTGCGGGATCGAATCTGCGGGCGGATGGTAAGCGACATTGAGGTTATGCTGCCGCGGATTATCCGTCGAGGCAGACTGGAAGATATTATAGGGTCGAAGATAAACAGCGTCTTTCGCAGAGGCAAATTCATCTGTTTTGAGATGGATAACAATCTCAGGATGTTCGCTCATCTGCGCATGACGGGGACTTTTCTCTGGCGGAACGATCTGACTTCTACCCCGTCTCACGTTCGTGTTGAAATTAAGCTTGATAACGGCTGTTTGCTCTACCGGGACGTTAGAACACTCGGCGGAATCTGGGTGGTGAAGGACGGTTATACGCCGTGGAAGAGGCTGGGCATCGATCCGCTTGATGGAGGATTTACTCCCGAAGAACTCCAGCTAAGGTTGCACGACCGGAGGATTGCCATCAAACAAGCTTTACTGGATCAGTCTTTGATAGCAGGTATCGGGAATATCTATGCTTCGGAAGTGTTGTGGAATGCGGGGATTCATCCGACCAGATCTGCCGCTACGCTTAACATCGAGGAGACAACCCGGTTGAGGAATTCGATTGTCGAAATCCTATCCTCAAGCTTAGCGTCCGGCGGAACTACCTTCCGTGATTTTCAACTGTCTGATGGTAGGGATGGAGCTTTCCAGGATTTACTGAAGGTTTACGCTAAAGAGGGTCTGCCCTGCCTGAAATGCCGTAGTGCAATCCGGCGGATTGTCCAGGCACAACGCAGCACTTATTTCTGTTCTGTGTGTCAGCAGTAACTGATTATAGTTTTATAATAATTATCTTGGCATGACGGGAAGGCCGACTGAAGTCGGCTCTCCCCAACCACGTTAATTTATTTATTTAACAACCATTATCAGTAAACACCAAGAGTGTCCATTCACAACCATCGTCCTCAGGGCAATAAGTTATAACTTTTTTCAGACTTAAGCCTGTAATGTGTTGAATAAACTGTAAAACGTGCGTAAATTGGAACGTTTGAGCTTCTGTAGTATTCAAAACATCACCTATGCGAGGTTTACAATGCATTGCAGGATTTATTCCTTTCTGTTTATAATCTATTTA
>CAYYHI010000204.1:0-5465 GCA_964471745.1 uncultured bacterium | reverse complement strand
GAGCTACCCGTGCCACCCATCCTGTGCTCCCCGGTTTCCATCCTTTATCCATCATCCTTATATCCTAAAAAAGATTCCCTATCTCGGTTTAACCTTTCACACTTTTTCACTTTCATACTTTCACACTGATATCCACTTGCACAAAGCCTGCCTTGGAATTATATTTCCAGATTAAATTTCCTTAAAAATTATACAATTCTGCCATAAGGAGGAGATATTGAACTTAGCTGTCCTTGTTAAGCTGGTTCCGGATACCGAAGCCAGTTTGAAGATCAGAGAAGACCGCAAATATATATCAACTGCCGACCTGAACTTCGTACTCAATCCTTTCGATGAATATGCCGTCGAGGAAGCCCTGCTGCAAAAAGCCAAGCACGGTGGAACCGTTACCGCTATTTCTCTGGGAGAAGATATGGCTGTTAAGGCGCTCAGAAATAGCCTCGCTATGGGCGCTGATGAAGCCATTCACGTGAAAAATCCTGGTGGACTTGACTTGCTCGGAGTTGCAAAAGTTCTGGCAGCAGTTCTGAAGGATAGGGAATATGACCTTATATTCGCCGGGAAACAAGCTGTCGATGACGATTGCGGCGCCATCGGTCCCATGGTCGCGACACTGCTCGATATTCCCCATGTATCCACCGTAACCAAACTGGAAGTTGGAACGGATAAACTAACCGCAGAACGTGAGTTCGAGGGTGGCGTCGAGCGGTTTGAAGCGCCATTGCCTGCATTAATAACTGCACAAAAGGGTCTTAACGAACCGCGCTACGCTTCCCTTAAAGGCATCATGATGGCTAAGAAAAAGAAGATCGAAGAGATCGAGGCTGAGCCTATACCAGCCAAAACCGAAGTAGTTCAGCTTACATACCCGCCCGTGCGTCCGCCTGGAAAGATCGTTGGCGAGGGCTCGGAAGCCGTACCGGAATTGATAAAGCTGCTTAAGGAAGAAGCCAAGGTGCTGTGATACCGAAGGTTGTCAACCACAAAATAGTATAGTAAGGTAAAATTAATGGATATTCTTGTATTTATGGAAACCCGTGGGGGGACGATTCGACCGGCAGGACTGGAAGCTATCAGCGGCGCGCGAAAGCTGGCTGATGTAACCGGTGGAAAGCTGACTGCGCTGCTCATCGGAAAGAATCTCGATGGTTTGACCAAGGAGGTTGAGAAGTACGGCGCTGATCGTATTTTCCTGGCTGAACATTCCGAACTCGAAGGATATTCACCCGAAGGTTACCGCGAGGCGATACTCGCTGCAGTAGAGGAGTGTGAAGCCAAGATTGTTATAATGACCGCAACTGCGATGGGCAGAGATGTCGCTCCGATTGTCGCTGCCAAGCTTGATGCCGCTCTGCTTCCCGATTGTACAGCTCTCGAATATAACGAAGGGCGGCTGTCCGTCACTCGACCTGTCTATGCAGGCAAATTGAATATGAACATCGCTGCTGTCTCCTGGCCGGTTGTGCTTAGCTTTCGCCCCAAGGCTTTCCTGGCGACAGAACGCAATGGAATCAGTGCGGAGGTTAGTTACATTAGTGTAAATTTGGATGGCAAGATACGAGCGCGTTTAATTGAAACCCGCGCTGAAGCAGGCGATAAGTTGGATGTCACGGAAGCGGATATCGTGGTTTCCGGAGGACGCGGCATGAAATCGGCTGAGAATTTCAAGCTGATCGAAGACCTTGCCGCCAAGTTGGGCGCGGCTGTCGGCGCATCGCGCGCTGTGGTCGACGCTGACTGGCGCCCGCATTCAGAGCAGGTGGGACAGACGGGTAAGGTGGTCAGCCCGACGCTGTATATAGCAGTCGGCATCTCCGGCGCAATCCAGCATCTGGCAGGCATGAATTCATCCAAGGTAATCGTCGCTGTCAACAAGGATCCTGAAGCGCCGATATTCAAGTTAGCAGATTATGGCATAGTTGGTGATGCGATGGAAGTGCTTCCCGCCATGATTGAAGCTGTTTAATAAATCAGCGGGTTCAAGCTAAACCCCATGACCTCTACACCTCTTATGAATCGACTCACGGCGGTACTTCTTCTACTGATAATCACGCCCTGGATGTGTATATTCGCTGTTGCTCAGAATGCTGAGAAAGAGTTTGCATCCGGGTATGAAAGCGATAGTGCGTCTGTCATCAAGCGTGTGACCGGGCTATATGAGGCGGGAAGCATTGCGGAAGCGGAACACCTGGCGCTAAGAGCCCTTGATAATCCGGAAGGACTATCAAGGTTCGACAGGTTTGAACTCTATCGAATCCTTGCATTCTGCGCCGTTGCGAATGATGACGAACAAGGTGGTGTCCGTCAGTTTGTTGCGGCGCTCCGGCTTAATCCATCCCTATCGCCCGACCTCATCACTTGGTCACCCAAGGTTCGACGTGTGTTTCTGGAAGCAAAGAAGTTATTCGAAGAACAGGTGTCAAAGGAGATACTCACACGCCGCATACGTGAAGCGGACATCTGTCGTCGGGCATCGCTCAAGTCGCTTTATTTCCCAGGTGCCGGGCAGTTCTACAAGAAAAGTAGACAAAAAGGTTTTGTTGTATCAACGCTGTTCTGGGGTGCAGCCGCGGTATTGATTTATTCACAGGCTGTTCTCCCGACAGTGCGCGATCGATATAAGGACTCCAGTTCACGCGAGGAAGCGGGAGAACGCTGGCGTGAATATCGAGATATCTACCGTTTGAGATTCATCTCCGGTGGTATCACTGTTTCGGTTTATGCTTACGCCTTTTTCGACGCCCTCTGGAAGCGTCCGAACGTCGAACTGGAGTATGTAAGACCGTAAAATGCACAATCTGCGCCGTTAAGTGTGCAGATATTGCACAAGCCGTAAAGAGCTTCATTCCATAACACCCACCTATTGGGCATTTCACATACTTCTGAGGCTGGCATAATAGTTGCTAATAATAAAGCAGAATTGCTTCATGCGCTGCTTCTTTGACATTCGCCATTAACAATCACAGCCGTTTGCGCCGCTTATGATCTACACCATGAACCAACTCACGCGGCACAGGATTAACTCAGCACGGTTTACGAGCACAGCTTGCAGCACGGTTTCATGAACGGTTGCGAGAATTGATGGCGGGTGTCTTTGTAGGAGTGAGAGATAATTCGGATCAGGTTAACATCAAGTGCGGTTTCAGATCCGTTTTCTTAGACTTCTACACTTAAAAAAGTTGATGCTGACAAGTGGCGTCCTACTAAGCCTGCTTCATTTGCGTCGTTACCGGGTACCACGACAGCAGTGAATCACCAGGACACAACCCGCTGATGAATTCTAACTTTCAGACGCCCTGTCAGCATCACTGAAAATTTCAGCTTGAGTCGGGTTATATACAGTTCCGACCGGCAGTTTGATATAGATTGTCGACTTCCGATTGTTTTGATATGATACCAACCTCCTTGGTTTTCAATAACATTTTAAGCGGCAGAGGGTTTCCCTGTGCCGCTTTTCTTTTGAGCTCCCCCATGTTTCTATACCTATTTAGTTATTGACAGGCGTTCAGTGAATAACTATATTAGTTATTCAAGGTAATTCAGAAAGGTGCCGGTAGGTTGGGCTTACCCGTCCGACTCTGTGTAAGTGATTCCGGTGGGTCAGACGTTCCTGTCTGACTCCTTCTTAGATTCACCTTAAGGCGGATTGGCAGTTATGAGCGTACGCCCTACTCATTTGAAGTCCGTTTCCGCACAATAACATAGCTGAAAACATTTTATCAATCAACTAAATATCGGCAGTGTCCCCATTTGATTGTCATTCCCGCGGAAGCGGGAATCCAGTTCGTTGTTTTATAGACACTTATGTTAAATTACTGCATTTATACTGTGTTCTGATGTAAGTTCAGTAAAAACAGTATTCTGGATTCCCGCTTTCCAGTTTGTCCGAGAATGGATTTCTGCCCGCCGTCAGATACCCTCGTCTGACGGAAAAACAATAACTTAACTGGCAGACGGGGGCGTCTGCCAGCGGGAATTTGGTATTATCAGACACACTGTTTCGCGGGAATGACAACCATCAAGGGACACCACCTAACCATCTAAATGGAGGATAGAGGAATGGCTAACTTCGAACGTATCGACATCCCCTCTGACGGGACGCCAATTACAATCGAAAACGAAGAACTTAAGATTCCTGATAATCCGATCATCCCGTTTATTCGAGGCGATGGAATCGGTATGGACATCTGGCCAGCGACGAAAAGAGTGCTTGATGCTGCAGTTGAGAAAGCTTACAACGGTCTGCGCAAGATAGCCTGGTTGAAAATTTATGCTGGTGATGAAGCGGTTGAGAGATACGGCGAAGGGCAATATCTCCCTGAAGATACTCTGAACGCAATCAGAGAGTATATCGTGGCGATCAAGGGTCCGCTGACTACGCCGGTAGGAGGCGGTCATCGCAGCCTGAACGTATCAATGCGCCAGATACTCGACCTTTACGCCTGTGTTCGTCCGGTCAGATGGTTCAAAGGCGTTCCTTCGCCGGCTGTTCATCCCGAACGGATGAATATAATAATCTTCCGTGAGAACACCGAGGACGTTTATGCGGGTATCGAGTGGCAGCAGGGAACAGACGAAGTCAGGAAGGTAATTGACTTCCTAAACAAGGAGATGGGGAAGAACATCCGCCTCGATTCCGGCATTGGTATCAAGCCGATCTCCATCACCGGAACCAAGCAGCTTGTCCGCAAGACGATCAAGTACGCCATCGCCGAGGGTCGTAAATCGGTGACCTTCATGCACAAGGGCAATATAATGAAGTTTACCGAGGGAGCGTTCAAGGACTGGGGTTATGAACTCTCCGTCGATGAGTTCCGTGATCAGATCATCACTGAAGCGGAGCTGTGGGATGAAACCCGTGCTGAGGATGGCGTTACACCGATCACCAAACCCGGCGCGTTTGCGCATTTACGCGGCGGAAGACCTGCCGGTGACCCGGGCGACAGGATCATCGTCAAGGACCGTATTGCAGATTCGATGTTCCAACAGATACAAACACGCGCCGATGAATACGATGTCGTCTGTACGCCCAACCTGAACGGCGACTTTATCTCCGACGCCGCCGCGGCGCAGGTCGGTGGACTGGGGATGGCGCCCGGCGCCAACATCGGAGACTACGTCGGACTCTTCGAAGCAACCCACGGCACGGCTCCCAAGTATGCCGGGCAGGACAAGGTCAATCCCGGATCCCTGATGCTCTCCGGTGTGATGATGCTTAATTACCTCGACTGGCGCGAAGCCGGAAAGATGGTCGAGGATGCGATCGAACGCACCATTTTGGCAAAGACGGTGACCTACGACCTGCATCGCCAGATGGAAGGTGCAACCAAGGTATCATGCTCGGGCTACGCTGAAGAGATCATTAAAAACATGGGATGATCGGTAGATTCTCGTGTGAAAGTTCACATTTCGTCATTCTGAACGAAGTGAAGAATCTCAAAATTGAACTCAAAATGTATATCCAG
>CAYYHI010000203.1:0-5491 GCA_964471745.1 uncultured bacterium | reverse complement strand
GACAATCACGCTGTCTATAATCGGTGAAGGTGATATACTAACCGGTTCGATTATCTTTATGATCGCCAACTTCGGCTTTGCGGCAGGCAACGTGTTTTATAACGCCTTTCTACTCGATGTCAGCAAGCGTGAGAGCTTCGGAAAGGTCTCCGGACTGGCGTGGGGACTGGGTTATTTGGGGGGTGGGCTCTGTCTCATATTGAACCTGATTATGCTGGAAAGACCGCAATTATTAGGTTTCCCAGAGGGCGCTTTCGATGTCGGTGACTGCATGATTGTTGCCGGAGTCTGGTGGGGTTTGTTTGCTCTGCCAACCTGTCTTTGGCTGAAGGACCGTACAAGACCTGAACATAAACCGTCGCTTATTAAAATGACCATTTCGGGTTGTAAGCGTCTGAGACAAACATTCGGTGAGATTCGACGCTACAAGCAGTTGATACGTTTCCTAATAGCTTATCTCCTGTTCAACGACGGCATCGAAACTGTGATAATTATGGCTTCTATTTTTGGTGCAGTAGAGGTCGGTATGTCTGCAGGCGAGCTTATCGGTTTCTTTATTATGGTTCAGGCGGCTGCTCTGTCTGGAGCTTTACTATTCGGTTGGATTGCTGACTGGTTTGGCAACCGTAACACACTTTTTATTATGCTATCAATATGGCTTGGCGTCGTTGTCTGGGCTTTTTTCTTAGGATGGTTTAACGATGCAAGAACAGAGTTCTACATTATCGGGATTCTGGCGGGAATCGCTATGGGGGGCAGTCAGACTACTGCCAGGGCTTTGCAGGCATCCTTCACACCACACGATCAATCAGCTGAGTTCTTTGGCTTCTGGGCAGTCAGCGGTCGTTTTGCCAGTATTTTCGGTCCGTTGATCTATGGTGCAGCGATACTCGCAACAGGTGGAGTAAGATCGGGTATACTGGCATTGGGTCTGTTCTTTGTTGCCGGCGGTGTGGTGTTATGGCGTGTTGACGAAGTTGAAGGAATACAAGCAGCAGTAGATACACCAAACTCAAATAACAGTTGACTTTTGATGTTGATTTCATTTATATTTACATAAATATATAAATCATTCTAAACAGGTTAAAGTATCGGTCAAAGGAATGTTTAAGAAGCTCGAAGAAGTTCAACCTCGGGTTCTGATTGTTGACGACGAACCGCGGATCGCTGAATTCATTGGTGAATACTTAACTGAAAAGGGATACGAAGCCTTCGTCGCCGACAATGGTCAGGATGCGCTTAATTACGTTAAACGAGCCAGACCACATATCGTTCTATTAGATGTTAGAATGGCATCTATGAGTGGAATCGAAGTTCTAAAGCATATAAAAGAGATTGACGCTAATATCGGTATTATCATGATTACCGCCCTTCAGGAGGAGGAATTGGGACGAAGGGCGCTGAAGCTTGGCGCATCTGACTTTATTACAAAGCCGGTTGACTTTCAATATCTTGATAAGACTTTACTGTTTAAGCTGTCGGCGATGTTGGAGTAGAGCTGCATGGAGCCCGGATGGTTGAACCGATGGGCTTAATCGAGAAAAACTGAAGTTAGAGGTATGAAATGCGTTTAGGACCATGGGAAATTGCACTGATAATCATGTGCGTAGTTATACTGTTTGGCGCCAGAAAAATTCCGGAGATTATGCGTGGTCTTGGACTCGGCATCAAGGAATTCAAATCCGGTCTGAAAGATGAGGAAAACAGCGCCAAGGATACTGAAAAACCGGAGGAGAAGAAATCAGAGGGCAAGAACGAGTCGACAACTACGTAAATATTAATTTTGTTCCGTCAAAGATAATTCATCAGTCCACAAGCGCTTTATCGACATCCCGCGGAGTGGGGAAGTAGAGCCTGACCGTTTCAACCAGTTCACCGAATATCGATTGATTTGCAGCCACAATATCACCGGTTGTAAGGAAATCCTCACCACCCTGAAAGTTGCTTACCTGACCACCGGCTTCCTTGATAATCAACGCTCCCGCTGCAATATCCCACGGTGCGAGATCCAATTCCCAGAAACCGTCGAAAATTCCCGCAGCAGTATAGCACAGATCAATCGCAACCGCTCCAGCCCGCCTGGCATCTGCACATCGCGGCAGGATATCACCTAAAAGCTTTAGATATTGCCCAGCAAGTTCACGAGTCCGAAAAGGGAAACCGGTAGCTAAGAGGCTTTCCTGAAAGGATCTTCCATAGCTAACATGAATCTGTTTACCGTTCATGAATGCACCGCTGTTCTTACCAGCCCAGAAGGTTTCACCGGTTGGTGGGATGTGAATTGCACCGGCGATAATCTCGCCCCACCTGTCAGTCGGCACAGGTCGATACTCCAGCGCGACCGATACTGCCCAGACCGGGAACCCTCGCAGAAAGTTGGTTGTTCCGTCCAGAGGATCGATAATCCAGCGATATTCGGAGACATCAGCAGATTTTATAAAACCAGTTTCCTCAGTGAGAATGTTATGACTTGGTGTCCTTTCTGTAAGCAGATCAATTATAGCGGTTTCGGATGACTTGTCAGCGCTGCTTACCCAGTCCCCGAAGCTTTTGGCTTCAATGGTAGCCGGGTCTACATTGCCGATGTATTGTTTAAGCACATCACTACCCGCAAGAGCCGCTTCTATTGCTAATTTAATCCATTTCTCACTTTCCGGAATCATTTTGCACCCCTCGTATTTTTCTGCGGAATAATAATCGTCTGATGTAATTGAGAATCAGCACAACCAGAAAAGTCAGAACTACCGCACGCCAGGTGGAGAGCTCAAAGTTCCTTGCGGTCATAATTGCATCCTCATTCTGTAGTTCCTTTCCTGGGAATTCCCATTTTATATGACCTTCTTCACTTGGAAAACCGTTTGATGATATTGTTTTCCCTGGCATCTTAACGATGAAATTATACTGATCGTCCTCGATATCCTTCGATATCTGGTACTTATGTTCAATTGCATCGCCGATCCTGCCGAACAGATCCGCTGTTTGTGGACCGGTTATATCGATCAGTCGTCCCAGGAAAATCGGTCGCAGATCCGACCACCAGTCGAGATTGGCAACCGAAGGCTTGCCGATATCAAGTCCATTAAGGTACTGGTGTAAATCCTCCGACCAGCCGGCACGGGCGATCGACAGCACAGTTTCTGAAGTATCCCCAAGGTCTGGAAGATGTATGGTCGCGGTAGCCCAGACCCGGTCGAAAAGCTTTTTGAAACGTTCGATGTTCCACTGAATCACGCCGAGTGAGAATTTCTCCTCAAGGATTTCTATCTCACCTGAAGTCAATTTCTCCATCTGTTTTGTATCTTCAAGTGCTTTACATTCGGCTGGAACGTAATCCCATATATCCCCGTAAGTCTTGTTAAAGTCCCGTGAAAACATAACTCCAGTGAAACGCCAGATAGTCCCGAGCAGGTTGAGTCGCTTTCCAACCGTGAAACAACTTTGCAGGTGAACGGTATCCTCATCAGTGCGCTGCCAGTTAAGCTGCTTGTCCAATCTCAACAGATCAGCTATTCGTAACCTCGCTTCAACGTTATGGACTGTTTCATCTTCGCGCTTTTCAGTCCATGTTTTGAGGTTCCAGATAGTTGAATCTGGCATCAACTGACCGTCATCGTTGAAATCCATAACATCTCCGCTTGCGTTGTAAACGATTTCGATCTCTGCCTCAGGGAAGACTGTCAGGTTGAATGTATGTTCGATACATCCGCAGAGCAGTGTTAAGGGTATTATGGAAAACTTGATTAAAATAGGAATTCTGTTGAACATGGCGATAAAAAACCTTAAGTTTCGGATTGGTAAAACGTGAAGCAGAAATCATACTCCTTCAATGAGAATAGTTCAAACCTTGCTTGGATGCATTTGAAGCATTAATTTACTGAACGAGAAGGTACTCCAAAATTCGTGTGTATAAAATGGCTTGAAATTTAGTCAAATGCAAGTAACACTGGCAGGATATAACCTCGATAGAGAGATCATCGACCGGGTTGGAAAGATCATTGACGGGTATCCATACGGCCCTGAAGATTTCAACTATATCAAAGATCTGCTTAGCTGCCTCGCCGATGAATCGTTGACTCCCGAGACATTATCTGCGGCTTATGCACGGATCAGCCGCAGCGATAAAGGAATTACTGAGCTGAGACGCATTACACGAGGATCGGTCAGCCGCGCACGCAGGACCAACGAAAGAATAGTATTCGGATTGGGGCATGCCTCAATAGCCGAGCATGCGGTGGTAAATCTGGACATTACGGACATATCGCGTCTGGCACTGGAAGAGCTTGAATCGCACAGATTGGCATCATACACTGAAGCTTCACAGCGATATATCGCCATGAGTGGGGATTTCATCATTCCTTACGAGATTATAACAGCAGGGCTTGAAGACAGGTTCCGGAAGGATTGCGAAACACTCTTCTCGAGTTATCGTGATCTTATAAACAGGCTGGAACAGCTCTTCTCGGATCTGCCTGACCAGGATCGTAACATAAAAGCCAGAGAGGATGCACGGTATGTCCTTCCACTTGCCTGTAAAAGTCAGGTTGGTGTAACCATAAACGCACGCATCGCCGAATGGATGATATGCAATTTCAATCGCTCTCCGCTTAATGAGATCCGCGAGTTGGGTCATAAAATGCTCACTTCCATCAAGCGAATTATGCCTTCACTGATCCGTTATACTCAGCCTAATCGCAGCCTGGACACAGCACAGGACGAAATTGCGCATATAAGTCGTTCGTTAGTCCCAGGTAAGATTGATCCGGATAGTCCTGCAGTTGAGTTGATCGAAGCGCCTGAAAGCGGTGAGAACAACGCTCTAGCTGCCATGCTCTTCAGCGTCGGTGCTGGTTCATATTCCGAATGCCTCGAATCGGTGAAGACTATGAACGAAGAAGAGAAGAAGAAGCTGCTCGTTACCGCGCATAAATGCATTTCAGCTCACGAACCTCTTAGACGTGAAATGGAGTTAGGGTGTTTTACTTTCAGTATTACTTTAAGTTCATCCGCCTTTGCACAATTCAAGCGACACCGCATAGCAACACTGATTAAACAGAATTACCAACCTGGTTTGGGTGTTATAATTCCTCCAAACATTCTTGAAGTAAAAGGTGAAGAATTATTCAAGCATTGTATCGATATTTCAAATAGTTTGTATAGTTTACTTAAAGAAAAACTCGAAGATGAACGCGACTGTATATCGCAATATGCTTTGACCAACGCTCACAGACGTCGGATAGTGTTCCAAGCTAATGCACGCGAGCTTACACATCTCTCACGTCTGCGGGAGGATATCAACGCTCAATGGGATATACGGCAGATCGCCAAGGAGATGATCAGAAAAGCTCGTGAAGCATGTCCGGCATTGATGTTGTTCACTGCTGGTAAAGATACATTTGACAAGCTAAGCGAAGAATTGTTTGGAGAGTAGATAGTAATACCCTAATCCAGCGACAATCTAATAAGCATTTTGAATTCAAATAATTGCGATTCT
>CAYYHI010000202.1:0-5545 GCA_964471745.1 uncultured bacterium | reverse complement strand
GGACTTATGTTGACAAGGTTGAACCAGGATGGCAAGTGACTTTTGATGTGGATGCCCACCTGGTAGAGACAAGTAAGGCAAATGCTGGATATTGTTATCAAGGTTACCGAGCTTTTCAGTCAAATCTTTCCAGCTCTATGGCTCTTTGCCGATACTTCTCCAGGTCCTGTTGAAGTACCTCTTCAGGAACCCTCTCCACAATCTTACATACCATTATTTAGCCTCCTTAACAAGTATTACCCTTGTTTGAAAACATCACCTTATCATCAGGCTAGGCAAAAATAAGACTATTTGAGGTATAGCAATCAGCATAGCTATATTAATAAAGTCGATAGCGGCAAAGGGTAAAATACCCCTGAAGATATCCTCAAGGGACACATCGGGAACTACACCTTTCAGCACATATACACACATTCCTACGGGAGGGGATATAAACGCAAGTTCACATACCCTTACTAATAAAATGCCAAAGACGACAGGGATTATCTATTATGAATCGATTAGCTATTCTTATCGATGGCAACAACTTCTATAAGGGATGTCAACTAAATTTCAACCGAACTGATGTCGACTTCCGCAAGCTGGGACTTAAGTTAGCCAAAGCAATAGATGGGGAGTTGTTGCGGATTTACTATTATAATGCTCATGTATCCCAGAAAATAGACCCGCTTGGTTATCAGCGCCAGCAAAAGTTTTTCGATAATTTACGCGCCACTCCTTTTATAACCCTCAAGCTTGGTCATCTGGTCTACCATCGCATCCGTAACGAGCATGCGATCTCATCGCAGTATTTCCCCACCGAGAAAGGAATTGACGTGCAGATCGCTGTGGATTTGATACGTCTGGGACTTCTGAAAGCCTGTGAAGGTTCGATACTCGTCAGTGGTGACAGTGATTACATATATGCGGTCAGGTTCGCCAAGGATCTCGGCTCGAATCTTTACATCGCATCTTTTCCACAGGGCGGATCGACCGAGCTACGCAACGAGGGCGACGGCTTTATCTTGATGGATTACGACTTCCTCCATGACTGCTTCATCAGACCAGCGCCAATGGCACGTCGCGAACCGTATATCACACCAATTTCACGCAGACCGTTATCGTATCCGCCTCAGCCGAGGCAGCCGATGGTTCAATTCGATCCTGATGAAGATTTTAATTCCCGTGAATTCGGCGCTATGCTTGAGGCAACCGAATCTCTACCTCCGCTTGACAACGAGCAGGAAGATAAAACAATCAAACCTGCTGATGATGAGGGAACTGTTGAATCATCTGAGGAAAACTGATTAACAGCCTCTTCAGTAATAATATAAGATTGAGGGCGCGATTATCGCGCCCTTATTTATTTTATCACCTTTCGTGAAGGGGAGTTTGGGCAGAATCTTATTGGGGAGTGTGGACACTCCTGTCTACGCAATTATCGAGGGCTCGGACAGGCTGAACGAGCCATATACTTTCACACTTTCACACTTTTAAACTTTCACACTTTTAACTTCAAGCAGGACGGATTACCCGATATCTCGCCTTCATTATTCCCCTTCAAACTCCTTGATGACCTTCTTGTAAGCTGCCAGCACCACCGGACTGTATTCCGCTTCCATCCTGCCGGCAATCAGACGACGACCAGCTTCGCCGGAATTTCGATAGTGTGCATCGACCGCCGCCGCCCGCATCTGTTCCTCCGGATGTGACAAACTGCGTTCAAACAGTTGAACGGCTTCGTAGCGTATTTTACCCGCCTGGATAGATGCATCCTTCTTCATACCGGCTATTATCCTGCCTAAAGCACGTAACCCGATCTCCGGATATAAAGACATTGTATTTTCAATATAGATGTCAAGCTCATGAATCGCTGGTGATCCGAACCTCATCAGCGCTCCGGCAGCAGCGGATCGGACAGTAAACAGAGGATCGTCCAAGCCGCGAACCAGGGTGGCGATCGTTGTGGTGTCATTAAGTTCACCCAGCGCGCCGATAGCCGCCAGCCGGCGCCTTTCCATCTTGTCCGAGACGAACCGGCTGACCTTCTTCGAGGCTCGCTTGTCACCGATCTTTCCCAGAGCGGATATCAGCGAGTTGCGCAGTTTCTCCCTATCCTTGCGATCGAGCATTTCCATCATTGGATCAACCGCGTCCTCCCACTTTATCGAACCCAGCAGCCAGATTGCGTTCTTTAATGTTTCCTCATGTTCACTTGAGTTCAGTTTCTCAATTAAACGCGGACCCGCGCTGTCGGGCATCGATTTCGTTATCTTCTCCAGGAGCCGTTTGACCAGACTCGACCTGGTGTTCAACTTCTCCGATATGGCGTACTCAACTGCTTCGACGCCCTTTGTCAGCAACGCCTTGCGCGCCCGCTTAACGCTTTCCCGCGCCGAACCGACCTCCCACTGCGAAGCGTCCTTGAACAGATCCTCGACCGAACGGGCTGAATCCTCGGCGGTCAGCTCGATCTCCCCGATTTCCTCCTCCTTCTCCTGGTCAACAACGTCGCGCGGCAGATCCATCCCAATGCCCCAGCCTGAACGTATCCAGATGGATGAATCAGCCGCAGCTTCACCGGCGGGATAGACATCGTCACCCTCGAGGTCGAGGAATATGCCTGTTCCGGCGAAGCCTCTTGCCCAGCGTGCATTGCCGAGGCTGTATCCGCCGCCGCGGGTGGCGTAGGTATCGTTCCCCATACGGTCGATGAACAACCCGAACGAATTGGTCAGTGATCCTCCCCAGCCATCGGACACAATGTAATAGTCATCGCCGCTGCCGTCGACCATCATTCCGACCGACAGATCGTGCGGCGTCCCGCCGACCACGCCCATCCGCGAACGGTACTGGTCGTCGCCGGACCTGTCGTAAAACGCGCCGACAGACAGATGAATACCCGACCCAAGTCCATAGTGAGCCAGCGAATAATGATCGTTGCCACCTCCGTCAACGAGGATACCGATCGAATACCAGTAGGACGATCCGAGGCTCATGACTTCAGAGTTGTAGAAGTCGTTGCCGTCGCCGTTGTCATACAGCACGCCGATACCGCCGCCGGCGCGGGGACGCCATCCCATACCAAACCCACCCGAAAACGACTGGTAATCATGCGGCAGCAAAGGTGCATGATAATATACGCCGCCGGTGCGGTAGATATCATCGCCGCCCTCGTCAAACAATAGACCATAACCATAAGTCGATGCGAATCCCTGCGCCCAGGCGGACGCCAGGTAACGGTCGTCGCCTTCACCACCATCGATCAGCAGTCCGACGCCGCAATGACCCGCGCCCTGCTGGAAGAACGCGCCTCGATAATCGTCGGCGCCGTCCATGTCGAACAGCACGCCGACCCCGAACAGCCCGGCTCCCTGGCTATAAGCTCCGCTTCGATATGTATCGTTACCTTCGCAGTCTATAAGGATTCCCAAGCCGAAAAATCCCGCGCCGTGGCAAACCGGCGAATCTTCTGAATCGTAATAATCATCACCTGCCAGATCAATCACAACTGAATAGGGGTTTCCGAGTTCACCCATCGCACCCGCACAGCGACCGCGATAAACATCGTCGCCGCCAAGATCGATGATTACGGTAAAATCGCCATTATAGACATTATTAGTGAGTCCGCCGATCACCATACTCCCGAACTCATCCGATTCGATAAACGCCAGAATCTCACCGTCTACACCCTCTACAACCGGAATCGGTTCGGGCTTTTCAAAGCTATCGTCTATTTTCCTGCCTTCAAGCTCTGCCTTAGCCAAATCTATTATCTCGATGGCATCCGAAGAGATAATCTGAGCAGCTTCGATCAGCGGACGTGTATCCAGCTTGGCGATGATGTCGAGCAGTCGGTCGGAATCAACCTCGCGGCTGGTGTCGACATCAATACCGACCTCAAACTGCCAGGAACCCTCCAGAAGAGCTTTTAAGGAATCTTCATCCTCGCTCCACAGGTTGGGCGCTTCCATGATCAGGTCGTTAATGTCCAGGCTGTCGAGCTCGTGGTAGAACTCCTTTCGAAGCGGTTCAGCAGCGATGAAAGCGTTAATCAAATGGTCTAACAATGTCGAGGGCTCGGACACAATCCGGCTTGTTTCACTCGCTTTGCGTTTTACTCGGATATCGACCTTCAGTTGATCCTGGATGAACCCGAAAAACAGAGCCGCATCGTTGTTTGCGGCAAATGTGTCAATAGCAGCGGTCGTTTCATCCACGTAAGCCGGCAGTTCGAGCGGGTCTTTCAGCATCATTTCGACAACGTCCAGCCGGAAGGTATCATCCTCGACCCACATTTTGTCAAAGCCGAGCTCTTCCGGTCGCAGATTTAGCAGCACCAGGGCGCTGTCGAGAGTGGCTTTGTCGAGTGAGTCGAGCATCTGAGCATCGACGCGGACGCAACATAGCACGGATATAAACAGGATTGTTGTCAGGATGAACTGACAAACGGAGAAGTTCGTTGATCTTTGCATATCTTATCTCTTAATGATTGGAAAGATTACCGGGGTTAAAACCTGTTGTGCAGATATTCTCAAGTTCTTTGCGGTATTCTTTAAATGTCTTTGGTCTTTGGTCTTTAGTCTTTAGTCGTTAGTCGTTAGTCGTTATTCCCACGCATGTAAGGGTGGCATGGATAGCTCCGCTATCCATGTTTCAAACGCTTGTTATACACTTTAAGGTCACGCACAGACAGGAGTGAGTTCTTTGATTTATTCGGAAATTCCAAGTTCGTCATTCCAAACTTGATTTGGAATCCAGAGAAGTTGCTGATATTACATGCGTTACTGGATTCCAACTTGCGTTGGAATGATGAGGATTTGGTGTTTTGTTGAATAAATCAAAGGACTCAGGAGTGTCTATGCTCCCCTTTGTATTTTTACTTCGATAATAATGACTTTTTCAACAGAAACAAACTAAACACATGCAAAGGTGGAAACATCGTTGCAAATTGTGAGTAAAAAATATAAATTAGTTAGATTATTCAAGTACCGATTACAATTCGGTTTTTGGAAACTGTAACAGAACTCCAAGGATATTGAATGCAGAGGATTGTTTATGATTGAAATATCGAATCTAACAAAAACTTACGGCGAACAGAAAGCCGTGGACAACATCTCGTTCAAGGTCGAGAAGGGCGAGATCATCGGGTTTTTAGGACCGAACGGCGCCGGAAAAACTACTACGATGAAAATCATCACCTGCTACATGCCGCCAAATGAGGGTGATGTGACCGTCGGCGGCTTCTCCGTACTCGACGATTCAATCGAAGTTCGCAGGATGATAGGCTACCTGCCAGAAATCAATCCACTTTACGGCGATATGAACGTGGTGGATTTCCTCAGGTACATAGCTGACCTGCGTGGCTTAAGCGGAGATCTGCAGAACGGGAGGATTCGTGAGATGGTCGAAGTTTGCCGTCTGGATGATGTGCTGCACAAGAACATCAGCGAGCTTTCCAAGGGTTATCGACAGCGTGTCGGGCTGGCGCAGGCGATGATCCACGACCCGGAGATACTGATACTCGACGAACCCACCATCGGACTCGATCCGAACCAGGTCGTCG
>CAYYHI010000201.1:0-5608 GCA_964471745.1 uncultured bacterium | reverse complement strand
AAATATAAGCCCTAAACGATAATCCACCCTTAATGAGTCCAGACATGACATAATACTATATTAATAAAATCCAATGACAGTTTGGATCCGGACTGCCATACACGCCGTCCAAGTACCTGGTCGGCATCGACAACCAGAACCTAGTGCTGCCGAATTCAGAGAGACTTCCCTGGCATGAAACGACTACACTCAAGTTTGAGAAATACGATAATGTAGGCAAGAGGTCAAATAGCCGGCTGTTCTTCGGATTCACTATTACCAACCTGTTTAACAAACGTAATATAAACGCGGTTTACTCCGAGACCGGCACTCCGGATAAGGCTGTCAACCCGCTTAACCCCGAATATAATCCGTTCGAGAACAGCCAGGACTATGATGCCAATCCCCGCAACATCGGTGCTGGCAGGAACGTGCTTTTCAGAGTGGGGATGACGTTCTAAGAAGTTGGAAAGTTAGAAAGTTGGAAAGTTGAACGAAGTTAAAACGAATTAATGCCAGTAACATGACATATATACATCGATCAGGAGGATTTATCAGACCGGCGGTAATTTTATTTATACCGGTGATTCTGTTTGTCTTCATCGGCTGCGAGGGTTCCAAGTCGCCGACGGAAGCGGTCTTTCGCGGTAATCCCATCGAAGGCGAGCTGACGGGCATTCTCGGTCTCGACGGCAGTCCGTACCTGGCTGTGGATACCCTGACGGTTCCCGCTGGTTCGGAGTTGGTTATCCAGCCGGGTGTGGAACTGCGCTTCGAACCGGGTATTCCATTCGAAGTTTACGGCACAATCATAGCTGAGGGCACTGGAGCGGCTCCTATTACGTTCACATCCGGGTTGGTATATCCCGATCGCGGAGACTGGGATGGTATCTGGATGATGGATGCCGATCCAGCGAGCAGATTTGAATACTGCTATTTCCTCTTCGGCGCCAAGTACGGTCACCGTTACCATTACCGAACCGACAACGATCAAATCGACAGCACGCTTTGGGAATACGGTTCTGTTACATGTATTCGCAGCAGTCCCACCATCAGCCACTGCTGGTTCTTGGCTGGCGGCTTCCATGGACTTCACTGTGACAGCAGCGCCAATCCGTTGCTTGAAAACAGCGTGTTCTACGATAACGCCGGTCATGGAATATACGTTCACTGGCTGGCGAACCCGGAGATCCGTTACAACATCATCGTTGAAAACGACGATTACGGTCTTTTCTGCAACGCAGAGGCAAACAATCCGCGTGACGATATTCAACTGGATTACAACATCGTCTGGTCGAATTTCTCCGGTGAATTCAATCAACTTGCGCCCACTTTGTTGGGGCGCGTAACTCAGCGGAACGGCAATCTCGATAGCTGCGACTATCGCTATAACCTGCGTTTGAATCCCGAATTCAAGGACCCTGGCAAACGGGATTTCGATCTTGATCCCTGGTCCGCGGCTATTGATGCGGGTCCGGAGAATCCAGACATTCGAGATCCCGATGGGACGCGAATTGAGCTCGGTATCTATCCCTATGAATACCGACCAGGTGAAATCAGGCGGCTCCTGACGGTCGACGTTCTCGAGAGCGCTCTCAGTCCGTATTATATGAGCTGCGATTTGCTTTTACCGGCGGGTAATACATTGACGATCGAACCCGGTGTCGAAGTGCTTGTGGAGGGTCGCTTCCAGTTTCGAGTGTTGGGTCGGCTGACCTCAGAAGGCACAGCGGATGAACCGGTTGTGATTCAGTCCGGACTGGATGAACCTTCGATGGGTAACTGGATCGGCATGGTTTTCGAAGCGGGTGGTGATGAAGGAACTGAACTGCGTTACACAACCATCGCCCATGCGACTACAGGCATTTATCTGAACCAGCGGGATGCGGATATCTTTAATTGTATCATCCGCGATAATGAATCGTACGGCATTTTCTGCAACGATTTTTCCGAACCGCGTATATATGACTGCGAGTTGCAGAATAACTACTTTGTGGGCATCCTCTGCCGGTACAACAGTTCACCGGAAATTCTCCGTTGCGTCATCACAGGCGGCGCCGGTTATGGCATCCACGCGCTCGAGCGTTCACAGCCATCGATTAAAAACTGCATTATCGATTCTGTGGCTACAACCGGCATCAGGCTTGAGAACCTGTCCAGCGCTGAAATTATCAATAACACCATAGTTAGAAACGGCTATTTCGGGATTTTCTGTAAGAACAACTCCTCGCCAGAAGTCAGGAACAACATATTCTTCAGAAACGGAACGGAGCTTCGCGGAGGAACCGGCATCAAGGCTGAACAGACATCCATCCCCACCATAGAGTTCAACTGTTTCTGGGGGCATCCAGCCCATGCGGTGGACATATCGAATGATACGACACTCGGAGCGACCAACATCCAGGAGGACCCGCAGTTTGCAAATTACGAAGCTGGTGGTTTTCACTTAAAGGATGGTTCACCCTGTCTGACTTCAGGTGATCCAGCCATCGACTCTCAGATGGGCGCTTACGGCGGACCGGAAGCGGGGGATTAATCCGAACTGTAATTTGAAAGCGATAGTATCTTGTCAGGTGAGGACAACTTGCATCTATATGAAATCAGGTGTAATGTAAGGAACAGCATAATCGAGAAGCATCGAAAATACATAATGACAATAATCTGCCTGGTCTTGGCGGCTCTACTGTATATAGCGCCGGAGACCTCACAGGCGGCTTTGGACGAACCGGCGATCGACAATGGAAAGGATCGCGGACCGGTGCGGATATCGGTTTCCCAGATTAACTCATACAACCGTGTGCACCGGCGGTCCAATATATGGCTGAACATAACCAATTGGGGGTATTTCGGCAACAGCGGCGAGAATCGCACCGACGGTATGGATGATCCCTGCCGACCCGGCGAATGGGCGCCGCAGATGGAATATCCAGGTGGTTCATTTGTTCAATACCTTTTCATGGGATCGCTGTGGTTGGGCGCGCTGATCAGAGCTGAAGGTTACGAATATCCGCGTGTTTCGGTCGGTATGGACGGATGGATGTCAACACATGAATTCTGGCCCGGCGAAGGCGACCTGCACAGCCTGGATAACGGCATCATCGAAAGAACTACGCTGCCTCTCGATTACGACTGCCTGGGTAATTACATCGGTTGTTACCGGGATTCAGCCGTTTCAGAGCAGGATTTTGTCTGTTCTTATACCGATACGCTGACCGAAGAACTATTCGTGGATGACGATGCAATCGACGGACCACATAACCCGTTGGGTATAAAGATTGTCCAGAAGTCTTATACCTGGACCTATAACTACGCGTCGAATTTCATCATCATCGACTGGGAGATCGAAAACATTGCCGGTAATTACCTGAAGAACCTTTACGTCGGTCTCTATATGGACGCTGATGTTGGGAAAAAGGGCAATACTAATCGACACACCGATGATATAACCGGCTTCGAGAAGTGGTTTTATTATGAAACAGAGACCGGCATCGATTCGTCAGTAATCAACACAGCTTGGATCGCAGACAACGACGGCAGGCACCAGGAAGTCTCATCAGGTACGAATTTCGAAGCGCCTGCGATAGCTGGTGTTCGTGTGGTACGAGCGCCGAATCCGAAACTGAGGACATCATATAACTGGTGGATTTCCAACGGTAACCCGGATCTCGATTTCGGTCCCGCCTGGAAGGACGACGGCGCGCCCGCCGCTTGGACAGATGTTTACGGTACACCGATGGGGGATGTAAAAAAATACTTCATACTCTCCAACCGCGAATTCGACTACAACCAAGTCTATGTCAGGGAGCCTGAATATATACGCGCTCATCCACAGGAGTTCCGTGATCGATGGCACCCGAATGATGTTCTCGAGACACATGAATGGAAGATCCCGGGCGAGGATGATGCAACGCCTGAGGAAGTGATCGATGACCTCGCCAATGGTTACGATACCCGTTACCTCCTGTCTTGGGGACCTTTGGGGATTTTCGATCATGTCGATAACACCGGGCACCGTATATATCGTTTGAATCCCGGCGAGAAATTTTCCATGACCATAGGTTTGGTCGCCGGCGACAACTTCCACGATCCCAGCAACTCCCAGCCTACCGATGAAATAATTGATCCGTTGCTGTTTAATTTCAGCAGTCTGCGTTACAACTCCGACTGGGCTGCCAGGGTTTATGACAATCCGATGATCGATACTCCTGTTTATGACTGGGGAGAAGATCATATTGCCGGCACCGGCGACCCGGGTGAAGGGGACGGCGAGCTGGATACGGGCGACGGCTGGTACGGTGAGGATACAGGAGATGACGGGCTCTATGCCCTTGAAGTAGGTGATGTCTGCTATGTGTGGGTTGGTGAGGTACGCGAGGAGCGGATCTATCCGGGATCTGATCCCGACGGCACCGAAAACGACGGTCATCTAAGTCAGTTTGAAGATGCCCAGCCTCGACCGGATTTCCTTGAATATACAATGCTTAACGAAATGCTCGACTGGGGTGATGGGATTCCCGATTTCAAGGGTCCACCGCCCCCTCCGGCTCCCGATCTGGCGCAGGTGACAGTGCCGATCAGGATACAGATTAATCCGGATTCCTCTATTTACATCGATGAGGATTTCCTGGAAAATAACATCCTACTGACCTGGCACAGGAAACCTTCCGAAAATCCTGATTACAGGGATCCGTTTTCACGGGAATGGGATTTTGAAGGATACAGGATATATGTATCCAATACAAACCTTGAGCGCGACTTCGCACTGTTGGATGAATTCGACCGTCTGGACTGGGCTATGTACAGCGCCAAGGATTCCCTTGCCTCCCGTCCTGTTTCCGATTCACTCGAACTTCCCGTTGAAGACAATTACGGAGGTATACGCGTTTACCGGAAAGCGGTCAGGCACAACATCGGCTTCTTCGGGCACGAAATCATGATACTGGACACACTGTCCAATCCCGACACAACGGACGGTGATTATTACTACATCATCAGTGATGCTCATCCCCTGGTACCGCGCTATTACTCGGTAACTTCATTCGATTACGGTGATTACAAGACAGGAACAGAATCGCTGGAATCGGCTAAGATCGCCAACGCGATCTACGTGGCGCCCTCCGGCAACCAGCGCAAGCCGGTTGCAGTTTGTCCCAATCCTTATCGGGCAAACGCTGACTATACAGCTTATCACGGTGGTGTATCATGGGAGAACCGGGATGACGGTACGTCCGAGTTCTTTCCCCAGACGGATCGAAGGCTCTATTTCTACAACCTGCCCAAATATTGCCTAATCAGAATATACACGGTTTCCGGCGATCTTGTTGATATCATTCCTCACAATATCGAAGGGGACGCTATCACTGGTTGGGACGACGATTATGCTGAACCTTGGGACCTGAACTCGCGGAATCATCAACAGGTTGTGTCGGGTATGTATCTGTTCACCGTGGAGGAGTGTGACGAGTACAGCAAGGGCAGCGGTGACTTTGAGGTCAGTAAGTTTGTTGTGATTAGGTAGTGCCTGTTGAAAAACTCATTGAAATCGTTACCAGCCCGCTGGCAGACGCCCTCGTCTGCCAGATAAGTACTTGATACGCACTAATTTTACTGGCAGACGAGGGCATCTACC
>CAYYHI010000200.1:0-5637 GCA_964471745.1 uncultured bacterium | reverse complement strand
CAGAAAGTACGTCCTCCTGAATAAATATCTCGGACATATGTCAACTACAAACTGCGATGACTGGCGTGAGTCGATGGCTGACGACAATGATGGCTGGCTGGAAAGGGTTGCCGCATTCTGGCATGACTTTGAAGAGGGAATGGTTTGACTGCGGAATCTGCTGTAAATTATCAACCTGAAGAGCTTGATTATCGGATAACAGGCAATGGTGATCCGCCGATTCTGATGCTTCACGGCTGGGGAGGCAGCCTTCAGGCAATGGATGTCCTGGCTGAACCTCTTGCGCAGCAGCGGCGGGTTGTATCGTTATCTCTGCCCGGTTTCGGCGCTTCACCGGAACCGCTCGAGCCCTGGGGGACGTGGGATTTTGTCGGACTACTCAAGGGGTGGCTTGAGCGACAAGGATTGAAAAAGGTCGATGTTATCGGTCACAGTTTCGGCGGGCGGATAGCGATTGGTCTGGCTGTCAAGCATCCTCATGTCATAGAAAAGCTTGTGTTGATGGACAGCGCGGGCTTGAAACCTCATAGAAGCCTGAAGACCCGATTGAAGATTATGACAGCACGCAATTTGAAGCGAGTCGGACGCATCATGCAGGGGAGATTTGAGAAATTCACGGATAGATGGCGGGATCAACTTGGTTCGCTGGATTGGAAGCTTGCGTCGCCGGTGATGCGGAGAACACTGGTCAGGGTTATCGAAGAGGATCTCTCCGTTGAACTTGGTAGTATAAAAGCTTCCACGCTGATTGTATGGGGTGAGAAGGACACCGCAACGCCTCTGCCGATGGGCAGGAGGATGGCTCGATTGATTCCGGATTCAAGCCTTGTGGTCATACCCGGAGCGAGTCATTTCTGTTACCTGGAGCGAAAGGGCGATGTTCTGTCGGCGGTTTGGAAGCATCTGGAACTATCCACGGTGTGGTGAATTTGAGTGTGAAAGTGAGAAAGTGTGAAAGGAGATGGTTATACGATTAGTTCACGATCCTGAAGGTGTTGAATAAAACATAGTTTCTAATTACCGGTTATTCAACCCCTTCAGGGTTGTGATTGGGTTGCATTCTCATCCACCAGCTGACGCCGGTGGCTATTCACGGACTGACCCCTTCGGGGTTGTGATTGGGTTGCATTCTCATCCACCGGCTGACGCCGGTGGCTATTCACGGACTGACCCCTTCGGGGTTGTGATTGGGTTTTAGTATGTGGATTGCAGACAGGAGCAGTATAAATACTGCAATTACACAAAATTGGTGTCACCTACGGAGAGGCGACACCGGTAAGGAATCCTATCTTTTACACTTTTACACTTTCACACATGCCTCTTGATGTTGAATGATTTATTTTGTATATTAAATAGGTTAAATAATATCGATTATCCACCAGCAGACAGACCGGAATTAACCGGTTCGGCGCGGTAACCGTATTCTACAGTCATTTGAAACAGTTAGGGTTCGTAATGAATAAGGTAGCCTGCATTGCTCTCATAGCGCTGTTACTGCCGAGCATCAGCGTTCCCGCTCCCACACTTACTTCCGAGCGGGCTGTCATCGAGAGAGATGCCGTCAATTCGCTTTCGATAAGCTTCGATCTCTCCGGCATCGAACAACAGCCATCGGTGCTCGATAACAGGGAATTCATCAAGTTCTCTTTAGAGGGCGAGGGGGTGACTCAGAAAGCCGGCATGCCGGAACTTCCCGCTATCAGCCGCTATGTTATCATCCCACCGGACAAGTCGGTGGAGCTGGTTGTAACCCACAATCCTGAGCTCCAGGTTCATGCCGCCACGCCTCCCGCAGCGGTACTCGAACAAACCGGCACCGAAGACCAACTGACAACTGTCAATTCCAGCTATTATGCAGACGGCGGTTTATATCCAGCGCAACCGGTTGAAGTCAGCAGACCCATACTGATCAGGCACGTGCGGTTGGTGAAGGTTACCGTCTATCCAGTCCAATATGATCCTCGCACAAAAAGTTATATCGAGCGTTCTGAGGTCGGCGTAGAGCTGCGCTTTGGAGACGGAGAGGTTATCAATCCAGCCAACGTCAGCTTTGAGCGAATACCAAGCCCGCAGCTTCAGATTCTGCTCGAAAGCCTGGCGCTCAATCCTGCGCCGCGCCGCGATCCGAGGGAATTAGTTGAAGCGCGCGGCTACAACGAATATTTCCTGTTCGTTCTCCAGGATGATATAAGAGAAAATATCGAGGATGACGTACACGATCTCGTGGCGCGTTTAGTTGAATGGAAACGCAGATCCGGCAACAAGGTGGAAATGCTGCGCATCCCAGGCAACCAATCTCGAAATCCGGGCGCTATCGAAAATGCCATCCAGGATCGTTATGATGAGTTGCTGGAAGAGGGAATAGAACCGTTTGATAACCTTTTACTCATAGGCGAAGACGAAACGAGTCCTTACTCTGGCAACCGCGGTGGGCAGGGCTTTGATCTGATGCTGGTTGGTCCCACTTCCCAGCGGGATACCAGTCCCTGGGTCGATCATTATGATGTGAAATTCGGTCAGCTCGAAGGTGATGATATCTTCCCCGATGTTGCCGTTAATCGTTTCCATTCCGGTGACCTGCCTACGCTGGCTGGCGGAGTGAATAAAACGATCAACTACCAGTCGGAACCATATATGGAAGATACCGACTGGTACACTGAAGCAGTAGTGGAAGAGCAGGCTCTTAACGGTTCAGATCAGACATCGACTTATTGTGTCGATTATTACGTCGAAGCTCTGGTGCGTAATGGTTTTGAGGTCGTGGCTCAATGGCGGCGGGCACAAAATGGTGGCGATCCCGGACCGTGGCTTGCCGACCAAGTTAATGAACGGATCGGATGTATAGCCGGACGCGCCAAGAACTACACGATGGACTATGTATGGGGACATTCACCGCAGAACATGTTCGAAGCAGTTGGTGTTTTCCCGATTGCCATCCTCAACAGCGGTCACGGTGAATGGGCGATGGAAACGCTTTTCTGGGTCGGACGTGAGGAATATGCAAATCGAGACCGGATACATGATATTCGGTGGGCAAAAGGTGCAGTTGCAGCGACCAGCACTTGGGCACGTTTTACTGACAACCATTACAACACGCATCACCAAAATACCCTCGGCACTGCCATGGTGCATGGGATGCTCGATTTAAGGCTCAGCATGGGCTGGTCCAGGGCTTTTACATTGTTGAATTTCGCTCGAACTTTCCCTGGCGATGATTTTAATATCGAATTTTACTGTTCTAATTTTGGTTGCTGCGGTGATCCGGCGATACGTTATTGGAGAGGGGTGCCGCGTCTGATCGAAGTTGATCATCCGGATCATCTTGCTGAGTGCGGAAACTACATCCCGGTTCTGGTTTACGATGAAGAAGACGAGGAACCGATAGAAGGCATCGAGGTTACAGTGTACAAGGGTGAAATGAACGAGGTTGAGTGGTTTGAGACAAAGTTCACCGATGCCGATGGTTACTGTGAATTTATAATCGACCCTGAACTTGAAGGACCCATACTGATAACGGCTCTGGAGACCGACGTTTATCCATACATGGGGGAGATTGATCGTGAGGAGACGAATATATTTGTGCAGGCGTTCATCACCGACATCGATGATTCAGAAGGTGGTAATGACGACGGAATTGTGAATCCGGGTGAGACCATAGTGTTGTCTTTCGATGCAGAGAATTTTGGCGTAGACGGTACAGCCAGAGGTGTCACCGGTACCTTAACCTCAAGCAGTCCCTGTGTAGAGATCGAAGACAACCATATAGTATTTGGCGATATCGAGTCAGGGGGAAGCTCCGAAGGCGACGGAACGGCGGTGATCAACATTGCCGCCAGTTGTCCGGACGGGCGTCCCATCGACATGCTGATGCAGCTCGAAAGCGATAACGGCGATTGGACATCGGGTCTTCGGCTGGATCCGGTTTCGTTTGACATCGTGGTTGCTGAAATCGAGAACGACGGCGTGGTTCCCCGGGGTATTGAGTGGATGGATTTCGAATTGCGCAATATAGGCAGACTGCCGATACCGGCTTTTACGGCGAGGATTTTATCGAGCGGCTGGGAATTGGGCGCACCGGTTGCCACAGCAAATTACGACGAGATTCAGGTCGATGGAGTACGAGGACCTCGCAACAACGGTTTCCGGCTGAGCGGCAACCTGATGGCAATACCCGGCACAAGTGTCCCGATAATCCTACTCATCGAAGTCGGCGGTGAGGTTGTTGACAGCGCGTTCTGCCACCTGCAGATCAGTGAGCCGTATGAGGGTGCACCACAGGGTCCCGATGCGTACGGCTATATTTGTTTCGACGATACCGACACGGACTTTGAGCAGGCGCCCGAGTATGAGTGGATTGAAGTATGTGCTGATGCAGACTGGGAACTGCGCGGCACACGCATCGACGGGTTCGAAGGCGGCAACAGCAACGGTTATGCAGTTGTCGATCTGCCGTTTATATTTCAGTATTACGGCGAGGAATTCGATCAGATTACGGTCTGCACAAACGGTTTTCTGACCGCGGGAACCGATCCAAACTTTGTGCCCAACTTCCAGAACTTCCCACTGGAAGGTGGCGGACAGGGCGCCGGTTACGGTATGATTGCTCCTTTCTGGGACAATTTGTCCATCAGCGGCAATCATAATCCGGGTATCTGGTATGCCTACGACGAGAATCAGGGGCAGTTCATCGTGGAATGGTATAACGTACATTTCGACGGTGGTGGGGGCAGTGAACTGAATTTCGAAGTGATACTTTATGATCGTGATGTATGGGCGAACGCCACGCGTGACGGTTTCATCAAGATACAATACGCTTCCATCGAACAGCGGGCCAATGATGCTACGGACACCCCCTTCGCTTCGGTCGGCATCACCAGTCCTGGCAACACCACCGGCATAAGCTATTCGCATGGAGGTGAGTATCCAGTGACCTCGGCGCCGCTTCAGGATCGACGCGCACTCTTTTTCAACACATCACCACGCCAGATAACAGGAGTACTCCTGGGTCATGTTACGGATGTCGAAACAGGTGATCCAATTTTCGAAGCTTCGGTCTTTACAAGTTTTGGGCAGGTTGCGATCACGGACGAGAACGGCTACTATCATATTGACGACGCGCTGGCGCAGGAATTTTCGCTTACTGCAACCAAGCAGGGATACAACGATTCGACCATAACCGACCTGGCGCTTGCGGAAGATTGCACGCTTGAAGTGGACTTTGCTCTTCTGCATCCCGAATTCATCCCCTCCACACTTTTACTGCCTGCGATACTCGAGCCGGAGCGAGAAACAATGCTGCCTTTCAACATTCGCAATGATGGCAACGGTCCGCTTGATTGGTCGTTGACCAAGCGGCTGCCTCGTAATGCTGATTTTCCTCCATGGGAGTTGCGGCTTTCTCATGGGGTGGGTGAATTGGTGAACGATTCGCGCATCGAGGGTGTAGTTTTCGTCGACAGCCTGTTCTACGTTGCCGGGGCAAATTATGCAGTGGGCAGGGATGAACCCAACACGATATACATCCTGAACAAGGATGGAGAACTGCTGGATACGTTTCCACAGCCTGATACATTGAATGGTGACTACGGCATGAAAGACCTCGCCTGGGATGGAAATCTAATTTGGGGGTCCGGTTGT
>CAYYHI010000199.1:0-5690 GCA_964471745.1 uncultured bacterium | reverse complement strand
CATCAAAGCTATAGAAGAATACTACCAACAACATAAACAAGAATTAATTTATATCATACGATTGATAATACCAACTAATAAGAGACTGATTAGGCGATTTCCGGCAATGTGGCTGTAATGCGAAACGTATCGTTCAAGCTGGATATATACTCAGGCTCAACCGAGGTCGAGATAATCTCACGCCGGTTGAACCAGTTGAGATTGTCGAGATAGCCCGCGCGACTTTGCAACCAGCCGATCAATCTCTCATGTTCTAACTCGAACTCGGCGTTACTGCAGCGCTTGGCTGTGTCCAAATAAACGTCATGGCGGATTTGATCGAAGGATTCGTTGACGCGACGAACCAGGTAGTTGAAACCGATCGACGTCAGTTCATTGACTATTGCCAGCATACGAGCGCGGTGTTCAGGGATGGCGATTAACCGTTGAAAGACCGCCTGGTGATCGAGAAATCCGGAATATATCAAATTAGAATGATCGATCCATTCACCGTGCCAGTCGTTTCCCATCGAGGCGTCACAGTCCCAGGGGATAAGCAGCCATCTCCTGTTGGGCTGCATGTACGTGTAAAAATTCTTGGTATAGCCGTCTCCGTTAATTATCACATATTGTGTGGCAAAATAGTAAAGGAGGTTTTCGATATCGACAAGTTCATCGATATTCTCGGCGATCTGATCTGCTTCCGCGAATGTAATATACGAAAAACGCGCAATCAGCGTGTCAAGTGCGCCTGTTGGTGTTATCTTGGGTTCGTAGTTAAGATATAGGTCTTCAATTCGTATAAGCGGCGTGAACCGGGCGCCGTGCTGGATGGATTTCCATAGCATTCCATAACCGAGATCGCGTCTTTCGAGAAATTCCTCGTCCACCTGTTCAACTTCCACAAATACGCCATAGTATGTGTCATTCACGACGAGGGAGACGAACCGGGTATCGGGAGCAGGCTGACCGGCGAAGCGGCTGAGCTCCATCGCCAGGTGATTGCGCATGATGGAACGATCCCGATATTCGGAATTGAGGTTGATCTCACCACACCCGAAAGGACTTTCATTCTCATAAATGATCTTCCACGATTTCTTGGGCAGGTCTCTACCCGACCTGCCGCGGTATCTCACCTGGCAACTGTATTCTACACTATCAACTTCGACGACCGCCGGAAATGTGCGGTCTGTCCAGGGATTGCCGTTGAGTGCATCGAGATAGACCGGGTCTATGGTAAGCTTATAAAGCGGCAGCGTGAGTTCTGGAACTGCCTGAATCTGTGAAGGAAAAAGCGAGAAGAATATGACTGGAACAAAGGAAAACAATATCTTGATGTGGCGCTTCATTTGTGGTGATGATGTCTGTTATTGAATGAACCCACAGGGGTACCAGAGTTAAGCTTATGAGTTTGACTGAGAATAACAAATTTTCTCGGGATTCATCATTCCAACGAAAGTTGGAATCCAGAGAATTTGCTGATATTGCTGGAGTTACTGGATTCCATCTTCCGATGGAATGATGAGTTTAAGGATGATTACTTCATTCTTGGACAGGATCTTAAGCCTCGCCTTCACTTTCTTCGGATAGCAGTATAACTCTTTCCATACCTTCCAGCGCGGAAAGCGAGTTTATTAATTCCTGGTCGTTTACGCCTCTTTTCAGACGCACCATGTATGAATGTTCAACAAACTGACCCATGCGCACCGTTTTTACAGCGAGCCGCGTATAAGTGGACAGCATCTGTTTAAAGATTTCCAGGAAGGATGAGTCATCCGTATCGGTCGGTATAATCTGGAAACGCAGGAGATAGATGCCCTTGCGAGCGATGCCGAACTGGGTATAATCCAGAAGCAGGAGGATCAGTGATATGGTCGCTACTCCGAAAATAGCGATCGGGTAATTACCGATACCTGCTGCCATTCCTGCAGCCAGGGCAAAGAAGACAAACGCTATATCGCGATTATCCTTGACAACGGTACGGAACCGTATGATCGACAGGGCGCCGACAAGACTGAACGCACGAGCGATACTGTTGCCGATAACCATCATCACCAGCGCTACAACCATGGAAAGGATCATCAGCGTCAGCACAAACGACTGGCTCAACGCCCGATGACGGTTGGTCAGCCTGTATACGAATGATACAATAAGACCGAGTATAAACGCGAGGATGAGGTTTAGAACAACATCCAAGGTTGTGAAGTTCTGTGCGGCAGTAAGGTCACTAAGGAAGTTCATACGAATGTACCCAGGGCAGCCTCTTTAATTCGCCAAACATCAACACCGTTGCAATATTTGGAGATTGCTTGAGGGTGTAATCCGAATTCACGGACAATATTCCTGACCCAGAAAGGCATTCTGCCGCTGAACTTAATTTCCAAGATGAAACGGGAATTTTCAAAGCCTCTGAGATCGTCCTTTCTAAAGATGTCGTTCGGATCCGGTTGAAAATAACTGCGCACGTTAAGATCGAACGTGACGCGCAACTTCTGATCGTCGAGACCAATTAAAGCTTCTCTTTCATAAGCGATTAATACCTGAGGTTCCAATTTCAAACGCTTGGTTAGATAGATGAATCTGTTTAATGCCAGTCGCTCCTTATACTCAGGATGATTTTCGATAGGTTGCAGGCTTGCTCCGTTAAGTAAATTTGGCGTTTCTGCCATCCATATCTTGACGCGTTCCTTAAAAACGGTTTGTTTATTCTTGCGTTTTATTTCGAGAAAGGCGGTACTGTCGGGACAATCGACGCCGTATGTTCGTATACGCAGCTTCTTTCTTATTTTCAGCCCATCCTTCTTCTCGAAATAGAATAGCAGACCGCGTGTATCGAGATAGATACTCCTCACCGTATAGCATTTATCATCTTCCTTACGGCAGAATGGATCGTGTACCATGTATAACAGAAACCTCTCGCGGAGTGGCTCTAAATACTTGTAATCGACGAAATACTTAAATTCTCTACGCTCGAATAGTTCCATATTGTAAATCTTTAAATGATAAGTAATTGAGCAATTATTCGTTCAATCAGATAACGCTATAGATTCAGTAATTCCCTGAAAGATTGTAAGATTTGATTCGTCTCTTCAACTTTTAGGACGAAATCATCCAGCATAGAGTATGTGATAAACGTAACACAACAATTTAGGGATTGAATTATCAAGAGGCAAGGTGATTCGATGTTAATGACGAAAAAAACTTAACGAAAAATCAACAATTACTGACACAGTTTAGAGAAGACCCTCATTAATTTGCCGATGTAACCATTCCCATCCCTTAAATGAAATATAAAACCAGCTTTCCTTGACAATTGCCTGTTAGTCTGATTAATTTACTAAACTATATTAATTACTGTTGAGAAAGTACTCCATTTTTAAGATTATATCTCACATTGTCATTCCAGCGAAGCAGTATGTCTGAAAATGATTCAAAGCCGCTGTCACCTCTCCGCAGGTGACAGCCTAATTATAATCCTATCATAGTGTTGCTGTCACCTGCGGAGAGGTAACAGCAGCTAACTCTCTTATTCTCAGACAGACTGGAAGGCAGGAATCCAATGTTTACAAGTATTTATAAATTTCTTTCTGGATACCTGCTTCCGCAGGTATGACACTTGGCAGACTTTTTCAACAGGTACTAATTGGATTTTTAAGTTGAGCAAACCAAGTTAGCACGTGTTACTTGTTACCCATTTTTCTTGTTAATAGAAAACCGTTGTCATGACAACATACAGTATCGAAACCGAGAAGCTTAAGCGAATCTTCAAACTGGACAGGGCAGCCCGTAAAGATGCTGGCAGGGAGCTTGTCGCGCTCGATGACGTCGATCTCCAGGTTAAGCCCGGCGAACTGTTCGGCTTACTTGGACCGAACGGTGCGGGTAAGACTACTGCCATCCGTATCCTATGCACCCTTTTACTGCCTACAACCGGACGGGCTTTCATCGAGGGAATGGATGTTGTTAAGGATGTCTGGAAGGTCCGACCCATTATTAATATGGTTTCCGGTGGTGAGACCTGCGGTTATGGTATTCTGAACGCCACGGAGAATCTGAGGTTATTCACTGAACTCTACGGCATTCCCTGGCGGGTGGCGAAGCCAAGGGTGGATTACATGTTGAAAGTAGTCGGGCTTGAAAAATTCCGTGGTGTTCGGACAAACAAGCTTTCGACAGGTCTGCGGCAGAGGTTGAATTTTGCTCGAGGTTTCACAACCGATCCCAAAGTGTTGTTTCTCGATGAACCGACGGTTGGGCTGGATGTACATTCAGCACGCCAGATCAGAGGTTTCATCAAACAGTGGGTGGCGGATAATCCCCAGCGAACCATTCTGCTTACCACACATTATATGGCTGAAGCAGATGAGCTCTGTGACAGGATCGCCATAATCAATCAGGGTGTAATTCAAGCCTGCGACACACCGACCGCCCTGAAGAAGTTGGTTCAGAAAGAAACTACTTTGGATCTAACCCTCAGCGGACTCGATCCCGTTCCTGAACTGTTGAGAGAGATTAATGGCGTACAACGCCTGACGACGTCTCACGAGACCAGCCAGCAGGTTACTTATATACATGCGCTCCTGTCCGACCCGGAAGCCGGTGGTGAGTTGATTCGGATGGTTACCGGTGATGGCAGGAGATTGGTTGGTTTGGAAACTGCTCAGCCAACGCTGGAAGATGTATTTCTGAAATTAACCGGTAGATCGCTCGTTAATGATCAGACGGAAGTGTCAGAATGATCGGTAAGATCAGGTTCTTTCTGCAGGTGATGATCGCCCGGGCGTACGTGCGCGTGATCGGCGCTCAGCGGGAGCTCTCCTGGCTGGTCGGGGATACGTTGCTGCCTTTCCTGACGGTCTGTGCTTACATTTTTGTCTACCGGGCTATGAAGGCGCCGCCGGAATACACAGGTTTCGTGGTGCTCGGCGGCGTGATTATGACCTTCTGGGTGCATATGCTTTGGAGCATGGCGATGCAGCTCTTCTGGGAGAAGGAAGTAGGCAACCTGGCGCGTTATCTGATGACTCCCCTGCCGCGACCGGCGCTGTTGCTGGGAATGGCGCTGGGTGGCATCATTATGACCAGCTCCCGGGCTTTAATTATATACATTGCCAGTCGTTTTGTGTTTGATATTCATTTTGATTTCAGCGAACCCTGGCTGGCTTTACTGGTTTTTATCACCACACTCGGAGCTTTGTATGGAATGGGCATGATGCTCAGTTCGTTATTTTTCATTGCCGGTCGAGGTGTGAATTACGGTATGCAGGCTATGTACGAACCGGTTTTCTTTCTCGGTGGTTTCTACTTTCCGGTCAGGAGGTTGGGAATGCTGACCGCTACAGCCGCCGCAGCGATTATACCGACGACACTCGGGCTCGATGCGCTGCGGCAGATAATGCTCAGCGCACGCAACACCGGCTTTATCGCACCGGAGGTTGAGCTGATAATATTGTCGGTGATGGCTGTTGTGTTTGTATGGCTGTCGGTATTGATGATTCGCAAGATGGAATATCTTGGACGAACAATTGGTAGACTCACACTCAAGGAGCAGTAGGTTTAGCCGCCGTTTTAAAATGTTGCACAGGAATGACGCATCAGATAGCTTTATATAGGAATCCCAATCCAGCGTCAATCTAATAAGCATTTTGAATTCAAGTAATTAGTACTTTCTGAAAAATCAAAAAAGAAAAGCATAAACAACTATTTACATT
>CAYYHI010000198.1:0-5709 GCA_964471745.1 uncultured bacterium | reverse complement strand
GTCCTCCTACAAGGTGAATCTACTTTGTGTTCACTATAATCTGCACCCATTAGTACGAGGGTAATCACGTAATTCTCAGACAGACAGGGATATCTAACCCACTGGTTTAATTAACTAACGGATTATTCTACCCTTTAACCATACAGCAACATGTTCACCATAGCCGTAAACGGGAGCTACCCCCGGCAGCCTGAGCCGCCGCGTCCACAGCTTTTACAGCGTGCCATCGATGACCATAAACTCGGTCACATCACTGACAGGGAGCTGCATCACGCCAAGGAACGCGCGACTATAGACGCAGTGGCGGAGATGGTTGCAGCCGGTGTTGAATTAGTGAGCGACGGACAGATCCGCTGGGATAACGCTCTGATCCATATCTGTAAGGAACTCGACGGATTTGAGGTTAAGAGTGAATTCCATGAATCAGATAACGGGCATTTCAAGCCTTGCGCCACAGGGCGGATCAAATGGACTCACCCGATATTGTTGGATGACTACCGCTTCCTGCTGGATCGATCCCCGGTGGAAGTTCGACCGGTCCTAACAGGTCCCTTCAGCATTGCCAGGTTGTGTGATAGCGGAGTATATGAAAAAGATGTCAACAACTTCACAACTGATCTGGCGCGGGCTTTGAACCGGGAACTGCTCGGACTGGAAGCAGCGGGATTTAAATATATCCTGGTCGAAGAACCGCTCATCACTTCACATAAGGAGGAAATCGCCGGTTTCGTCGAAGCTGCCAATCTGCTTTGCGATTCAGTTAAAACTAACGTTATGCTATGTACTTCCGGCGGTGATGTGCTGGGAATTGAAGATGAGTTATATGCCACCGCCTTTGGTGGATTTGCCTTTGACTTGATCGACGGTCCCGGTAACGAGAACTTTCTCGCCGTTGATACAAAATGGGAGGATCGAATCCTGCAACTGGGACTGGTTCATTCGACGGATTTACAGGTAGAAAGACCGACAGAAATCGCTCGCGGACTGATGAGATTCGCGCAGTATCATAATCCGGAACTGATCTGGGCTGCACCGACTGCTGGGCTGGGTTTGCTGCCGCGTAATATCGCCTTCGCCAAGTTGAAGAGCCTGTATACCGGCACGGGTAGAGCCCGGCGGGAAATCGCACGCCTCGAGGAGCCGGGTGGTTCATTACCCAGTCAAAAATGAAATATTCAGATTCACTCTTAACTCCTGACTCAAATTGAACCTGCAGTTCATAGGCATCGTTATCGCGCTTTCATTTAGCGCCTGGTTCGCCGGATCGGAAACCACATTCCTTAGCTACAACAAGGCGCGCTTTCAGGCATGGTTCCATCGTGGTAAGCGAGGAACCCGAGCCGTGGATTACTTAAGCCGTAGTCCTGAAAGATTCCTGATCATCACCCTTATCGGCAACAACCTGTCTAACGTCCTGTATTCATCCTTGATCGCACTCTGGCTGGTCGGGCTCGGGTTTTCTGAAGAGTTGATTCTGGTTACAGCGCCAATAATATTACTTGTCTTCGGTGAGCACATTCCAAAAGCAATTGCCCGCCAATCGGCAGATCGAATAGTCCCCACCGTCGGTGTGATACTTTACTGGCAGCGTATGGTTCTTTGGCCCATTACCAGGCTGGTTGAAATTGTGCTGATCCGGATGCAAAGACGCATGCAAATACCCGAACAGGCGATGGGACAAGCGCTGAGTCGGGTTGAGATCGCCTCAGTGCTCAGAATAGCCGGTCAGGAAGGTCTTTTCCCGAAAAACACCCGTGAAATCCTGCGACGATTCTTCCTGCTCAGCGAGCGATGGGTAAAGGACATCATGACACCCCGCACAGCCGTTGTTGCGCTCGATCTGAATACACCGCCTTCAGAGGCACGACGACGGATTATAGACAGCGGCTTCACAAGGCTCCCCTGCTATCGAGATGATATCGACAACATCGTCGGCGTTCTGGTTGCTCACGACCTGCTGAAAAAGCCCCCGGATATACAGTCAATTACACGACCACTTCCTTCCGTGCCCGCGTCGCTGACCGTTGTGGAATTGGTTTCCTGGATGAAGCGGCATCGAACCAGCCTTGCGAGTGTGCTCGATGAGTACGGCGGACTTGCCGGTATAGTGACGGTGGACGATATTGCACGAGAATTAGTCGGTCTGATAAAGGACGAATATGATGCCGACGATCATCAATGCATCCGCCTTTCAAAGAAGGTCTGGTTGGTCGATGGACAAACGCGTATGAGCCTTCTGACACAACGGCTTGGTTTTAAGCCCTTCAAGGAGAAAGCAATAAGTCTTGGAGGCGCGATTATTGAAAGATTCGGAAGTATACCAAAAGTCGGAGATGAATTAGACCTGCCAGCCATGAAAATTCGCGTCGTCCGAGCCAATCCACGCGGCATTGGTCTTGTAAGAATTACAATCAAGGATCCCGTCGATAGTGAACGTCGGTCTTGATTTGGAAGTATAGTGAAGCTATATTAAAGTGTTTATGAAAACCATCGGATAGTAATAACAAAATACTGAATCCAGTCCATTGTCATTCTGAACGAAGTGAAGAATCTCTTTTTCATTCCCCCGCTGTTGGAGATTCTTGACTTCGTTCAGAATGACGATATAAGACTTTTAAACTAACCGGAGAACCGCTCGTGGTAATGACTCAACTGCGAAGCCAGATGAAGGTAATACTCTGGATCCTGGTGTTCGCATTTCTTGGAACAATCATATTCAGTTGGGGTATGGGAGGCTTCAAGTCCCGCGACCAGGAAGGAATAGTGGGCATGATAGATGGTTATAAGGTGACCTATGAGGGCTTCGATAAAATACTTCGCTCTGCCTATGAAAACGTCGTTCAGCAGTCAGGTGGACGACCTGATGAAGATAAACTGAAGAGGCTTCGGGAAGACGCCTGGAACGATGAAATCGAGAAGGTTCTGAAGATGAAAGATGTTGAACGACTGGGTATAGAAGTCACAAACCATCAGATAGCGTATGTCGTTCAGAACTTTCCTCCCAATGAAATCAGACAAGTCGAGATTTTCCAGCGCGAAGGAGAGTTCGACATTGAACTTTATCAAGACTTCCTGCGAGATCCGCGGGCGGTGGATTATCTCCTCGATATTGAGGGGAGAGTAAAGAGCTTCCTGTTGAACCAGGAACTTACTTTCTATGTGTCGCAAAGTACCGATGTTTCAATCGGTGAGGTTAAAGATGAATACCTGCAACAAACGGCAAGCTGTAAACTGCGATTTATACCGTTGTTAAACAATGATTTTGAAATTGACAGCTCTGAAGTCACCGACAGGATGATGCGTCATTATTACCAGTTGTTTTCAAGCAGGTTTAAGGAATATCCACAGCGACAGTTCGCTTATGTAAAGTTCGTTACCATCCCATCCGCTGAAGACACAGCCGATATCATCAGCGAAGCCGAAGGATTTATAGAGGATATTCGTGAAGGCGCCGACTTTGCTGAACTGGCAGAGCAATATTCTGAAGACAAGGGAACTAAGGATAAAGGCGGCGATCTCGGCTGGTTCGCTCACGGCTCAATGGTGGAATCTTTCTCAGATGCAGCATTCGCGGCTAAACCCGGTGATCTGGTTGGTCCCGTTCAAACCAGATACGGATATCACGTTATCCAGGTTGAAGATAAACGCATTGAGGACGGAGTTGAAGAGGTTAAGGCAAGGCAAATACTCCTGACAATAAAACCATCGCCCGATACACGTGACCAGGTTTATTCAAACGCTTATAACTTCGCACAGGATATCAAGGAAGGGAACTTCACGCAGATTGCCGAGGAGTACGGTTATGATGTCGATACCACGGATACATTTTCTGAAGCCGGTTACATCAAGGGACTGGGGAAAATGAGAATGGCTGCTGAGTTTTGCTTCAATAATCCGGTTGGCACCGTAAGTGATGTATATCCGGTTCCGGATGGTTATGTTATTTTTATGATTATTAATGCCACTGAAGAAGCCGTCAAATCTTTTGATGAAGTAAAGTCACGAATTCACAAGAGCATATCCAAGATATTGTTGAATCAGAAAGTCTGGAATGAAGCAGCTGAACTGCGCGGTCTCATTAACACGCCCGAGGATTTTGACAGGGTCGCGGCGGAACATGGACTGAGGGTCTACGTAACTGAGGACAGCTTCAGGGTTAATAGTAAAATGCCGGGCGGTCTCAAGAAGGACAAGGATTTCTTAACCGAGGCATTCCGGCTCTCAGAGGACGAGATATCTGATATAATTCAGACCAATCGCGGCTGTTACATTGCATACATGGATAGTAAATCCACCTGGAATGATGAAGATTTCCTCACCTTTCACTCGACCATTTACAACTCGCTGCTGACTAAGAAACAGGAACAGGTTGTAAAGAACTGGACGCGTGAACTGCGTATAGCCGCTGATATTCAGGATTACCGGTATAAATTTTTCCGGGATTTTTAACCTTTAGACTTTCATACTCGCAAATCAAAAAAATCAGAACTATAAAAAATGGCGAACGTAATGAAAAGACAAACAATCCTATTTCTAATTCTACCCGCACTGTTGCTGGCAGGTTGCAATTTAGCTGGTCCGGAAGAGAGAGCCATCGCACAGATGGTTGAGACTTTCGTACACGCTATCGACCAGAGCGACGATGACCTGGCTTATGCCTGCCTGATGGATCAGCGAGCCTTCAAAACATTAAATCCTTCGGCAAGCGCACGGGTCGACGCTGATTCCTTCATGGATGAATACATGTCTGAACTGATACAGATGTACCGGGATATGAAACAGAAGTATGAAGGCAGTTATATAAAATTCAAGAAATTCAGACTTGGCGATCCGTTTTATCAGTATAAGGGTTTCTCTGCCTTTAAGGATAATGAAGTGGAGATAACCGTTGATGGGGAAACGGAAACCTTCAACATTCTGAAAATCGTCAGGATCGGCGACAGGTGGTTAATAGTAAGCCTTGGCATCTACGAGTACTAACGACCTCCAACAGTTGAACATCAATCAATCTTCAGCAGAGTCTGCGGATATACAACTGTACGAAGCCGGATTCCACCCACGCTGGATAATCGAACTTGACGGCGGTTTTAATACTGTCGGGGAAGATAATTCAATCCCGTACGCTGAACTGCCGGATTTAGTAACTCCAACGACCCCGGGACAAACTCCGGGGTTGTTCGTTTCTGTAGAGGATCGAACGGATGTGATTTTCTTTTCTGTGAGCGCAATCATCTTTATGAGGGGATATCTTTCGCCGATACAGCAGGCGCCATAAGGATTGCATAAATAATCGGTACGGATGGAATTATACTCTGCAGCGCCTGTGGCGGGATTGATACGGATTTAAGCAATGAAATAAAGGCTGCCGCCTGCCGCACCGGAATCAACCTTGGTGGCGGCATAATTGCCATCGTAACGGGTCCAAGTTACGAGACACCCGCTGAGGTCGAGGCGCTGCGACGACTGGACGCCTCGGCAGTTACCATGTCCTGCAACCCAGCTTTGAAGCAGGCGGCACAACTCGGCATACCAGCCGTTATGCTGGGCGGTGTAACCAATCGCGCCGCAGAACGATTGACTCACCGGATCATACTGGAAAAAGCCGAAACCTGTATCGTTCCAAAGATGATCCGTTTGGTGAAGGAGTTGATCGTATTTTATTAAGGGGTGTAGTTTGTAGTTGACATATATCAGAGATATTTATTCATG
>CAYYHI010000197.1:0-5728 GCA_964471745.1 uncultured bacterium | reverse complement strand
TGTACTTACGATACGGGTCTGCTTCCGGCGGTTTGACCTCCTTATCGATGGAGTGTCCGATCAGGATGATGCGCATCCCCTTATTGACCCGCAGGCTGTCCAATCCGTCGAGTACATCCTGCCACAGAGGAAGAGCTTCGTTGCGCCATTTATAGTAACCACCACCGTTGGCGCCGACCTTGTCGATTGAATCGACACTCCAGATTTCAAGCAATCTTCTATGCAGCATCGGCTCGAAAGCGCTCACAGTATCGAATACGGCGCTTTTAAACGGATGCTCTTCATGCAGGGCTGTAATAGCCTCGATTGCGTCCTGGAAGCTTCGTATCTCCCAGTGTTGTACTCCCGGCAGTCCCGAAAGTCCGTCTTCGGGTGCCAGGAATACTGGTTCATCCATCTGCGAGGCAAGCGTTGATTTCCCAATTCCCTGCACGCCGTAGATGAGATCCCGTGGCGGAAGAGGAGTCGACTTCTTGAGGGTCTCAAGTGAAATTGACATCAGTTTTTCTCCTTTATTGCTATGACTTTAATATTTGTTTTGCCGGGTTTGATGGTCATAGGATTGCCTCTTCCTTCTCTCCTACACTTTTAAATACACTGTATTCATCCAATCTTCGCAGGAGTTCCAAGATGGCGGGATGTTTGCGTCCCCTGGAGTGCGGAGACGGTTCAGCAGCATTGTCATTGTTCCCGTTGAAAGACCTCATGGCATTACGAAAGATTCGATCCAGCGAGCGGACAATCTCCCATACAGCCTCGTCGGGTACAGGGTAGGTATAGAAAACACTGCCCAGGCTTAAGGTTATCTCACGGAACAGCTTGGCAAGTTGGCAAGAGGATCGCTCCTCATCTGTCCCGGTTAATTCGTCGTATGGGTCCATTCAGGTTTCTCCTTCAAGATTATGAAAAATCAGTACTTTTTGAGTTCTCTTAGGAATTCCGCCACTGCCGGATGCGGTGAACCGGTGCGACGAGGCTGTACTGGATTATCTGCGGCTTGACCGTGGTTATCGATCTGCCGTATCACATTCTGAAACAGGATTTCCAGGTTTTTCATGACACGCCAGATGAAGTCATCAGACACCTCATAGACGGTGAAGAGCTCACTCAGCAGCAATGCTTCTTCGCGGAACATCTCCAGTATTATTTGCTTAACCTGCTCGTTCTCGATCATCTACCACTCCGAAACGGATTCCCCTGATAATTTTCGTTCGATCCCATTTATCCCCCTATAGAGTAAAGGGGGGGACTTTTACAGAAACGGGGACAAAAAAATCGAATAAAATTTCATTTTCCGGTTTTTCTACCGGTCTGCTCATTATTCGAGGAATTTCTGAACTGCTGTGAGGGCTCGCTGCCGACGTTTTTTCAAGGCTTCGTAAGAGATACCATATTTTTGTGAGAGATATCGAACAGGGTAGCCTTCGACCTCTGCAGCTACCAGCAATTGATACTCGCTGTCTTTTATAATCCCGGCTTTCAGACATACGGATAGTTCATCCAGTCGCTCCATTTTTTTCTCGTCCTCGTCCTCAGGAAAGGGATGGCGCCGGTGCAACTGATGCTCCCTGACAATCGGCTCGATCTCCCTGACCAAATCAAACATCCCCCTGTATGCCTTGCGGCTCTCCCACTGCGCCCGATAATGTTCGTACAGACGTTTGCGGGTATCATTCTTTACCTTGGCAGCGATGCCCCTCGGTCTCCGACCGGGATCGAGGTTGTGAATTGTCTGCAGAAAGCACCAGTAGAGTTGCTGCCACAGATCTTCTGTATTTCCGGAGTCTTCGTAAAATGATTTCCGATTGTAGAGCTTGGAGAGCATCGGCAGGAAGATCAACGTGAGGAATGACATCCAGAGAGGATCTGGATCGATCCTAAAGGCTGTGAAGATGCCGAACAGTATCCGGTCTTTCAGTTCGCGTCTCTCAAGATCGAGCGTCTGCAGAAAGATGATAACCAACTCAGGGGAGATCAGGTTGCCAGTCGGATCGATCCGAGGATTGTGTTTTCTGAACAGGTTCTTAAAAGAGGAGGTCTTGATGTCGTTCTGAAGGTTCGCCTTCAGGACGGAAAAATTAAGCGACAATTTCAGCTCCTTGACTTAACCGCGAATTATTTCACGGAGTCAAAAAGCCGATTTTATCTGTTCACAGAAAGCTGTGAAAATATTATATTTGGATGGTTATCTCGTGTAATAGACAAGAGATAAAAAAAACAGGAGTGCGAAATTTTCGCACCCCTGCCTCTCAATGGTTCTGTTATATAGGTTTGATCAGACTAAAGGATCATCCTTGGGTCTCCTCCCGCTGTCGGCGGTTTTTTGCACTGAATTGGCAAGATTTGTAATTCTACAATCCACATCTCTGCTATCCAAAGCCAGAATATACTTTATCCTGCCGTTTTCACTTTTCCTGATGAAAGCATCGGCGATGCCGTTCCGCTCCATCTGCTTTATGAAGGTATACCACGCCTTGTTCAGACGGTGTTTAGGTTTTTCATTGCGTCCCAGATTCACCGTGATCCATTTCCGTTTGTGCCAATCAAGATACTTCTTGACCAGCGCATTCTCCTCGATAACCAGAGCCGGTTTACCCTCGTGCTGGGAAAGTTGTGCGTTCATTAGTGTGTAAATAATAAGCAGTTGACTTCGACCGAGCAGGATCGAACTGCCTTCGAGTTTTCGACCAACTAATTGAACCGCAGTCCCGCGGTTTGTCCCGGTGGGTATAGTCTGCAAAATGAGCTCCGGGCGGTGGCTGCGTTCATCGCGTATCATCCATCGTTCGACGAAACTCAAATCGATAGCTGGTATTGGAAGTTTGAGAGCATCTGCGAACGATTTGACGAACACTTCTTTGTCAGCCAGGGTCTTGATCTCGACCTGGCTCAAGGCGACCGGGGATGCAGTCAGTGCGACTGCAGGTTGTGATGCGGAGATATCGGAGAGAAGAAACATTCTTTCGAAGAGATTCATATTCGCAGAACCTGTAACCAGATATAGATTTAAGTTCCGTTCCAGGAGCGTCGTGTCGGCAAAATGAAATATACCTTGACTGACTGACCGATTGATGTTCAGAACTTGACGATAGCCATTCTCCCGACATACCCACTTAAGGAAATCAATCAGACAAAACCGAAAACAACGTACTTCATTTATGGGAACCTTTCTATCCGAAATCTGACCGGAAGGACAGAATATAGTAACCCAGGAATCATCGATTCTCTCAACAAGCAGTAATTCGTCCTCGCAAGTACATTGCTCTTGGCAAAAGATCGATTCTAAAAGAGCGGTTTCCTTCAAGACATTCAGACGAAGCAAGTGGTCTATATCATCTTGTGATCCGATTTCGAACAATTCAGACCCTGCCAATTCTATATCGTCGAGTCCCGTGGATGTTTCCACGATATATTTAAGAAGCTCGATGGTCATAAACGAATCGATTACGACGTAGATGTGTTAGCACTTTCTCGCCGAATAATCGGCGGTCAAAACTTATTACTGATGGCGGCTTTATCTTAACCATACGACTCTTTTTCTTGCCTTTCCAGAGGAATATAAATCTAACAATGATATAATTTATGGCGCGTTCTTGAATATCAATATCGCGGTGTCGAGATAATTGTTGAAGAACATTAGCAGAGTGAAATGTAATCGCTGAGCTGCCTCGCTTCCCCTCGGAAAACCGAATTTCTGTAATCGCAACGTTATGAACGTCAGGATCCCAATTATGATCGAATTTGAACGATAGACCATGTGTTTTCAATGGCTCGATGGTGCAGTTGTTCTTCCAATTCTTATGATCGAAGAAATCATCCCGGTTTAAAATAATGGAAGCGAACATACGAGCGATTGTTTCTTTTTCCTCGACAGAGATTGCTGAAACAAGGAGCTTGGCCTGGGTCGGTATGTAAATCAGAGCATCTTGCTTTTCTTCCCTATACGACGCTGCGCGTGGACCGTCCTCCTCGATGACACGGATAGAGTTCTTGAACTTTCCGTGACAGATAATGTAGTGGATGTTTTCGTCCTCAACGAATCGGCTTACTTCACACCATGGACCCTTGTACCGTTTATTGAAATAATCCTCGACAGATTTATTGAAAAGAATCCCTCTCTCTTCATCCTCCTCGAATGGGATTTCCTCTATACCATTGTACTCAGAATATCCTTTGGTCTTAGCATGATAGAAATACTTCGACGCCTCTTCAAATACGGTTTCATAGTGTAGAGCTGCCAGAAAAGCGATTTCATTCTGATTAAGATCGCCAGGGTCACGTTCTTCTTCCAGAGGGAGAATTTGTGTGCCCTGTTTCTCGGCTTTCGAAATCAGGAAATCATATCCTTCCGGACTTGCCAGGTCCGAGATATTGTGTAAACGGTCCACCACCTCAGCAGGTAATTCATCACCTCGCTCAGAGTAAAACTCAAAAATGTCAGCATGACTCATGCTGTCCAAATCAAGGTCGATTTCCGCTCTAAATGGCAAAAGAAACTCCCTGTGCAATTCGACAGGCACATTGAAGATAAATCGTTTCTTGATAAATTTGCTTACGATTACGCCCATGATTTTCCCTCCGATCTTGTTTCTGAATACTCAAGTCAGCGAAGTTTTGCCTGTGTCACAACTCTCGCTGTACTCCGATGACAACACCTTGGATTAAACAGATTTCAGCAGGAACGATGATGTCCTGCATCGTTGAATTTGCTGGACAGAGACGAACCTGATTATTCTCAAATGGATAAAACTTCTTAATTATAGCTTCTTCTTCGATTATTGCCAGAATAATATCCCCTCTATCGGCAATGGATTGTTTTCGGATGATAACATAATCCCCATCAAGGATACCTGCCTCTATCATGCTGTTCCCCTTTACCTTCAGGGCAAAGGATGCTCCTCGTCGTAGTAATTGGTTATCCACACCCAACATTCCTATGCGGTTCTCAACCGCCAATAATGGAAGCCCGGCTGCCACTTCACCGATTACCGGCAGTTGATTAGGATCGATTTGTTGTCCGAATTCATCTACCAGCTCGAGGGTCACGAATGGACTCCGCCCTGTCTTCCGGAGGTATCCCTTCAAGACTAAAGCTTTCACCACATCGAAAGCACTAGGAGGCTGCATACTGAAATAGTCACCTAATTCCTGCATAGTCGGTGACTTACCGTCGAAAATAATGCAGTCTCTGATCCGATCCAAGAACTGCTGTTGACGTTTTGTTAACGGTTTGCGGTTCATATCTCTTATAGTTCATCCTGAACATTACACCTCTAATATACCTAATATACATTAGACGCACATTGTTTTTCATCTTTTCTGTCCCCAATTTTCCAAAAGTCCCCCCCTTTACTCTATAGGGGGAAAGATATCCCTATTGCAACGGGAATTGAGAGGACGTTTCATCATGCCTTCGAAATCCAATAATAACAAAGGATGCAGTCGGCCACAAGCAGATATTGCTACCATACAGCTGGACACTGATTATAGGGCTGGACTGGGGAAGGAACTTGAGCAGCAGTACTATGCTTTGTGTATATATGCTGCCTGGCTGGCAAGGGCGGTCCTCCGACGAGCAGGTCTGGAGGCGAATACATCTCACTCAGCAGCACATTCGGTGCAACCTGCCTTGACTTCTGACCCGAATAACTGCACCGTCGGAACCCCAAGACGCTGTAAAACAGGAGGTTCTAACGAATGAGTAATGTCGGATCTACGCACTTCAAGC
>CAYYHI010000196.1:0-5761 GCA_964471745.1 uncultured bacterium | reverse complement strand
GGTCGATCAGGACGTTGAGTTGGTTTACACGACCGAGGAGGACGGCGAGGGCGCTATGGCGTCGCTTACACATCAATCTTCGGTGTATGACGAACCCGGATTGCTGCCGGTTCATGCGGTAACTGGTTTGAACATGAGTCTGTTGGTTACTTCTGAAGCGGATCTGACTGGTGAAGTGGGAATTTACGCTGATAATGAGTTGGTCGGTTCGGGCGTATTACGGGATGGCGTCTGCGGGATTTCTGTCTGGGGGAACGATCCTTCGACAGAGGCAATCGATGGCGCTCTGGAAGATCAACCGCTTGAGATAAGGCTATTTGACGGCGCTGGCTTGCGTGATGTGGGATTTGACATGCTTGCGGGTGAGGCGGTTTACGAGACGGATGCATTGGCGGTTATCAGGCTTGATGCGTCGGGATTGCTGCCGGATGATTATGCGATCACGTCTGCCTATCCGAATCCGTTCAATTCGACGCTGCGTGTGGGGTACAGCCTGCCTGAGGCTGCGGATGTCAAGTTGAACGTTTATGACCTTTCGGGGCGTTTAGTTGCTGATCTTGTCAGTGGCAGAGTACAGGCTGGCGTCCACACGGTCGTATTTGACGGTTCCAGGCTGGCGAGCGGTTTATACTTGCTGCGCTACGAGGCGGCTGGTCATGGTTCACAGATGAAGGTTGCATTGGTGAAGTGAGCGAGGGAGCGAGTACTCGCTTACTCGCATACTCGCTTACTCATATTGAAACACGGGTAGCGGAGCTACCCGTGCCACCCTGTTCTCATCCTTCATCCTTCGGGTACCCCCCCCTTTGTCCCCCCCTACAATAGCAGGAGGGGTGAATGGTTCGGAGTCCCCCTTACTGACGTTGGGGGGATTTCTCTATTCTATCTCAAATTTCGTTCCTTTTCTTTGACCGACTTCATCGAATGCACATACCGCTTTATCCATAACTGGAAATCATCGATCAGACTATATGCCAACGGTACGATAATGGGAGTAGTAACGGTAGCGGTCAACATTCCTCCAATTATCGCTCTTCCCATCGGAGCATACGGGATGCCGATTAAGGCTGCATCACCCACCGACATGGGAACCAGCCCCATAATGGTAGTCAAAGCTGTCATAGCTATCGGTCGGAAGCGCTGTCGGGACGCAACCGCCAATGCTTCATCACGCTCCATCCCCTCCTGCCGCAGCTTGTTGACTCGATCAACCAAGACAATTGCGTTATTAACAACTACTCCAATTAATATTATTACGCCGATTCCCGCCATCAGACCGAATTGAGTGCCCGTGATGAGCAGGAACCACCAGACTCCAAAAAATGAAAACGGCACAGTGACAATCACACACCACGGCAGCGTGAAAGATTCAAAGAGCGCTCCCATCACCAGAAAGACAAACATCAACGCAAGCATCCATGACTGGTTGCGTTCTTTACCAGCTTCCTCAATGTCCACAAATCGCCTACCTTTATTCCATTCATATCCTGGCGGCAGGGCAAGACCGGCAAGACTGGCATCAATCGACTTTGACAGCTTCTTCAGATCATCTTCGGTTGTAGTAATCTTGATACGTATACGGGTGCGCCTGTTTTCACGTGTAATCTGACCCAAGCCGCGCCCATAACTTACAGCGGCTACATCGTCCAGCCTGATAACCTCTCCCCCATCCCCGTTAACAGGCAGATTCATCACCTGCGCCAGTGTAGCTCTGTCCTCCTCTCGCAACTCGACAACTGCACTGATGTCATAACCATCAATTCTGATATCAGGCAGATTCACGCCTCGCATCAGACTGATAAGACCGAAGGATGCCTGAAATGGATCGACTCCGAAGCGCGATGTATTATCTCTGTTAAACTGAATTATGACCTCATCCGCTGCAGTCTCGAGGTCAATGTCAACGGATAACGCACCCTCAAGCCGCACAAGCCGTCGCTTCACGTCCTCGGCAATGACAAGTAGTTTTTTTGTATCCTCACCGTAAACAGTCACGTGAACCGCATCCTCTTCGCCTTCGCCGGAGCTCCAGCTTGTGAACATTTCCACGTCCGGAGGCGGTTTCAACCATTCCTTCAGGTCTTTTATTATCTCCCTTCGCTCAAGAACCGGCAACTTCCATAAACCAAGCCTCCGGGTAATCCTCCGCAAACCCTGCACAAGCCAGAGCCTGTCCTTCTCATCCTGCATGAAAACCTCTATTCTACCGTACCCTCGTCGAAATCCGGTTAAAACAGTTTTAATGTTATATTCTTCAGCCCGCGCATATAATTGATCCTCAAAATAACACATTGTAGAATCAACAGCTTCAAGGCTATAATAAGCCGGAAACCGAAGGGAAAACTGCAGGTCGTTAATATTACCCTGTTCCTGGTCGGTGGACACTACTTTCTGCATCGGGATCGAAATCGAAGCCAATAGTAAAGTCATTATCAGAAATGTATCAGCTCGGTGATTAAGTACCCATCTGACCAGTTTCTCTATCTTGTAAGACCCTTTCTTAATCAACACCGGCTCTTGTGATTCACCTGACAAAGCAAATCGATTGACAGCCAGCGGGATGAACAGCAATGCCGCCACTAGGCTCGTCAGGAGCGCAAATATCACCGGCATTCCGATCCTCTTCAGGAAAAACGCCAGCATCCGGTCGCCGCTCATCAGCATAAGCGGCAGAAATACTACTATTGTTGTCAGGGTCGCAAGAGTTATCGCCAACGCTACTTCGTGAGCGCCTGCTACAGCCGCCTTACGGTGCGACAAGCCCTGCTGCCGTGAGGTGTGAATACTCTCAACAACAACAATAGCATTATCGACAACCAATCCTACGCAAATCATCAATCCTGAAAGGGTTATTATGTTCAGGGACCAGCCCATGAAATAGAGACAGGTGACAGTTGTTAGAAGAGAAAGCGGGATCGCCAGGGTAATAAACAAGGTCATGCGCAGACGACGTAGAAACAGAAAGAGGACAATCACTGCAAAGAGAGCTCCCCAGATGCCAGCTTCCTGAAGGTTACTGAGTGATTGAGTTATATACTCACCCTGGTCGAACAGAACATCAAAATGCATTCCCGCCATGTAGGGCATACCTGCAATGTCGTTGACAACCTGTGCGAGCTCTTCCGAAAGGATTATTGTATTGGCATCTGCGGTCTTATAAACACCTATTTCGATACCTTCCTTTCTGCCTATTCTTTGGATCCAATTAACTCGCGGTTCGGAGTAGGAAATCTCTGCAATATCTTTCAGATGAAGCGCAGCACCCTGTATCGGGAGATCGCCTAATTGCTCCAGGTTGCTGATGCGACCATCTGCCCGTAGCATAAGTTCACGGTCTCCATCGTAAACGCTGCCACTGGCTATGGCAAAATCGGCTCGACGGAGTTCTTCCATAAGACTACCAATCTCGATATTATAGGCTTTGAGCCTGTCGAGGATAAATTCAATCCTTATCATCTTCTCGTTGCCGCCCCAGACCTCGACCTTGGCAACACCGTCAACGCGTTCGATTTTTTTAACAACTTCCTCGGTTACCAAACGGTATGGATTTTCATAGTTGCCGGTGATGGAAATCGTGAAATAAAGTATGGGGTTATCCGACTCAGACCAGCGCCAGATGTAGATGTAACGCAAGTCATCGGGCAATTCCGGTCGTACCCTTTCAAGCCTGTCCCGCACAGCAAGATAAGCAACGTTCATATCAGCAGTCTGTGAAAACTCAATAAATATGCCGCAGCCTGTATCTCGCGACCTGGACTGAATAAGCTTGACGCCTTTTATCGTCCAGAGCAATTCCTCGACCGGTACACCAATCCGTTCGAGGTTTTCAACCGGACTGGCGTTGGGATACGATAACCAGACGTAAAGGAAGGGTGGATCAGCACCTTCAGGCAGAAGCTGCAGAGGGATTCCATGCCAGGCTACTCCCCCGACCACCAACAGTGAGAGAAAAAGCATCAACATGGTGATCGGTCGCCTTACCGCCAGTCCGGGAAGACCGCCTTTCGCGACAGTTGCAGGATTTGGGTATTGTATTTTCACTCTGCTTTTATTGGTTCATGCGATATTGAAATGGGTGGGACGGACATTCCTGATTTCTTTGATTTATTCGGAAATTCCAAGTTCGTCATTCCAAACTTGATTTGGAATCCAGAGACGTCTTACTTATAATAACTTTCAAAACAATAGCTTAAGCATTTAAGGTTGTATAGAAGTCTGGATTCCCACCTGCCAGTGTGTCCGAGAATGTAGAATCGACCGCTGTAATGTCACCGTGCGTGACAGCTAAAATATTGATACTGCATAACTTACATTGTGGTAGTGGGACGCCCTCGTCCCGCTGTGAAAAGTCTGTCATCAAAGGCGGGGACGAGGGCGTCCCCGCTCCACAACTTCCAAGATACAAAATTATTTATTAGCCATGCTATAAATTATTGATACTGCACAAATTGTTGTGTCGACCGCGGTGGGTCGACACCGGTATTTGGACATTCTCGGACAAACTCCTGCGTGGGAATGACAAAACGAATTATAATTCAAAGATCTCATGGATGTCTGATTCACCAGTTTTTTGTAATCATCAGTTAGAGACCCTTCACTGCGTTCAGTGTGACGTTCACAAGTCACTGCGTTCAGGGGGACAACCTTGAGGTCATTCTGAGCTTTCAGGATGACGTTTTGTTACGAGATTGTATAGCAACGGAATCACAATCAGAGTAATCATGGTCGCAAAACTTAGTCCGAAGATCACCGTAACCGCCATTGGTCGGCGGATCTCCACGCCCTCACCGACTCCAAGCGCCATCGGCAGCAGCGCCAGAACAGTGGTTAACGTGGTCATAATTATCGGTCGCAGACGAGCCCGCGCTGCTTCCAACACCGCTTCCCTGACCGGCATTCCACGTTTCAGCAGTTGATTGGTATAGTCAACCAGTATGATCGAGTCGTTGACCACAATCCCGGCAAGGACGATTAAACCCAAGAACACCATCACGGACAACGGCATACCGATTCCCCACAGCATTGGTATTACACACGCACCTGCAAGAGGTATGGTTATCAGAATTAGCAATGGATGCTTCAGCGATTCAAACTGCGACGCCATAACCACGTAAACCAAAAAGACCGCCAGCAGAAGCGCAAACTGCAAGCTGGCAAGCGAATCTTCCATCTCCCGGTGTTGTCCGGAAAGAATATAATCATAACCTTCAATCATGTTCATTTGCTGAATTTCACTACGTATAGCCACATCGGCGCTCTTCAAGTCGGTATCATGTATGTCTGCGGTTACGACGGCAGATCGCACACCACCAACCCGCTTGATTTCCGAAGGTCCTTCGAGTATCTCGAAAACCGCCACATCTGCAAATGTAACAGGAACAGGCTGTCCCGGATTGACAACTAATCGTTTCAATTGGCTGATGCTTTCGCGATCGTCCTCATCAATCTGCACTCGGATGTCGATATGTTGTTCCTCTTCACGATACCGAGTGGGAACCTTGCCCAGAACTGCGGATCGTACGCGCTCCGCAGCATCGCGGGCTGACAAATCAAGTCTTGCCAGATAGTCGCGATCAAATTTCATTACGACTTCCGGATGACCGGGTCGTACCGTCGATTCAACATCAGCAAGCATCGGAAGTTTATTTAGCCGAGATTCAACCTCGAGACCGCGGCGGTGCACTTCCTCAAGATCGTTGCCCTTAATGATAATCTCAACAGGCTGCTTGAATGTGAAAAGAGTCGGATGAGTAATTAGAAG
>CAYYHI010000195.1:0-5774 GCA_964471745.1 uncultured bacterium | reverse complement strand
AACAATATACAATATTTTTATACATATGTCCACTATTATTTGCACTGATTAATATCTTACGCCAATGTAGAATACCGGTCTGGTTTACATGCCCACCCTTGTACTAACAAATGAACCGGGAATTTGTTATTTTTTCTGTCAAAGTATCCAATGATAAATTGAGGTTGCAGATGATCGGAAACCCTGTTATATTTTCAATTCAGGTATGTTGGTATCAATTAACTGGTGGTCAAAGCTTAAAATGGAGACAATTCGAGTAAACTGTTTGTCTGAGTTGCGTCGAACCTCCCCGAGATTCCAACGTCGGTTCGTACCTGACAATCTGGCTTTCTCGAGGTGGGAGAACCTCGAACCGCTGTTCCGGGATCTTCTTGATCGGGAATTGGACAGCTTGGAGGCTTTGGAAAAATGGCTGCTCGATGAAAGTGAGCTGAGTGCAGTAATCGTGGAGGAGTTCGCGCGCCGCCGAATCGCTCTGGCTTGCGATTCCCAAGGCAGGCAGGCGGAGAAGGCACTTCTGGATTTTCTGGAGAACATCTCACCAAAACAAGCGCCCTACAAGCATTATATTAACCTAAAGTTCCTGGAATGCCCTTATATAGATGAACTGGATCAAGAGCGATATGATGTGTTCATTCGTCAGCGTCGCTGTGCGGTTAGACTGTTTAGCGAGAGCAATATACCTCTTCAGGTTGAAATCGATAGACTCACACAGCAGTATCAGAGGATTACCGGAACGATGATGGTGAATTTCAATGGTAAAGAACACACCATATCAGAGATGTTGATGTATTTCCAGGATAAAGACCATGATGTGCGCCGAGAGGCATGGAAGATCACTTCTGAGAGACGGCTTCGTGAAGCCGGTAAGTTGGATGAACTGTTTGACAAACTGCTTAAGCTGCGGGATAAACTCGCCAGGAACACCGGCTTCCCTGATTTTCGCGCCTATACGTTCTGCGCAAAATACCGCTTTGACTACACACCGGAAGATTGTATCCGATTCCACGATTCAATCGAAAAGAATGTTCTGCCGACAGTCAGAGGGATGGTTGAAGAACGTCGGCGGGCGTTGGGTGTAGATTCTGTTCGACCCTGGGATATGTACTGCGATCATTATGGGAGAGGACGACTGAGACCATTCGAAACCGTCGATCAATTGGCTAACGGTTGTCGTGAGATATTGGGCAAGGTCGATAAGGAAATTGGGGATAACTTCCAGATCATGATCGATCTTGGTCTCCTTGACCTTGAGAGCCGCAAGGGCAAGGGACCGTTCAGCTACCAGCTCCACCTTCCTGAAGTCAGGTTACCCTACATTTTCATGAGCGCTATCGGGCTTAACCCCGATGTCTTCAGCCTCTTGCACGAAAGCGGGCACGCATTCCACCAGTTTGCCTCTCGTGAAGAACCACTCCTCGATTACCGTTCCATCCCCAACGAGTTTGCGGAGGTGGCTGCCATGAGTATGGAGATTCTGAGCGCGGACCATCTTGAAGCGTTTTATGATCCGGTTGATGCGGCACGTGCATGTCGGAGGCATTTTGAGGATACTGTCGGTGTTTTCCCCGAGGTCGGGATTATTGACGGCTTCCAACACTGGGTCTATACCCATCCGGACTGTACACCTGAAGAGCGCTCGGACTGCTGGTTGTCCTTGATGGAAAAATTCGGTAACGGGGTGGACTGGTCAGGGCTGGAACAGATTAGCCGCAGCTATTGGCAAAGTATCCCGCACATCTTTCTGCGACCCTTCTATTTCATCGAGTACGCCATCGCCCAGCTTGGAGCGCTGCAGGTATGGCACAACAGCCACCGAGATAAAACAGGAACAATTGAAGCCTTTAAGTCTGCACTGCAACTGGGTGGATCGAGACCGTTGCCGGAACTGTTCAAAGTGGCTAACATCGAGCTCGACTTTTCCGAAATGATAATCAAGCCTGTGATGGCTAAGGTATCTGAGGAGATTGAACGACAAGGGAGTATGGAAATCAGATAAGTTCCCCAGGACTGTGGCAGAATTCACTGGTAAATATACACTCGTCCATGACGGTATTCCGATCTACAGTCATTGGGACTTGTATTCCAAGACCTGAGGACCTGCGATTTCCGCGAGGTAATTCTTTGAATAGGCTGCGCAGATGGGATTGTCTTCGACTAATCTGTCCTTCACAAAAAGGGTTGTAACCGGTGCCCGACTCGATTGGGTGAAGAGACAGTCCGCACCTATAGAGAGTCCAAGCGTCACATTCAGATCGGTATCCGCCTGATTTAGGATCTCAGCTTGTACTACCGGATTACAGGGAATAAGTCCCGGTCGTTGAACCTGACCGGCGCCGGCTATATTATCAGGTGAAGCCTCCCCCTCGTGACTGCCGATCACCTGGCAACATACGGGAAACACTTTAAAGAAACGCCGCAACACACCCGTAACAATTTCCGCATGTTTGAGAAAGTCTATGCAGAAAGCGACGCCGACCTTCTCGTATTTCATTTCCAGGCAGAAGTCGACCATTTCAGCAAGGCGGCACAGCTTCCCCTCGTGTTTGCGTGCCAGACTGGCTATCGATTGCAGTATCCGTAACCGCTCCCCGCTTAAATCACCCCCGCTGCTCATTAAACCAAGTGAGCACATTTTACCCTGTAAACAGACGCGTTCCTTGCAGTTGAGGCAATCAATATCACTTATCGACGCTTCTGTTGCCATGTTCCCTGAAACCTGATCCGGGGACTCCCTTACGCTTGATCGACTTTGTTCATCAATGGGAATAGTCGAATAGACCGCATCCCCTGTTTCAAGATATGAAAGTCCGGAGTCGGGATGAATCTTTGAATTCTCGACCGCGTTTACAATTTCATCACTACCACCGGTTACGTTGTCGATAATCCCAATACGCAGGCTTTGATTCAACTCCCGGATTTCCATGATGCTAATTCCACCACAGATCAGTGTGTCGACCTGGTAATCTCTGAGCACACTGATCAGGTCTATAATGGTGTTACTCTCGAGCGGAACCGTTTCCCTGTAAGTAATGCGACCTTGACTTGTTACCACGACCAGGATCGAATGTGCAAATGTGCACCGCGGGGCGACTCTATCGCCCATCAATGTAATTCCAAAGCGCATACCGCCTCCAATTATCACACCTGCAATTAAAGCAAACTCTGTGCCACAGATGTAGAACCATATCCTCATCCGCCTATATGAGCAGACAACAAACAAACGTTGGTGGGAGATGCCATCCTTTACAAAGATTACTTCCATTAATAGATCGTTGTGATTCCTGGTCGAAACGTGTCGCATAATCTGTCGCAATGCGACATATTGTCGTATACTATGCGACAATTCAGCAATAAATCATTAGTCTAAAAAGTTGATAATCTACTGATTAATGAAGACTTGTAAAATAACAGTTAATATTTTCAAGATTGGCACAGCAATTGCAATTTCTATAAGCGGACGTGACAAACAGAAGTTGTTCCTGAGCAAGTTAACATCGGAAGGTCGTCAACACGTCCATTAAAAAATGGAGAAGTCACCATGAAAAAGGAAGAATTCGAGAGTCTGCGGGTCACCAAAGTGGTTGACGGGCGGGGTACATCCTCACCCGGTCCGCTGCTTGCAGCCAGAAGGTCTATGGTAAATGTACCCGGAGGGGAGATTGTGGAGGTCATATCGTCAGATCAGCAGAGCAGCGAGAATATCGAGCTTTGGGCTCAAAAAGCCGGCCACGAATATCTTGGTACAATCGAATACCCGGGCTACAGCGGGATTTTCGTACGCAGCGGCAACTGACCTGGCTTGACAAACCAACAGGAGATGATGTCTGGCGATCCCGGTTTAATCGTCGCCCGCTTATCCGCCTGTCAACCAGGAGAGAAAACCATGAATAAAGAAGAAATCGAGAATCTGAAGATCGACAATGCTGTGAGCATTGAGATTGAGACCATTACTGAATCCCCGCGAGAAGCGGGAGGGTCTCCAGAGCTGGCATCGTGGGATCAGAACGCCCAAGAGAATTCATTCGTTACGGGTGAAAGTCTGGATATAATGCTTCTATCTGATAAATTTAATCGAGAATTTCCAGCTATTAACGACCAACCGGGGTATTGGGGGATCTTCGTCCGGAAGGGTAGTTAGCTACGTATATGGAGCGCCAAACGAAAGGCAGTTCGACCACACTTAGCCGGCTGTTTACAGGGTGTTATTCATAGAGGCTGAATTCAAGAAATCCATTGGCGTAACTATCTTTCATGATTAATTGGAATGAAAATAAAGAGTTCATAGGGAGTTAATTCTTTGAAAATCAAACATGTCAATCGATGCTTATCTAATGGTCGAGATGCTATTGTTCATTTAGTTTGCTGTTCATAAAACTGATATAACTTTTTTTAAGAATTATTGTGAAATTATGCACAAAGTTAATGGTGCTTTGGGAATACCAACATTTTTAACCAGAATTCGGAATTATTGACAAATACTAATTCATAGCGGTTCTCGTCAACTCGAAGCAATTCTCAGTGGAAGCGCTATCATCCAGGCTTATGATAAGTCTTAGGGGTTGTGACGAGTGGAGGGTCCGTTGATCGATCCATACATCAAATCCAATAAGGAGAAGAAAAAATGACAGAAGAAGAACTCAAAAGCTTAAAGGTCAACAAGGTTGTTGACGCCAGGGGTACGGCTTGCCCGGGTCCCCTGCTTGAAGCAAGACGTTCCATGGCGGACGTACCTAAAGGGGAAGTGATGGAAGTTATTTCATCCGATCCGAGCACCGCTCAGGATATCCCACTTTGGGCTAATAAGGTTGGACACGAATATCTCGGATCCATCGAATATGCCGGTTACTGGGGTATCTTCGTAAAAAATGGCAGCTAAAGAAGCACAAGGAGAACAATCCGGGAACGGCGTTCCGAGGATTCTGGTTTTTTCCACCGAAAGCATATCCGATCCTGGTATTGATCTGGCAGGCAGCTCTCATATGCACTACTCACCTTCGGTGCTGGTGGTTCAAATGCCCTGTTCCAGCGGCATCAAGCCGAGCTGGGTACTGCATGCCGTACAGTCCGGCTTTGACGGCGTATTCATTGCGGCAGACGGAACGGACTGCGCCTATCAGCCGGACTGTACAGAGCGCACCGCCAAGGTGTTCACTCAAGCCCAGCAGTTATTAGAGGAGCAGGGGCACGATCCCAGGAGGTTGAAGATGGCGGCGATCTGCTCGGTGTGCGCCGAATCCTTTGTGAAGCACATGGATAACTTTCAGAAAGCCTTGACCGACCTGGCTTCTGCCTAAACCATCGTTGCCCGAGTGCGCGGTAGTGAAGCGATCCCTTTTCGGTTCGACGTTCTCGGATTGTTCAGCGTAACTTGAAATAACAGATTAAACAGCTTTAGAGAACAGAAACCATGAATTACGACATCCTCGTCGTCGGTGGCGGTATCGCAGGGATGGAATCAGCCTTGACCCTGGGAGATATGGGATACAAGGTTGTGCTGGTGGAGAAGGATGCCAGCATCGGTGGGAAGATGATCCTGCTCAGCAAGGTCTTTCCTACTTTGGACTGCTGTAGTTGCATAGCCACGCCCAAGATGGCTGCAACCGCCCACCATCCCAATATTACTATACTGACCTACAGCGAGATAGACGAGATTACCAGAAATGGGAACGGGGAATTTCTGGTCAGACTCCACAGAAAACCCACCTTTGTCGATTTTGCGGCATGTACCGGATGCGGTGAATGTGAGCTTGCCTGTACCGTGGCGATTCCAG
>CAYYHI010000194.1:0-5866 GCA_964471745.1 uncultured bacterium | reverse complement strand
ACTAACTAAATTGAAGCGGGCGTCCTTGACTACAACGCCTTCCCGGTAAACGACGAAGGACAGTTTTTCACCGTCGATCGGTCCCTCGAATCCGGACGTAGTCGGATCATCGCCCCAGATCGCCACTCCGGTCGGGTCGCTTTCGTTCAGATACACCGCGCCGCAGATACGACCTGAAGCATCCACGACAGCGAGATCGTCTCCGCCGTATTCACCGGACGAACTGACGAGCAGCGACATGTTGTTACCCGTCGGGACAACCGGACTCAGATGGTTCGGCTGTCGCGGTGTTGTTGAATAATATGAGGCGTTTTCCGCCATTGAATAGCGGAACTCAACCGCTTCGCGAACCTTGACAAAGTAGCCGTTACCCTGGCGAAGACCACTCATGTTATCGAAATACCATTCCGGAACGTAGAAGTTACCATGCCCATCCTTGACGATAATCAGGTTATCACCCAACTCCTCAAAGGCAACCTGCGCCGGTATCTCCCAATCCGGGAAATAGGCAATCAGGTTCCAGTTGGCAACGAGGTCGATCGGTGCATCCGGTTCATGCCTCTCACCGCTTAGTATAAAGCTGTCGTTCTGCCGGAGCTTGATCTGGTAGCCTTGTGTTTCCAGCCACTCCTCGATGTTATCGAAGTTCTGATCAGGTCGGTAGAAGTCGCCTCTGCCATCCTTAAGCATTATCAGGACTCCCCTCTCAACCAGGTCGGCAAAGATAAATTCCGTATCGTGGCGATCAAGGATCAGGTATGAGGATATCAGACTCCAGCCGAGCGGCAGATTGAACACCTGCTCCTCAACGTTACCGGCAACTGTCAGTGTTCCTCTGGTGAATCCGTCCGCCTGGAAGGTTTCGTCACCGGATGAACGTGTGAACGGGGCGTCAAATTCAACCCCGGCGCTTATATCATAAATCTTGAATGCCGGTTCTTCGCCGGTTTCGAAGCCGTCCACCTCATCGGTTTCCGGGTCGTTGCCGTAAGCGGTAACAGTGGTGACCTGGTCGAACCAGCGTGAGGCGCCAACGCACAAGTCATCAGGCGTGAAAATGCCAATCTCATCACCGTATGCGGCTCGCTGCCCGCGCAGTTGTACCGCGTTGATTGTAAACAAATGCTCGATATCGGTTACTGTAAACTCGTAGTGTTCCGGTTCAAGACCCTCGTCCGAGACTGACATCGTCAGAGGCAGCTCTATGTCTTCACCCGCGGCGTTGGATTCGATAACCATAACGAGGTCATAAGTGCCGGGCATCCAGTTTCCAGCGCGGAAGATCGCTGAAACCGGCAGTTCCGATTCCGGTTCAATCGTCCCGGACATTGGGTCGATTTCCACCCAGGTGGTATTGAGCTCGATCTCAAATCCAACCGCACGATCGTCCTGGTTGTTCTCTATCATTCCGATACCCAGCCAGATAAGCGGATTGTATGCGTTGGTGATCTCCAGGGCGATAGCTTGATCGCCGGCTCCGGTGTTCAGATTCATCGCATGCCTGACTTCACCATCCTCAGGATTGACCTTAAAGATGGCATGCTGGAACTCCTCGTTATCCTCCAATCTATTGATAATGTAAAGATTGAAGCCATCCAGATCAGCGGGATGCCAAGCCATGCCGTAAATTCTCATATCTAATTCAATCTCAGTCAGCTCATTTCCTTCACGGTCAATCTCAGTGATGTCGCCAATACGCTCACTGATCCAGAAATGATCGGTCTCCGGATCGTAATTGATATAACGTGATGGATTATAAGGACTTGAGATCTCCGCAACGACTTCGCCGTTTATGTTAAACTGGGTGATTGTCGGACCATCGGAGCCATAGAGAAAGTTGCCGTCACAAGCCAGACCGCGCATGCCGATCGACGACGGATCTTCAATCGGCTGCTCGAAGCGCCGGACATACTCACCTTCCCGATCGAACACGTAGATGTAGTTTGGATTATCCATGTTGTTGGAACCACTGAGATACAGGTAGCTGCCATCAGTGGTGAGTCCGCGGAAGCTCGTCTCTCCGGTGATTTCGCTAACTGGTAAATCAAAATGAATATCTCCGACCGGATCCCGTCTTTCTTCATGGGGGATGGTAAAATATGAGTCGAATTCCAGTTCACCGTTGCCTTCATTAATGATATTGAATTCCTCCTCCAACACCTCCTGCTGGTTGAGTTCAACCACATAATCCGGGACATCAAGGCGGATTTCCGGGTGCGGCAGGATGAAATCAACCATTGTGGTTTCCTGATCGGCAACCTCGAGCTCCTCGCTGGCAACCGGGTTGTAACCATAGGCGGAAGCGATGGCGGTGTACGGATCCGCCTGGATTTCGTCGAACCAGTACACGCCGTCCCCGTCTGTTTCAGCTCGGTTGCCGTCGTTCAGGGTGATCGTAGCGCCTTCGATAGGTTCATCTGTTTCCAGATCAGTAATCAACCCGGTTAACCAGCCCATGGCGGCGCTGATGCGGATGGCATACTCTTCATCCAAATCGTTGCCATTGCCCTGATATATGGTGAGCCCATCATTCCGGTCATCATCCTGAAATCCAATTGTGGTCGGTCTTTGAAGTTGGTTTATCATTTCGTACTGGTATTTAATCATGCCATTGGGGGTCAGAATGATCTGGAAAGTCCAGCGTGCATTCCCCTGATCGATGTGGGGAATGTTCTCCCATGTCAGAACAGCCATCTCCTCATCTGTCCAGAACATATAAGTGCCGCCACCGTTGTTGGGATTCCAGTCGGTTAAACAAACCGCAAGCATATTCTCAGGCAATTCACCGTGAGGCAACCTGAAATCCTCCCAATTGTAGTGATTATCACCGCTGGTAAAAGAAGCCCACCCGTTCGCGCAGTACCGGATCTCATCGAACTCGTTATCATAGTAAGGGAAATCAAAACCCAACTCATACGGACCATGATTGGAATCATCGCTGACGTTTTGGATGTTGATCCTGTCATCGAAATCGCTGATATCGATCCACTCGTATTCCGGACCTCCTTCCTCATCGGAATCTACCCAGCGATAGCCGAAATCGTCCGGACCGCCCCGGTCATCGCGGCGCGGTGTCGGTTGGACAGACGTCGATTTAATTTCTTTGCCGTGAATACCTTCCCAATACTTCTGCTCAGCAGGCTGAAGAGTAACACCACGCGTGACTTTCAGCTTTATAGAGGCGTAGTCGTATTGGGTCTGGTCAGGCGATGAACCCGATGAAGCAGCGGGGAAAAAGAGCACGACAACGAACACCAGGCAAAAAGCGAATAAACTATAAGATTTCATTGAAACCTCCCATCATCATGTAAAATTAATAAATTCGGATGCAGTTCGTGTGGTCGGTCAGTCTTTCAGGAAAGATAAGCATTCTATACTATCAAGTCAAGGCGTACATAAAATACTGTTGTGAAAATATGTGAGATAAATCAGGATGGTTTGTTTTCGATCTTAGTCATCAAGGAGGTTAAGATAGAACCGGCGAGACAAAAGAGGATTATCCCCAGGGATATATATTGGTTAATATGAACGTAATGCGCGGCGAGCATCTTGAATCCGACAAACGCCAATACGATGGATACCCCGTACTTCAGGAAACGGAACATCCTGTCGGCATGGGCGAGGAGGAAATAAAGCGCCCGCAAGCCCAGGATGGCGAATATGTTGGCGGTATAGATAATCATCGGTTCGCGTGTGATGGCGAAAGCCGCCGGGATTGAATCGACGGCGAACATCACGTCGGAGCTCTCGATGGCGACCAAAACCAAAAGCATTGGTGTGGCAATGAGCATTCCCTGGCGGCGGATGAAAAAACGATCTCCGACGAAGTTCTTTGTGACTGGAAACCGCTTCCGAACCAGCTTCACCATCTTGTTTTGGCTAATATCCTTCTCACCCTTGTCCTTGAAAGCCATCTTATAAGCGCTGTAGATCAGGAAAGCGCCAAAGACATACAGGATCGGTTCAAACAGCTTGACCAGCGTTACACCCAACATAATAAAGATCATTCGTAAGACCATGGCGCCGATAATTCCCCAGTGCAACACCCGTACCTGTTTGTGAGCGTCGACGCTGAACGCCTCGAAGATCATCAGGAAGACAAACAGGTTGTCGAGGGATAGCGACCATTCAACTGCATAGCAGGTCAGGAATTCGATCTGATGCTGGCGGTCGAGGTAATGGAAAATCAGCCATGAAAAACCAATGGCTGACAAGATCCAAAACACCACCCACGCCAAAGCTCGTTTAGGCGACATCCGGTTTTCCGTGAGAATGTTTTACCATATTGACTTCTTCATCCTTCATCCTTCAATTTTCACTCCTTCGTGCCGCAGCAGCCACCTTTTCATATCCAGTCCACCTCCGAAACCGCCCAGTTTACCATTGGCGGCGATAACTCTATGGCAGGGGATCAGTATCGGCAGAGGATTATGTTTCATCGCTGTTCCGACAGCCCGGGCAGCGCGTGGATTGCCTGCCATTTCGGCGAGTTCACCGTAAGTGACTGTAGTTCCAAACGGTATAGCCGCGGCGGCATTCCACACACGGGTTTGGAATTCTGTTCCTTCCGGTATCGGTTTACCCGCCCAACTGACGTGCTCGCCCTTGAAATAGCGTTCGATGAAATCCGCCGCTTCTTTGAAAGTTGGGTCAGTGCGGGAACCGACGCTGAAGCTGTCGCCCTGATCGACATCGGGACAGTCATCGGGAAATACGATCCGCTCAAGCTTGCCGGATCGGGCGAATAAGCCGATTCTGCCGATGGGTGTGTCGATTGTGAGTATATGCAGTTGCATTCGATTTATTCCTATATCGGCTGAATCCATCCGTTGTTCAACCCGAATTCCTCCATTGCAGCAACGGCTTCCTGATATTCAGACCGATTGACCCGCCGGCTCAGCAGTTCGTGACCGAGCGCCTTATAGGCGGGGAAATACTGGCTCATCAGGCTGATGTATGTGTCTTTGGATACTTCATTTGCGATGAACCGGAACACATCCCTCGAACCGGTCAGACCTCCGGGCAGAACGAGATGTCTGATTAAAAGACCTCTCTGCGCCACGCCGTGGTCGTCCAATTTAAGCACACCGACCTGCCGGTGCATCTCTTTTAGTGCCGGTTTGTTATATTTCGTGTAATCTTTTGCGTCTGACAACTTCAGCGCGGGTTCATCCTGACCGTACTTGGCGTCCGGCATGTAGATGTCGATGATTCCGTCCCATAACTTCAGCATTTCCAGTGAGTCATACCCACCGCTGTTGTATACGAGCGGTATCTTCAGCCCCTTTCTGTAAGCCATTATAAGCGCTTCATATATGGCGGCTGCCTGGTGGGTTGGTGTGACGAAGTTAATGTTATGCACGCCCTGGTCCTGGAGGTCAAGCATCAGCGCGGCAAGGACTTCGGCTGTAATGACATTCCCGTTGCGCAGTTGGCTGATCGGGTAATTCTGGCAGAACATGCAGTGCAAGTTACAGCCGGTCATGAAGATAGTTCCGGAGCCGCGATGACCGGATATGGGCGGTTCTTCACCGAAATGCAGGCTGGCGCTTGAGTAAACGGGCGCCTGACCGATCCCGCACTCACCGAGTTCGTCTTCGAAGCGTTTGACTTTGCATGCGCGCGGGCAGAGCCTGCATATCCGGGAGAGCTCCAAAACCTCCGGCAGCCGTTTTTCCATCAGTTTTATTTTGTCTTCAGGGGCTAACATTACATGGTAATGTTAACTATATACTTCCCCCAATGCTAATGCAGGAAGGGAATATCTAACTCTCCACATCGATTTACAGGGGGGAATTACCTAACTCTCCCCCCCGGTTTCCGGGGGGGGATAAAGGGGGGGGATCGATTCTGGAGCAAACACCAG
>CAYYHI010000193.1:0-5947 GCA_964471745.1 uncultured bacterium | reverse complement strand
CGCCGACAGAATACCCCGGTGTCGGTAGCCAGTTACTGCCACTGGATCCATTAGGCATTATATATTTAACGAATTTTATCTGATAGGCTGGAGGTATTTGGAAGATCGGAATTATTACATCTACAGAGTCAATTCCTGCTGTCTGACGACCCAGAAACTCACCGGGATCTTCTTACTCCCAGGGTGGTCCCTCCCACATGTCTATTATGCAATATATCTCATCAATTCCATGTGAGGTGGATTGATCCTCCATCATGCAGAAAATCGGCAGTAATGTATAGTATATCCGAAGATTCACACCCTCAGGTATGCACAATGAATATGTTGTATTTTCATGGAAATGGAATCTCTCGATGTGTGCGCCGGGATAAATGCTATGACTGTGTTGACGATTACGATTTTCCATTATATATCTGTCACCTTCCTGCCGCCAATACAATCCCCAATCGATTGCCCAATCCGGAATGAAATACACATCAGGATCGGCATCCAAGTTTCTTATGATAATCATGGGCCACATACTGACCAATCCCGCCGAACCTAAACAGATCCTTTCTGTGGTGTCGACAAGTATACTATCCTTTGCCGTTACATACGATATAACCTGCATGTCGAAGTTACGCCACACACCATCGAGGTACATTCCGGGTAGGGATATCGGGCACGGTCCCTGTACTGTATCTGCGTGGATTATCTCAGCATGAGGTCCCCATTCATACCATGGATCTCCCATTGCCCAAGATTGATTGGAACTTACGGTCATCAAAATCGTAACAATGAAGTATAGATATACTCTTTTCACCTTCATTTCTCTGACCTCTGCTAAGTGGTAGACAATATCTTCGATGGATGCAAGATATTCGGGGAGCAAGTTAAAGGTTTACTACAATATAACAAACAATCTGGTCTTTGTCAAGAACATTTTCCCAACGTCAGCCTTGTCGCCTTCCCCAATCCTTCGCGCAAATATCAACTTTCCAATTATAAAATCGGAAGATAGCGCTTGATCTCGTAATCCGTCACCTGCCGGCTCCAGTCATCCCATTCGATCTTCTTGTTGTGGATGAACTTCTCGAAGACGTGATCGCCCAATGCTTTCCGTAATAACTCGCTCCGTTCAGCGGATAGTATGGCTTCATAGAGACTCGTCGGCAGGATTTCGATCTTCTGCCTCTCAAGCTCTGATCTGCTTAAGCTGAATATATCCTCTTCAACCGGTTCAGGCGGTTCAAGCCCATCCTCGATACCCTTCAATCCCGCCGCCAACATCACTGCAAACGCCAGGTATGGATTCGCCACCGGATCGGGTGAACGGAGCTCAAGCCGCGTCGAGGTTTCATGCCCGATCCGAATGCGCGGCACCCGAACCAGCGCCGAGCGATTCATCTGCCCCCAACAGATATACACCGGCGCTTCATAACCCATCACCAGCCGCTTGTACGAGTTCACATGCTGGCTGAGTACAACCGTAATTTCACGTACATATTTCAACAGTCCCGCCAGGTAATGCCGCGCCGTATCCGAAATGTTGTAGGGCGCCTCCGGATTGAAGAATGCGTTGCGCTCGCCCTTGAACAGTGACTGGTGGACATGCATCCCGGAACCGTTGACGCCGAAGATCGGCTTGGGCATAAAGGTCGCGTAACATCCGGCTTCACGCACAAGCTCCTTAATTATGAAACGATACGTCAGGCAACTGTCCGCCATCTTCAATGCCTCAGCATAACGCAGATCTATCTCATGCTGGGACGGCGCAACCTCGTGATGCGAATACTCAACCGGTATGCCCATCTCTTCGAGGGCAAAGATGCTCTTCTGGCGCAGTATGGTGCCTTTCTCCTGGATGGAAGCGTCGAAATAGCTGCCATGGTCGAGTGTTTCGGTGGATTTGTCATCTTTGAAGATAAAGAATTCCAGTTCCGGTCCGACGTAGAATGTATAACCCTTGGCGGCGGCTTTTTCCAGGCTGCGGCGCAGAACGTAGCGCGTATCCCCGGCAAAAGGATCGCCGTCCGGCGTCTTCAGGTCGCAGATCATCCGCGCCGACTTGTAGCCGGTGTCGTTGGGCAGAAGAGCGAGAGTAGTCGGATCCGGATGAGCCATCAGGTCTGATTCGTGGATGCGCGCAAAGCCCTCGATGGACGACCCGTCGAAGCCCAAACCGTGTAACATAGCATACTCAAGCTCCCGGGGCGTGATGGCAAAGCCCTTGATCTGACCGAGGATATCCGCAAACCACAGCCGGATGACACTGATATCCTCGTCCTTGACAAAACGAAGTACGTTTTCCTGTTTCTGAGACATAAGATCCTGTCATTTTTAATGTTGAAGAGTATTAACTTAATACTGACATCCAATACATTGTCATTCTGAACGAAGTGAAGAATCTCCAACAGCAGGAGAATAAAAACGAGATTCTTCACTTCGTTCAGAATGACAAAATAAGAACTTTCACACGATATCAGTGATCAGTTAAGACTCCCTAATGTTGTATTTCCTGCGCGCCTCATAAAGGATATCCCACCCTACCGTCACAATCCCGTTCCCGGCGCGCTTTACTTTGAACTGCGATTGTGATATTACCAACTGGTTAGTTATATTAACATCTGAACCGGAAAGCAAACTTTTCCTTGAAAAAATCGCAGGCTTTCGATTTATCCGGAGGATTTGATGGTCAAAGATAAAGTAGCCCTGATCACTGGCGCGGGGCGTGGCATCGGCGCAGTTATCGCCGAAAGATTCGCAAATGAAGGCGCAACGGTCATCATTGCCGACATTATTGCTGAAACTGCCGAGGAGACCGCCGGCAGGATCAATGACGCCAGCGGTAAAGCTGAGGCTGTCGCGCTTGACGTAACCGACAAGGCGCAGGTCGAAGAGGTCATCGCCGGTTTGATAAAGCAACACGACCGGCTGGACATCCTGATCAACAACGCCGGCATCACGCGCGACGCACTGGCGATGAGAATGAAGGAAGAGGATTGGGACGCGGTGATCGACATCAACCTCAAGGGAACCTGGATCCCGTCGCAGGCAGTCATCCGACCGATGCGCAGGCAGAAGTGGGGTCGGATCGTGAACACGGCTTCGGTCGCGGCGCTGGGCAACGTCGGTCAGGCTAACTATGCGGCGTCCAAGGGCGCGGTGATGTCGCTGACCCGCACGCTGGCGCTGGAGCTGGCGCGCTCGGGGATCACGGTCAACTGCGTCGCGCCGGGAGCGATCATGACGCCAATGCTGGGAGCCGTGCCGGAGGAGATGCGCGAGAAATACCTGGAACGCATCCCGGTCAGGCGCTTCGGCACACCGGAAGACGTCGCCAACCTGCATCTGTTCCTCTGTTCCGACCTGGCGTCCTACATCACAGGTCAGACGATATTCGTGGACGGGGGGTTGAGTGTGGGAATGTGACCATTTACTTTCAATCGCATTTTGGGGAGGGCGGACACTCCTGTATGCTGGTTTTATTGGGATTATAAAGCCCTTGATATAATAGGTGATGTCCCTTGATGGTTGTCATTCCTGGAATGACAACCATCAAGGGGCACTAACCCAAAACGAGTAACCCGTCCGAATGAAAGGACGGGTTTGAACTCGGATAACAGGCTATTTTAGACAAGCCAGAATCAATTGTCATGCCCGGTTTAAGTGGTCGCTTTCTCCTTGACGAACAGATTGTACAGCCAGGCAAAGATGAACCCGCAGATCAACCCATCGACAAATCCCCAGACTAGTCCAATCAAACTGCCGAGGAAGGTGACCGAATAACCGAAATAGAAATTTCCAAGCAGTCTGAAAGTCTGACCGCCGGTGCCGAAAATCAGAATCCACCAGGTTCCAATCAGTACGCAGAGTCCCCAGAAGATCCCTGCGGAGAGGGCGAGGGCGCTAGGTTTTAACTTCATAAAAGGTCCCCTTGATATTATATAATGTAGAACGCTTCGTAAGTGAGCGTATACTTAGGTCGGTTCAGGTGGAGCAGTGCGTTGGGAGTTATTGTTCTCAGCGAATTTAGCAAGCATGGCAAGTGAATGCAAGTAATCTTAATAATAATGTATGTGAATTTCTAAAAGTACCGTCACCCTGAACGTAGCTTCTTTAATATGTCACCCTGAACGCAGTGAAGGGTCTCAAGCCGATATTAAACATGAGATTCTTCACTTTGTTCAGAATGACCAACGAGATTCTTCACTTTATTCAGAGTAACCTGAGCAAAGAACCCCCGCATAGTTGCAGGGGTTCTTTAGTAGTATTGTGTTTACGGTGCGGGTTTATTCACCCCAAATATAGCCTACTGTCGCTCGTGCGAACATGTTACCGGTAGACCCGGAAAGGATATACGGACCACGCGTTACGAAGCCCGGGTTGACCTGGGCATCGATTACGAAGTTGTTGAAATGGAAACCGGCGCCGAGATACAGGTTGGTATCTGCCCAGCCCCAGGATTTCTTGTCGCCGGCGTTGTCCTCGTCCGTCCTGCCCTGCCAGCCTTTGAAAGCACCGAACCTGATGTCCATCCAGGAGGTCAATCCGGCTTCGAGACCAATGCGGAAGTAGGGTATTGACGTGTTGGATCTCTTGCTTGTAAGCGAAGTATCCGGTGTTGTAGTTTCAGTTTTGCTCGGTGCGAAGGAGATGCCGATGTCCGATACCACCATAACGTTTTCAGCGACGTTGATATTATCACCAACACCGAGATTAATAGTGGTTGTCGATTTTTTTACTTCGACCTTGGAGCTGTCTTTGCGACCCTCACCACTAAGGGTAAGGCTGGCGTAAGGCACCAGGGTGTACGTGTCAGACATCTCTAACCACATACGCCCACCGAAACCGATTATCATATTGCCATTCGGTTCGGTGATCATTTTGCCGTCGGCAGCCTCGTATGTCCAAGATACCGTCTGGAACGTGAAGTAGGCATCGATCACTTCCATAAAGGACGCGCCTGCATCGATCCCCAATCCCATCACCGATTCAACCGACTCATCCTTGGGAGCCGTCGACTTATCGACGTTGTGCGAGTCGCCATACAGGCTCAGTTGAGCGCCGATTGGCATCTCACCCAGCATACGTGCATAGAAGAGATTAATCTTCTGATGATAGGTATTGTAAGTTCCACCCAAATTACTCGGAACTCCAGGTGCATAAGTACTGGTCAGGTTATCGGTTGTGAAATACAGACCCAGGAAACTGCTTCCGATGCCGTAGTGAGCTCCCAAGGAGTGCAGGTTTCCGGCGCTATTAATTTCTAACCACATCTGGTCCGGATAGTCGACCAGTGTCTGTGGATAGATGACGATGTTTGCAGGATCTTTCACGATGTGGTTGATGCCGCCCATGGTGGTTACACGGGTTGCTGAAGCCATCGTCGTGAAAGCCAGAAGAACGACCAGTATCCCCCAAACAACTCTTTTCATACTCCCTCCTATTGAATTATTTTCCGCTCGCTGAGTTATTTCCAATTACCCAGCCAACGTTTTCGGATGATCTTCTAACGTAACGCTGTCAATGAACTGAGAACCTTCAGTTCTGATTAACTTGCGCAGGAAAATAACCTCTTGATTATGTTTTGTCAAGGGTTTTCAATATCAAGCCGGAAGTTAAGTGTAAAAAAAGCATATAAATCCACGAAAAGGCAGTGTTATCGTTATAAGACGGGAAAATTATATCTACTCGATAGAGCCTTATTTACTTAAAAAAGAGAGACCGGAACTTGATCAGACCCGGTCTCTCTGTAGTAATGTTATGTTTCTGTGTTTACTTGATTAACAATACTTTTAGGAGATGCATTTGTTCACCTGAGGAAAGCTTTACTAAATACATACCGGTTGGTAAATCGATTGCGTTCCATGTAATCGTGTGTTTACCGGATCCGCACCTGCCTTCTGTAATCGTCTCAACCTCCCTGCCGGTCAGATCGTATGCTTTAATTAAAGCCAAGCCCGCC
>CAYYHI010000192.1:0-6056 GCA_964471745.1 uncultured bacterium | reverse complement strand
ATAGCATCGCGGGAATCCTCGAACAGCGATCGATATCTGTCCTCACTCTGGCGGAGCTCGTCCTCAGCCTGCTTGCGGTAAGTGATGTCCCTAAAATTCCAGACGCGACCGGAGGTTTCTCCCGATCGAGTCAATGGACTTGAGAAACGCTCAAAAATCCGTCCGTCCTTGAATTCAATAGTATCAAAGCCAGTCTTTGATGTTGCATATAACTCCTCAATTTTAGCGAGGAACGTTTCCGAATCAACAAGCTGATCCTGAACGAAATTAACCCGTTTCTGATCGTCCCTGGTTTCCAACAACTCCTGTGGGATGCGCCACATCTCGGCAAAACGCGAATTCATATGAGTCACCTCCCCATTCTCATCAACAACCAGTATGCCGTCGCCGGTTGATTCAATTATGGCTCTAAGAAGCTTCTCGCTTTCGCTCAGTGCCTCTACAACCCGCTTGCGTTCACTGATATCGCGCATAATACCCAGAACGAGGATCTCGCCTGGCTTACCGATTGAAACGGTGCTCAATTCTGTATCAACCTTCTCACCCTCCTTATTCACTATTTTAATCTGGTATTGGCTGGGTATCGATTCACCGCGCTTTCGGGCTTCATAGCGCTGTTGTATAATCTCCTTGGTTTCTTCTGGGAGTAATATATTAAAATCGAAATCCGGAGCGGTTAGCTCTTCAGCCGAGTATCCGGTGATTTCACAGAACCTGGGATTAACGTATTCATAATTGCGATCACGCATCAAGTAAATAGCATCAAAGGCGTTTTCCACCAATGTGCGGTATCGTTTCTCGCTCTCGCGAAGCGACTCCTCAATCTGCTTGTGTTCAACTTCCAAAGATTCCAGCTCTTTGATGCGGCGCTTTAGAGCCATTTGATCATCAATCTTGTTTCTCTCAGGATTTTCACTCATTGTTTCCTCACCAAATGGTTGAGTAGGATACTAAGGGCTTATCCGTAAATAACATTGACTTACAAACTCCATCACGAAGAACACGAGCAACAAATTCGAAATCCAAAGCACGAAACAAATCTAAATGACCTAAATTCAAAATTCAAATCGTTTTGAATATTTGATATTCTGGTTTTGATTTTATTTCGTATTTCGATATTCGAGTTTCGGATTTATTCAGTTATATGCTTCGTGGTAAAAAAATTTCATTATTTACGGATAGGCTCTAAATAACCATGTTATGTTACGAAAATTCAGTCAACGGGTCAAGCGAAAGCATAAGTCGGATGCGTGAATAGATTAATTACACAGTACCAGATACACAGCCATATAGTCAGATTACAGCTTGCTTAACGACTGAATTCATCCTAACTTGTGGTGAGTACAACAGAATGAACCAATCCAGGGAGCCACTGCGGTCAAGGGTTACATTCATATATACACCGGCAACGGCAAAGGTAAGACCACCGCGGCTTTGGGTCTGGCGCTGCGAGCGGCGGGAGCCGGGCTTCGTACGCTGCTGATCCAATTCATGAAAGAGAGCTTTACATACAGCGAGTTGATTTCGCTGCCGAAACTGTCGAAATGGATCACTGTCGAAAGGTACGGCAACGATGCCCATGTCCTCGAAAAACGCCAGCCGTCGAGCGATGAGCGAGCCGCGGCACAGCATGGGCTCGAGCGCGCAGAGGAAGCCATGAAAGGAGGGGAATTTGACATTGTTATTATGGATGAGATCTGCGTCGCCGTTAATTTCGGTCTTCTCGCTGAAAAGGAAGTAACCGGGTTGCTTGATCCACGACCGGAAAACATTGAATTGATACTTACCGGTCGTTACTGTCCTGAAGCCTGGATTGAACACGCCGACCTGGTCACTGAAATGTGCGAGGTCAAACACTATTTCCAACAGGGCGTTACATCGAGGAAAGGGATTGACGCCTGAAATCCGCTGCCAAAGGATATGTTTGATACATTGACTGTAAACATAATCGGGTGTTCAGTAATCTTCCTGGCGGCTCTGACCTCAGGATTGACCGGAACCGGTTACGCGCTGATTTCCGTGCCAATTTTGATTGTATTCCTACCACCCAAGCTGGTTGTCCCTGTCATCATGATCCTCTCGGCGCTGATCAACCTGTATATCCTGGTGGATGCACGGAGATGGATTGACTTAAGGCGAATCTGGCTGCTGACGATTGCTGGAATTGCAGGTATACCGCTTGGTACATATATTCTGAAAGTTATAGATGTTAACTTATTGAAAGTATTTATCGGCGTTGTAATTGTATGCTTTTCGTTGGCATTTCTGAAGGGTGTCAACAGGAAGATAAAGAACGAGAAACTGGCGTGTGTGCCGATCGGTTTCTTGAGCGGATTTCTGAACGGTTCTACATCTATGTGCGGTCCACCGGTCATTCTCTTCTTTACCAACCAGGGCGTAAAGAAAACTGCTTTTAGAGCGAATATTGTCGCTTATTTTATATTATTGAATCTGGTGACCATCCCTTATTTTGCCCTGAATGGTCTTATTACTTCATCGGTTATCAGGTATTCGCTGTTATTTCTACCGGCGATGATCATCGGCGCAACTATCGGGATTAAACTGTCGCACCGGGTCAGGGAGGATATCTTCCGCAGAATTGTTCTGATTATCGTGACTTTGGCAGGTTTGTTTTCAATCGCATCCGGAATTGGACTGTTTAAATAGCACCACTTTGTTAAGTACCGCATAAGTGCTGTCAAACGTCTTGGTCTTTTTGAAATATTCGCATGATTTGGCATTTTAAAGTCTCATTTTGTCATTCCCGCGAAGGCGGGAATCCAGGCAAGTAAGTAACTATTTAACAAGCTCGTCTGGATTCCTGCCTTCGCAGGAATGACAATGTGAGAAATAGTCTTAGAAATGGAGTACTTCTTCAACAGAAACTAAATTAAACTCGGACTGCGTTCAGATCGAACGAGCGCGGAAGCTCACAGTAAAAGCGGACAATGATTTGGAAATTTACGCCGACGGTGAATTCATGGCAAAACTGCCGGTGACGGTTGAGATAGGAGAAAGAAAGATGAAGGTGGCAGTACCACAATTTATGAAGACAGACAGGAGTGTCCGTCCTACCGATTAATAGACAGATAGGATTCTTCCCATATTCGTGGCAGCGGGACGCCCTCGTCCCGCTGCGAAAGTCTGTCCTCAAAAGCGGGGACGAGGGCGTCCCCACTCCACAAATGTCCACCCTCCAAGCTGAGACAACTGTTTTCCGCACTTTTAATAAAATGACAGACAGGATTGTCCGTCCTACTAAAAACCCAAAGACTACTCTTCAAAGAACTGTTCGATACTTTCTTTCAACTGTACGTCGTCATTAGGAATTACGACCCTACCGGGAACCGCTTGGCGGAACCTGGCGCCATAACCTTTTGTTACAGCACGCGGATCGAGTACAAGGACGACGCCGCGGTCGTCGGATGTTCTGATCAGCCGCCCGGAACCCTGCCTTAGTCGCAGGATAGCCGCTGGCATCTGGTATTCAAAGAAGGGCACACCGCCCTGTTCACGGATGCGGTCGATGCGCGCCGCAATGATCGGATCGCCCGGCATCCCGAACGGCAGGCGAGGAATGACCACCATCTGGAGCGCTTCACCCGGAACGTCGATCCCCTCCCACAACGAATCAGTACCGAGCAGAACCGCGCCTTTAGTCTTCCGGAAACGATAAATCAGGCGTTCGTTACTGCCGGGTTTCCCCTGAACAAGAACGTCCATCTCGCTGCTTGACATTGCCTGCTTAAGCTCTCTTTCAACTATGTGCATCGCATTATAGGAGGTGAACAGGATCAGAGTGTTACGTTTATATGACAACATTAAATCCGCGCAGATTTGTGCCACCTGCCGGCAGTGATCCTGGTACTGATCCGCCGGTGACGCCAGGTAGGACGGATAACAAACCAGGCAGTTATTCTGATAGTCGAAAGGTGAACCGAACCGGACTCGCTCAATACGTTCACCATCGATACGATCGATGCCCAGGCGGGAAATGATGTGATCGAAACCCTCTGGACCGGATGTGGTTGCGAGGGTGGCGGATGTCAATAGCGCCGTATTCAACCGTTTCCAGAGATTGTCCGCGAGCAGTTCGGACACGTCCAACGGCGCGCTCTTCAGATGTACCGGTCGGTTAATATCGGGTGGTATCTCGACCCAGTAGACGCGGTTTTGATCATCGACGGTGAGCGACAGATGCAGGCTGCCCAACTGGTCGCCCACCAAGTCAATCACAGCTTGCAGCTCCTGGAGCAGTTCGGTCGGGAACCGATCCTCCTCGATGTCCTGAAGCTCGGCTTTCACCTCCACCAATGACTTCCTCAAGGGGGTCAGCCCGTTGTACAGTGGCGCTCCGGCATCGGACAGCGCCTGGTGGACTTTGCCGCTGGTTTTATATCTAAAGGATTCTGAGTAAATTGCGTCTTTCGACACCCGGCTCTCGAACTGGGCGCGTGCCTGGTCGAACAACATGTTCACTGCTTCAGCGAGGTCTCCCGCATCCGATGCAGCTTTTTCAACGACTTTCCCATATCGTCCGAGTTCCAGATCTCCGGAAAGCCTTACCCATAGCTCCCCTTTACGTCGGCACAACCTGTTTATACGGTCGAGGGCTGATTTCAGACCGGGAGCGGTCAGGTCGCTGCCGAATTGGTCGGTCGCCACGTCTTCGAGGTGGTGCGCCTCGTCGAACACGATCTTGCCGAAATCGCCCAATATCCCGCCTTCGCTGAGCAGGTCGGACATGACCAGGCTGTGGTTGACGATAAGCAGATCGGCTTTCAATGCGTTTCGTCTGATCTGCATGAGCGGGCAGTTGTCCGATTCTCCGCAAGCGCGTCCCCGGCAGTATCCCGGTTCGGACACGACCAGGTTGAAGAAACCGGATCCATCGCTGAGGCTGACCGCGCCGATCTCGGAAATATCGCCGGTTTGGGTGACATTTACCCAACGTGATATCAACGCTGCCTTTTCACGCAGATAGGGCGCGGCGATCCGTTCCGGCGCCAGCGCCCAGTTTTTCCATTTCGTACGGCAGATGTAGTTTCGTCTGCCTTTGAGCAGTGCGGATGTGAAACCGAACTTGAACAGCTCGCCCAGTCTTGGGATTTCGTCGAAGAACAGTTGATCCTGCAGATTCTTAGTGTGTGTCGAAATAACGATCCTCCTGCCGGACAGGAGCGCCGGAACGAGGTATGCCAGCGATTTCCCGACGCCGGTGCCGGCTTCGACTATGAGTATGGTTTCGTCGCGAAAGGCATTTGCCGCCGCGGCAGCCATTCCGATCTGTTCCTCACGCACCTGGTAGCCGGGCATGACGGCGGTGAAGCGTTCGCTGCTGTCGAACAACTGGCGCATCAGCTTGTCTTCAAACGGTTCTTCCGGACGGGGATCGCCCTCTGCGAGATAGGTATTTTTCCTGCCGGCTGAAGGACCTCTCATTGCGTTCGGTGAAGGGATTGTCGGACTGTAACCGGCAGTTAAAACCTTCCGAACGGCTCTCAGCGTGTTGGCAAGCGGGGAAGCGGTGCCTTCCACGAAGCGGAAACCGGTTGATATCTCCTTCAGTGGTATCGCACTGAGTCTTATCAGGAGGATGCTGAAGAGCTGACCGGTGGCTTCCGCATCTTCGGTGGCTCGGTGGCAGGATTTGATTTTAGTCTTGAAGCGCTGAGAGAGGTGTGAGAGTCCGTAGCCGTCGAGGCAGGGATGGATGAAACGCACGGCAAGTCCGGTATCGTGCGACAAGGGAATAGTCCGGCTCTTTGCGAAGTGGGATGAAGTCGGCAGTGCTTCAGAAAGGAATCCCAAGTCGAAGGCGATATTGTGACCGACAAGCTGTGACTCACCGACAAATGCGATGAAATCGTCAGCAACATCGAATAATGTGGCGGCATCCTTCAGGTCATCGTCCCTGATGCCGGTCAGTTCGGTTATAAAGGGGGGAAGTGGTCGCTGAGGGTTTATAAGTTGGCTGAACCTCTCGGAAACAACACCATCCTTGAACCTGACCGCGCCTATTTCGATGATTTCGTCTGTGTCAGAGTCGAGTCCGG
>CAYYHI010000191.1:0-6079 GCA_964471745.1 uncultured bacterium | reverse complement strand
ATTACCTGCTATTGTATGCTCGGTGAAGTCCTGCTCGCCGTCGTTTTCCCACCAGGTAATGTCATTGGCGAAATAAGCGGCTCCGAGCACGTCCATATCGCCGTCGCCGTCAATATCTGCAGCATAAACAGAATTTGCACCGTCAAAATCGTCTGCTATTGTATGCTCGGTGAAGTTCTGCTCGCCGTCGTTTTCCCACCAAGTAATCTCATCGGCGTAAAAAGCGGCTCCGAGCACATCCATATCGCCGTCGCCGTCAATGTCTGCAGCATAAACACAGCAAGCACGGTCGAAATCACCTGCTATGGTATGCTCGGTGAAGTCCTGGTCGCCGTCGTTTTCCCACCAAGTAATCTCATCGGCTCTACCAGCGGCTCCGAGCACGTCAATATCTCCATCACCATCAATATCTGCAGCATAAACATAATAAGCACCATCAAAGTTAACTGCTATGGTATGCTCGGTGAACTCGATCTGCGCAAGGCAGACCTGTGCAAGAATGGAGACGAATGCGAATGTTAGTAACCAATGCTTGTGGAATTTGAACTCGAATTTCATCTTTCTCTCCTTTTTCGTATCGTGATTTAATAAGGATGCGGTCAGGCAGGCAGCACAAGTGGGTATCGCTGTCAGAGCGACGCAGATGCTGATGATCGAAAGGATTGTTTGACGCATGACTCTTTTCCTTATCGGCTGGTACTGAACTTGTTACCCTAATCCAGCTATAACTTTTAGTAGTCATTCTGAACGAAGTGAAGAATCTGAAGCTGGATATACATTTTAAGGTTAATTTTTAGATTCTTCACTTCGTTCAGAATGACGTTGTAGGATTGGTTTGAGATTCTTCACTTCGTTCAGAATGACATCGACAGAGAATCGTAATTATTTAAATTCAAAATGCTTATTATATTATCGCTGGATTAGGGTTGTTACATAAACCGGTTCGCTTGAAAACGGGGATATAATCATTAAATATAATCAATTAAAACCGGATTTACAATTCGGCGGTCTATAAGACTGATCCTGCTCCCCGAAGGTATTCCACCCTCTCGCGCAATTGAGTAAGACATTTTGGATCTATCTCAGAGCCCTCCGGTCCTGAGCCGAGCGTGTTCTGAGGCTTGATTGAGCCGTGGAAATCTGAGCCGCCGGTGTAGATGAGCTCATGTTCGCGAGCCAGAGACCTCAACCGATTGCGCAACTCTATCGTATGATCGCAGTAATCGCTCTCAATCCCGTCCAGCCCATATCCTCTCCATCTCTCCAGCCGGTTGAGCAGCCGTTCCATCTTATTCTCATGAGTTCCCGGATGAGCCCAGACTGCCGCGCCACCTGCTCCATGAATGTGACCAATGGCGTCCTTGAGCGGAAGCCGGTACCTGTCGACATAAGCCGGTCCATTATAATTCAGCAAGGCATCGAAAGCAGCCTTAACATCCGGGAAGTAACCGCGTGCAACCAGCGCACCGGCAATATGAGCCCGACCACAGGTGCCGTCCGTTGAAAGAGTGAGCACATCATTAGATTTAACCCCATAACCGAGCTTATTCAAACGGGCGATTATCTTTATATTACGTTCCTCGCGGGATTCCTTAAGCTTCTGTAGCATTTCAAGCAGATCGGCGTTATGGTGGTCGATATAATATCCCAACAGGTGCATTGAACCATCTTCGTGGTTGACGCTGATCTCAATCGCCGGAATGACTTCGACGCCGAATTCTTCGCCGGCTTTTAGCGCCTCATCGATGCCGTCAACCGTGTCGTGATCAGCCAGGGCGATGGTGGACAGACCCTCTTCTGCAGCAAGTTCCACCAATTTCCTGGGCGAAAGCAGACCATCGGAGATGCTCGAATGGGTATGGAGATCAATTCTGCTCAAGTATTAAAGTTCTCGCGGTTTAATGGTTGAAATCTTTAAGAATTTTTCAAGTACCGGTTTAAGTTTATCTAAAGGAATCATGTTCGGTCCGTCGGAAAGTGCCCGGGAGGGATCTTCGTGAACCTCGATAAAAAGCCCGCTGATCCCGACAGCCGCGGCAGCCCAAGCCAGGTAGGGTGCGTACCTGCCTTCACCGCCTGAACGGTCTCCAAGACCACCCGGTGTCTGTACCGAATGCGTGGCATCGAAGATGATGGGCAGCCCAAGTTCGCGCATCCCAACCAAGCCCGTGAAATCGACGACCAGCCTGTTATAACCGAAACAGGTGCCCCGCTCGGTTATCATCAGGCGATCCCCTCCGGCAGCGACTACCTTGTCGATAATATTCGTCACATCACCTGGTGCCACGAACTGTCCTTTCTTCACATTGACGCATTTTCCAGTCTTTGCTGCCGCTTGCAACAGGTCGGTCTGGCGGCAGAGAAGAGCTGGTATCTGGATAACATCAACGACTTCACCAGCCGCCTCGATCTCAGGAACTGAATGGGCATCCGTCAGGACGGGTATGCCGATTTCCTCTTTAACACGGGTAAGGATTCGCAATCCTTTATCTAATCCGGGACCGCGATATGACTTGTGAGAGGTTCGATTTGCCTTGTCGTAGGAGGCTTTGAAGATGAAAGGCATGCCGGTATCAGAGGCGACATGGCTTATCTTTTCGGCAAGTTGCAGAACCAATCCCTCGCTCTCGATAACGCAGGGACCGGCGATCAGAATGGGAGTAGAATCGCCACCGACTGTTACATCGGCGGCGATTTTGAAACTTTGTAATATCAATGCTTTACTCACTAATTTGATTGCTTCACTCAACAGTCACACTTTTAGCCAGGTTGCGCGGTTGATCGATGTTGCAGCCCCGCATAACCGCGATATGATAGGCGAGCAATTGAAGAGGAATCACCGACAGAATGGGTGTCAGAAACTGATCGGTTCTGGGTATTTCTATTACCTGGTGGGCGTGCCTCCGAATAACCTCGTCGCCCTCGTTGACAACCGCGATTATGTAACCCTTGCGTGCCCGTACTTCTTCGATGTTACTGATCACCTTGTCGTAAGTATGACCGTTAACCGCAATAAACACCACCGGCATGTTTTCGTCGATTAGTGCTATCGGGCCGTGTTTCATCTCGGCGGCGGGATAGCCTTCAGCATGGATGTATGATATTTCCTTCAGCTTCAGAGCGCCTTCAAGCGCGACGGGGAAATTTATACCGCGGCTGAGGTACAGGAAATTAGGCTTGTCCTTTAGCTTTTCAGCCAATTTCACAATTTCTGAGGAGCGTTTGAGCAGGGCGTTGACTTTATCGGGGAGTTTCAACATTTCACTAACCAGATATCTGCCGCGTTCGACATCCAGGACTCCCCTTTCTCGACCGAGTCTAAGAGCCAACAATGTGAGGACGGCAATCTGAGAGGTGAAGGCTTTGGTTGAAGCGACACCGATCTCAGGACCGGCATGAATGTAAACTCCGCCTGCAGACTCGCGGGCAATAGTTGATCCGACTACGTTGCATATTCCAAGGGTCGTGGCGCCACGTTGCTCGGCTTCCCGCATCGCAGCCAGCGTGTCGATGGTTTCACCGGACTGACTTATCGCAATCGCAATCGTTCCAGGTTCGATTACAGGGTTGCGGTAACGAAATTCGGAAGCGTATTCAACTTCAACAGGAATTCCTGCCAGCTCCTCTATCAGATACTCGCCGATCATTGCCGAATGCCATGATGTACCGCAGCCTAAAAGAATAAATCGTTTGACATTCTTGAGCTTATCGCTGAAGTTATGCAGACCACCCAGCCTGGCTGTACCCTCGTCTTCCAGCAGTCGTCCGCGCATGGCGTCGCGTAGAGAATTAGGCTGCTCATAGATCTCCTTGAGCATGAAATGGGGAAACCTGTTCTTTTCAATTTCTTCTATGTTAAAGAATATCTGTTCAACCTTTTTATCGACAATCTGGCGGTCAAGCTTTGTATTCGTGACTTTTTCCCTGGTGACTACTGCCATTTCACCATCATCGAGGAAGATAACGTTTCGAGTGTAGTCGATCATCGCCGCCAGGTCGGAAGCGATGAAGTTCTCGTCCTCGCCAAGCCCGATAACCAGTGGACTTCCGAGACGAGCGGCAATAAGCTTGTCCGGTTCGTCGTGGCACATAACAACCAGACCGTAAGTGCCCTTGACCTGCGTCAGAGCCAGCCTTACAGCCTGCTCGATATCACCTTCGTAAAACTCCTCGATCAGATGAGCGAGTACTTCGGTGTCGGTGTCGGTCTTAAATTCGTGCCCCTTGGAGATCAGTTCGGTTTTCAGGGAGTAATAGTTTTCAACTATACCGTTATGTATGATGGCAATGTTTCCAGTTCCGTCGGTAATCGGGTGTGCGTTTGTCTGAGTGGGTTCGCCATGTGTAGCCCAGCGGGTATGACCAAGCCCGATACTCCCGGGCGGTTCATGTCCTTGAAGCATTTTACTCAAGCTGGCGATCTTTCCGCTCACCTTGGTAATGTTCATGTTGCCGTTGTGTAGAACCGCAACTCCGGCGGAGTCATAGCCGCGATACTCCATCCTTTTCAGACCGTTCAGCAATACCGGAACAGCCCTTTGATGACCGATGTAACCGATTATTCCACACATAATATTACCTGTGTTATAGTTTTACGATACGTGCTGCAGGCGACTCTACGTTCTTTGTCGCATTCCTTGTGTCAAGCACAAGATGTGTATGCCTGCATACTTCGTTGTAATCAACCGTAGTGTGATCAGTAGTGATTATAACAATATCCTGATTGCTCAGCAAATCAGGCGTTAATTCGACGCTTTCAAAAACCGCATTGCTGTGATTTATTTTCGGGACATGAGGATCATGATATTCGACATCCGCTCCCATATCTTGTAGCAGACGAAGGACATCCAGCGCGGGCGATTCGCGAATATCATCTATATTGCGTTTATATGCCACGCCGAGGAGTAGAACCTTCGCTCCCTTGATCGCTTTACTTTCCTCGTTGAGCGCGGTTATAGCTAGGCGCAGGACGTATTCCGGCATGGTGGAGTTAATCTCTGTTGCCAGCTCGATGAAACGGGTCCTGTATTTCAAAGCTCTCAGCTTCCAGGAAAGGTACGATGGATCGACCGGAATGCAGTGTCCTCCCAGTCCGGGTCCGGGATAGAACGGCATGAAACCGAACGGTTTTGTTGCCGCAGCTTCGATTACCTCCCAAACATCCAAACCGAGTATGCGGCACATAATGGCTACTTCATTCGCCAGACCTATGTTGATGGAACGGAAGGTATTTTCAAGAAGTTTTACCATTTCAGCGGTGGCTGGTGAGGAAACGGGAACTACTCTATCCACCAGATGACTGTAAACAGCCACAGCGGTATAGGTGCAGGCGGGTGTGACTCCTCCGACAACCTTGGGTGTATTTACTACTTTATACGTTGGATTATTGGGATCTATGCGCTCGGGCGAGAAGGCGAGGAAGAAATCCCTGCCTATCTCAAGTCCGGTTTCAGATAGATAAGGCAGAATCAGCTCGTTAACGCTGCCCGGGTAGGTAGTGCTTTCCAGGATTATCAACTGCGGTACATGCAGGTGTTCCCGGATGCGGTTCCTGGCATTGACAATAGCCGATATGTCCGGATCGCCGGTCTTATTAAGTGGAGTGGGAACGCAGATGATAACGACATCAGCGTCATCAAGGACGTCGTATTTATCGGTTGCGTCAAGACGGTTCTCGTTCACCAGTCTGGTTAACAGGTTCGAATCGACATCATCGATATAATTCTCACCTCGATTTATCCTATTAACCTTCTCCGGATCCAGCTCGATACCGGTCACTCTTAGACCGGCTTCGGCAAATCCGACCGCCAGCGGCAGACCCACATAACCCAGTCCTACGACGCAGAGCCTCGCCTGGTGAGAATTTATCCTGTCAAGGAGTTTGTCTCGACTGGAATTGTTTACTACTTCTTGATTTGTCATTTATATAGATTATAGCCTTTCAGTGTGTCTGATAATAAGAGAGTTAGCCGCTGTCACCACTCCGCAGGTGACAGTAACAATATGTTAGGGGTATAATTATGCTGTCACCTGTGGGGAGGTGGCAGCGGCTTTTAATAATTTTCGGACAGACTGCTTT
>CAYYHI010000190.1:0-6136 GCA_964471745.1 uncultured bacterium | reverse complement strand
GTCCCCGAATCCGGAATTCACCCCCCCTTTTATTAATAGGGGGGATAGATGGGATAGAACGGAGAATTATCAGGAGAAATCCACTTCGGAGTGGCAGATGATTGAGAACATACAAGTTAAGCGGATAATACTGGACATGTTCCGCGAAGAAGCACTGTTGCTGAGCGGACTCTTCACCGCCTATGAGGTGCCGGATGATTTCATCTGGCGTGTAATGAAGAACCTTGAAATCCTGGCTCAAAATACGATGCGGCAGATTGACAACCAACATCAATCTGCAGATACACAGATACACTCCCGTCGCACAGGTTCACCACATCCAGCAGTGGCAGAATTCTTAAGTAAACTTAAAAGGCATTGATATTTCAAGATATCCGAGGAGAAATCCGAATGTGCCTATACGAAGAATTAACTTGGACAGATGAGGAACGATCATCCAGCCGACTCAGGAAGTTGTTTCACGATATCACCCTGAGTCTGGGCGGCGTGTTCTACGCCTATCCTGTTCCGGACGAGGCGGTCTGGGAGATTGTCCGGTCGTTGGATCGAATCTTCCGTCATGCCTTGAATACCAAAGACAGCTCGGATTCGGCAAATTCAGAGCCTCCGAAACACTCACGCGGACGCAGGCATCCAGCCGTGGTTGAACTGCTGCGCAAGCTGGATGGATATGGGTTAGCGAATATGAATCAGCCTGCCGAGGTATTCAACGATGTCTAAATCAATTCTCACCTACAGCGGAATGAGGCTATTTCAGAACTGCCGTCGGAAATACCACCTACGCTATAACGAATACTTGGTACCGCTAAAGGCTGATGAAATCCTCTATTTGGGATCGGTCTGGCATTCGGTCATGGAACTGTGGTATGGCGGAGGCGATCGTGATACGAGAATACCCGCTATCCGCAGTCTGATTGACCAGAGCTTTCCTAATCACCACTCCGATCCCAGTCAGAAGCGAGATTGGCACCTCTGTCACGCGATGTTCGAGGGATATATCAAGCGGTATTCGGAAGAGGACTTTCAGATACTCGCCATCGAACAGGAGTTCTCAATCCCGATCATCAATCCATCGACCGGTCGATCCAGCCGGACGTTCGAGCTGCGCGGTAAGGTCGATGGCTTAGCGCAGATGCGGGACACGGGCGAGCTGTTTCTCCTCGAACACAAGAGTGCGGCACAGATCACCGGCGACTACATCGAACGTCTCCCATCGGACTTTCAGATCAACCTCTATGCGATGGCACTCTCCCGTTTCCTCAAGCGCAAGATATCCGGCGTCATCTACAACGTCACACGCAAGGCGAGTCTGAAGCAGTCCGAGGGCGAAACCGAAGAACAATTCGAGATGCGCAAGGCGGAGCTCATTCAGAAATCGAAGACCGGGAAAACATCAGCAAAGCGAAAGATAGCAGAGACGGATGAGGCTTTCAGGGAGCGATTGACTGAGAAATATCACGATCCCGAGATGTTCTACCGGGAAATCCTGTATCTGTCTGACGAAGACGCTTCTCGAACTGCATCAGAAATATGGGACATAACCAAGCTCATTCTAACCGCGAGGTGTGAGAACTCGTGGCTTCCGAACTGGGAGAGCTGCTTCAAGTTCGGCAGCCAGCCGTGTATGTATTGGCCTCTGTGTCGCAGCGGCAATAATCCGAACGTTAGAGAGAATTTCTATAAAATCGCTCCACCGAACGAAGAGTTAGTGGAGCCCGAATCGGAACCGATTTTCTGAAAGGAGATTTAAGTGAACCTACCCACACAAAAGACACCGCCGCAGGTCGATCTGGCTGATCAAACGATTCTGGCCTACGGACCGGTAAAGATCGGCAAGAGCTCCTTCTGTGCCCGGGCTGAGGGTGCGTTGTTCCTGGCAACTGAAGCCGGACTCAACCACCTAAACGTCTTCCAGATTCCCATCAGGACCTGGGACGACCTTCTCGAGGCTTGCGCCGAGCTTATGAAGGGGAAACACACCTTCAAGACTATAATCGTCGACACTCTCGACAATGCGTATCGGATGTGCGCCGAATACATCTGCGAAAAGCACGGCATCAAGCACGAGAGCGACTTGGGCTACGGCAAGGGTTTCGCGCTGGTGAACACCGAATTCCACCGGGTGCTTAACAAGCTGTCCCTCCTGCCTTATGGTCTGTTTCTGGTCTCGCACTCGCAGGAGAAGGAGATCGAAGAACGCACCGGGAAATACACCCGTTACATGCCTAATCTTCCCGATAAGGCGCGCAAGACGGTAGCTGGGATGTGCGACATGGTTCTCTACTTCGACAGCGAAGAGAGAACGCAGGATGAGGGCACCGTGACCCATCATCGCATTATCCGCACCAAGCCGAGCCGGTATTATGAAGCCGGGGATCGCACCGGCAAACTTCCCGACATCATCGATCTCGATTTCGATAAGTTCCTCGCGGCTTACAAGATCGCCGTGTCGGACAGCAGCAGTCGGAATTCCCAACCGTCAACCACTCAAAACAGGAGCAACAAGAAATGAACGAAGAGAACCCGGAAAGGATCGACCTGTCACATCTGGACGAGGAGTATGCCGAGGCTGAAGTTCCCGAGCAGGATTTCACCCCGATCCCGGATGGCAAGTACCAGGTCATGGTCGAAAGGGCTGAGATCGTCACGGCGCAGTCGACCGGCAACCCTATGCTCAAGTGGACGCTGCGTATCCTCGGTCCAACTTACAAGGATCGCCTACTGTGGAAGAACAATGTTTTGATCTCCGGTCTAATGCAGTACTTGAAAAAGGATTTGCAAACCTGCGGCGTTCATCTGCAAGGTTTGTCCGAGCTGGAAAGTCATCTTGAGGAGCTGCTGGACCTGAAGCTGGAGATCACCAAGAAGACCAAGGGCGAGAGCGAAAACATTTACTTCAACAAGCTGATCGCCGGTGCAGCAGACAGCAATTATGAGAAGGCTTCCGCAGAGGCGAAGACTCCGTTCTAAGTGGGAAAGCCGGTCATAATTATCGACACCCGTGAGCAGGAGCCGTATGCCTTTGACCCGGACACGATCGAGATAAAAAACAAGGCGCTTGCGGTTGGTGATTACAGCTTGGACGGCTTCGAAGAGGTGGTCTGCATCGAGCGGAAGAGCCTTCAGGACTATGTCCAGAGTGTCATACGCCGACGCGACCGCTTCATGAAGGAAGTTGAGAGACTTTCCGCGATGCCGCACAGCTGCATTGTGGTCGAGTGCGACCTGTCGAATATCATGGGGAGACATTATCGGAGTGGCGCGCATCCGAGTTCAGTACTCGGAGCGACATTGTCACTGATGATCGATCATGGTGTGCCGGTCTGTTTCTGCTCTGATCGTCAACTGGCTCGAATCTTCACGGAAATGTATTTACGACGCGTTTACAAAAGATTGACAAGTGAAGCGACTGACGAAACCGAAGAATAAGGATGCACCTGAGAAACTCAGTGGGCAGGTAGAGACTTTGTTCTATTCCAGTCCGCACTTTTCGGCTGGTCGCCTTGAAACGAGTGACGGTGAGAGGATTTCCTTTGCCGGTTCATTGATGGTGCGTGAGGGCGACCGCGTGGTGCTGTTCGGTGAGTGGACGAAGCATCCTCAATACGGTCGTCAGTTTCAGGTCGATCGGTTTGAATATGACATGCCGCTCGATCCGGACGGACTGGCGTCCTACCTCGCCAGTCACCCCAACATTAAGGGCATCGGACAGGTCAAAGCCCGGAAGATTGCCGAAAAGTTCGGCTGCGAGTTTGAAGTCGTTTTGTCGGATCGCCCTGAAGAGATCGCTGCCTGCGCGGGACTACCCATCGAAAAAGTCAAGGAACTGCAGAAGGAATGGCAGCGAACCAAGGCTTTCAATGGCGCTTTGACCTGGCTGTCGTCCTTCGGGTTGACCTTCAAGCAGGTTTCGACGCTGGTCGATAAATTCGGCAACGACGTCGTAGCCGTCCTGAAAGAGAATCCCTATCTGCTAATGCGGGAGATCAGAGGATACGGTTTCAAGAAGATTGACAGGATTGCTCGCAAGATAGGATCACCCAAGGACAATCCGCACCGCATCCGAGCCGGTCTGCATCATTGCATGAACGAACAGGTCGACGCCGGTCACTGTTGGATCGATTACGAAGAGCTGATCGATAAAGCCAATGATCTGCTGGTGATGGACTGCCTGGACAGCCGTGAGCTGATTGAAAAAGAACTTGACGAGTTGATCGACCGCGAGGAGCTTGTTTGTCCATCGCATGGCGGTCGTTTTATCGTCGCTCGACCTGATCTTTATCGGATGGAGAATGATCTTCATGATTGGCTGAAAGAGGGCAATGGCGATAACCCTCATTTTGCGGGCGAGAAAGGTTTGGAAGCACTCGTTCATAAAACCGCTCCAACCCTGAATAAATGCCAGGGAAATGCGGTTCTGACGGCGCTGTCATCGCGGATAACTCTCATCAGCGGCGGTGCAGGGAGCGGCAAGACCTTCACCATAGGCGTTATTACGCAGATCTGTCGATCAAAGAAGTATAGAGTAATTCTGGCGGCTCCCACCGGCAAGGCTGCCAAACGGATGGAACAGGTGGTCGGCGGTGAAGCCTATACCATCCATCGCCTGTTGGGCTATGACGGAAAGAACTTCAACCTCGAGGAGCCTATAAATGCCGACGTGGTGATCATCGACGAGGTCTCGATGGTCGATGTTCCGCTTGCCTGGCATCTGTTCAAGTCCATCGATTTGGAGAGCACGGCGGTGGTGCTGGTGGGCGATCATAACCAGCTGCCGCCGGTAGGACCGGGGAATATCCTCCGCGACCTCATCGACGTACACCTCGTTCCCTGTGTGGTGCTGGATGAGGTGGTTCGTCAAGCCGGGATACTGAAAGAGAACAGCACCGCGATCCTGCGCGGCGAGGTGCGCAAGACAGCGCCTGAAAGCACCAACGAACGCCGTCCCTGGTATCTGGTTAATCAGTTTACTGACCTGCTGGACGTGCAGCGTTTCGTCATCGATCTGTTCGAGACGACACTTTACGAGCGACTCGGATTCGATCTTCTGCGGGAAGTCCAGCTGATCACCCCCACGAAGAAAGGTCCACTGGGCGTGGATGCCATGAACATCATCCTTCAGCAGGTGCTGCAGAAGAAACTGTTCGGCGTCGACGTTCCAGCGCCCAAACCGGGTCGTCGTCCCAGGTTTCTCCTGCATGACAAGGTGATTCAGACACGGAATAATTACGAGCTGGGTGTTATGAACGGCGCGATGGGGATAGTCGAGGAGGTTTATCGAGGCGGTGGTTTATGCATCCGGTTCGAAGACCGAACAGTTGAAATCGAGCCCGGTTCATCCGACTTAGGCGATATCTCGCTGGCTTATGCCTTAACGATCCACAAGGTGCAGGGATCAGAGTTCCCCTGTGTGGTGGTGATCATTCACAAGGCACACACCTTCATGCATAACCGCAATCTGTTCTATACCGCGGTGACGCGATCCCGGCAGAGTGCGGTTATCATCGGCGACCGATGGGGACTACGAAACTGTGCACAGAAGAAGCTGGTCGACAGGAGGCGCACGTTTCTGTCGTTGGTTGAAAGAAACTCTAAGCCAAGTGTTGTGCTGCAGCGATGAGTCAATCCCGGCAAACACCGCAGCCGCACATCGTAACGAAGGAAGATATCGAGCGCATACGAGCGAACTTCCCCGCTGAGATGATCACTCTGCCGCAGTGGGTGCCATACAGCCTCCGGTGGAGTGAGAAGACCGGTAAGTTCGACAAGATACCGATGAATCCCAACACCGGATACAATGCCAAGTCGAATAAGCCGGAAACCTGGGGGCGCTTTGAAATAGCGGTAAAACGAGCTCTCAATCGTGGATTGGGAGGCATCGGTTTCGTGTTCAGCGTGAACGATCCCTACGTCGGGATCGACTTGGATAAATGCGTGAACAAGGATGGCGAGATTGAGACCTGGGCTTCTGAAATCATTGCCGAGCTGAATAGTTATACGGAATTATCACCGTCCGGTAAGGGTTATCACATTATCGGACGCGGACACCTGCCACCGCGAGGGCGGCGCAAGGATCGTGTCGAGATGTACGATTCCAACCGATTCTTCACCGTTACCGGTTTGATAAAGGGCTCCG
>CAYYHI010000189.1:3014-6143 GCA_964471745.1 uncultured bacterium | reverse complement strand
CATTGAAATTGACACCAATCCGCTGGCAGACGCCCCCGTCTGCCAGATAAGTACTTGATACGTACGAATTTTACTGGCAGACGGGGACGTCTGCCAGCGGGTAATTCGGACTTTATTCAACAGAAACTAAATAATACGTGAACACGTTTCAGCCGTAAAGGAGAAATCTCGATACTGACCTGTTTATTAATCCTGATATGCCTATTGCTGGCTGGATTGTTGCTGCCGCGTGTCAGGATCAGCGGTGATGTCGGACTCGGATATGCACGGCTGCGAGTGAGCAATCCCTGGTTCCTCGTGAAGATGGATCTGTGGCGCAAGGTTTATATAGCGAAAGTGCTCTTTATCCGGGTTCATCCACGGAAGAAGCCCAAACAAAAGCGGGATATCGACACTCCTGAACCGATTACTCCAACCGAAAAAGAACCTCCCCGTGAAGACCTGGAATCCTCCGAACCGATCGAAGAAACCCCATACGAAGAAGCGGAAGATGTTGTTGAACCATCTGAAAGACCACGTAAGACAGTTACCAGTAAATTCCGCATCAAGTTCGGAAAATCCGGTAAACGGTGGCGGAAGCGTGATAGAGCAGATACCGATGGAATTCCGAAGGAGTTCATCTGGCGTGAAAGAGCGCTGATACTGACGATATTTCGCAGGCTCGTCAGTAGTCTGGTTAGGCTGATAAAGATGCCACGCTTTGACCGTCTTAAAGCAGAGATCGATATTGCCACGCCCGACCCGGCACTGACCGGAATACTTTACGGCGTGGCTTATCAGTTGAGGGCGCTTCACAATCCGCCCGGACGGGTTATCGTGGTTCGATCAGATTTTGAAAGCGACAAACCGGGATTTGACCTGTCCTGCAGGCTGTCGATCAGTCCGGTTATCGTAATTTTCGAATCGTTCTACATTATAATCCGACTACCCTGGTTAAGAATATACAAGGTTTACCGGGAGATAAAGAAACAACGGAAGCAGGCTGAAGCCTCGGATGGAAACGGAACACAGGGCGATGAACATAGTTGAAGTATGCTTCTCGCCGTCCTGGGGCGGTCTGGAACATTACTGCGCTGACAGCGTGGTCAGGCTGGCTGAACGGGGGCACGCCGTGTTTCCATTCGTCAGAGCCAGTTCACCGCTCGAAGAACGTTTGACCGCCGATGGGTTCTCACCGGTTGCATATCGACCATTCGATTATTTCTCTCCGATTACCGCGCTGAAATTATCTCATCAGTTGCGTAAGCGCTTAATTGAGGCAATTCACCTGCATCGAACTCAGGATTTGGGAACAACGCTGTCGGCGGCGGACATGGCGGGCGTCAGGGCAAGGGTGTTGACGCTGCAGATGGAATCCAGCCGCCGCAAGCGGGACATTTACCATCGCTGGGCGTACGGCAGGCTGACAAGGGTACTGACGATCACCGAACGCATGCGGAAATTGGTTGTGGACAACATCGCTGTCGATCCGCACAAGGTGAGTTGTCTCTATTACGGTGTCGATGCGGCAGGGTTAAGGTCGGAAGCGCTGACGAGGGATGAGATCCGCCGAAGGTGGGATGTACCGGCTGGCGCTTTTGTGGTTGGGATTGTCGGACGGCTCGAACCGCTGAAAGGGCAGGGGATTCTGCTGAGGGCTGCGGCGCGGCTGCGGAACCGCATTCCTGAACTGGTAGTAATGATCGTGGGTGACGAGACCGTTGGTCAGTCGGATGAACTGGACAGGCTTAAGAAGCTGGCTGCGGAACTGGCACCTGGCATGCAGGTTGTCTTCACCGGCTACCGGAGTCCTCCCGGTGTGATAGTTCCGGCGTTTGACGTGTCGGTTCTGGCGACGCGCAAGGAGACGTTCGGGTTGGTCATACTCGAAGCGCAGGCGCTGGGCGTGCCGGTCATTGCGACCGATGCTGGCGGCGTGCCGGAGATCATCGAAAATGGTGTCAACGGCTTATTGGTTGAGCCTGAGAACCCGGACGCGCTGACTGAAGCAATTGAAAAACTCTACTTACAGCCGGAATTGCGCAGAGATTTGACTGATGCAGGTCAGCGTAATGTTAATGAACGGTTCTCATTGAAAGCGCAGGTGGAGGGACTGGAAAGGGCGTTGGTAGGTTAAAAATCCCTCCAATCCCCCCCTTACAAAGTAGGGGGGGACAAAGGGGAGGTTACCTATAGGATGAAGGATGAGAGATGGGGAGCATAGACACTCTTGTCTGTGCTAATAAGGTCAGACAGGAGTGTCTAACCTCCCCGTAGGAAATCCACCTTGATACCCTTTGAGATAAGGGGAATGCCCGACTCTCCCCTCCTACTATTGTAGGGGGGGATAAAAGGGGGGGTTACCTTAGGCAATTACCGAATTAAAACCAACTTCCGCATCTGTATTCTACCGCTGGTTTCCAACCGGACGAAATACAACCCCGACGCCAGGTTATTAGGCTGCCATGTTGTATTGTAAATCCCACCTGCCAATCGTTCGTTAACCAGCGTTTCAACCATACGCCCTGAAAGGTCATAGACAACGAGGGATGCGTGCGCAATGTGTGGGAGTTGGTAGGTTATTGTCGTCGATGAGTTAAAGGGGTTGGGGTAGACTTTGGTGATGCCGAATGAGAGGGGAACTTGAATATCATCACCAACACCCGATGTCGATGCGGAGATGAGCACCTCGACGGTTGCTTCGTCCGGGTCGTCGGATTCGATTATCAGATTGGCAAGATACTGATTATCCTCAAACGGCATGAATCGCACCCATATATCGTAATTCGAAAACGGTTCAATGGGTAACGCTTCCTCAATCTCATCGACGTCGAGGGGTACATCGAGTGAGGATATATCAACCGAAGTTAAGTTTAGTGTGGTCAAGCCAACATTACGAACGACAACAGCGAGGCTGTCAACCGTTCCGGGTTGAACACCGACAAATTCAAGGGTATCGGGATCTACGTCGATGTCGCGCTGGTGGTAGCAGAACGCACCCATTTCAGCCCTTGTGCCGTCGGGATCGAGAGGGCTTTCCGGATCGCCGGTGTCGATGCAGGGGGAATCATCCCTCAAGCTGAAATCGCCTTCATTTACCGAGAAAAACTCCGGATATTCAGTGATGATATTATCCCATACGAGTTCCCC
>CAYYHI010000189.1:0-3004 GCA_964471745.1 uncultured bacterium | reverse complement strand
TCCCCGGATTCGTGATCGACGCCGTCCGTTCCATCTTCGAAATCGCTGTAGGTGATATCGAATGAACCGCCGTTAAGGAACAGATGCGATCCGGTTTCGGCTTCGTTTGACCAGAAGATGGAGTTCACCAGATCGATTTCCGATCCGTTGATATACATGCCTCCACCCTGTCCTTCTCCGGCAGAATTCTCTACGCAGGTAAGATGGTTGATTATTGCCTGGCTGTCATCCACGTAAATTCCCCCACCTTGCGAGGAGGCTTCATTATACAACACATAGACCCAGTTCATATCGACGGTGCAATCATTCTGGATAGCCATTCCGCTGCCGACTTCGGCGGAGCAACCCTCGATGAGAACATGTTCGAGCCGGGCGGTACTGGAAGTCATGTAGATCCCTTCACCCATGGCATTGATGCCTTCCCCGTTGCCGAGAACAAATGTATAACTTATCGTGACTTCAGCATTCCAACAGTAGACCTGTCCTCCCAATTCCCCGGCGCGATTTCCGGAAAAAAACAAGTCGACCAAAATTGGACTGGATAGGTTTGCAACGTACAATCCGCCGCCCATTATTTCGGCTGAATTGCCAATGATATTAACATCGGTAATAATTGGCGCAGCGTTATCGAAGCAGGCGATACCTCCGCCGTTGAGTGATGCAGAATTGCTTCTGATCTCGAGATTGTTCAGTGTTGGGGAGGCGTGATCGATTAAAACAGCGCCGCCCATTTGAGCTGCTCCGTTCCTGAGTTCAAAGCCCGATAGTTGCGAGCTTTCGTCCTCGCCGCTTTCGAATGTGACGACGGAACCCTCACTGCCACCATCGATGACATGGTCCCTTCTGTCGTCGGGGACACCGATAACGACGATGGCTTTACCGTTGAAGTTGATGTTTTCGAGATATTCACCCGACGCAACGATCATCGAATCCCCGTCCTCTGCGGCGTCGATGCCCGCCTGAATGGTCTCAAAATCATCCGGTACGTTGATTACGCGCGCATTAAGATTTGACAATGGTGCGACCAGCAACATTGCGAGTAACGATAGTGTTATCCTGTGGTTCATGTCAGTGTTCTCCCGTTTGTTGTGGTTCTATTCTCTATTAGTAAAATTTTCCTTATTTGATGAGCAGCATCTTCCTAACGCTGCTTCGTTCTGCTGTTGTCAAACTTAGTGTGTAAACTCCAGATGGAAGATGAGAAGCATCATAAGAAGTAGTGTAGCATCCACCCGGTTTGAAGTCACGTTCGATAACATCCACCTTGCGTCCGGTTAGATCATAGACTGCAAGCTCAATATAATCAGCTTGTTGCAGGTTGTAAGCAATCCTTGTTACAGAATTGAAAGGATTGGGGAAAGGCTCGTGAAGGATGAAGGCTGAAGGATGAAGGATGAATGGATCCTCTGCCGATAATGCTGAACCAATCAGCATGACGGTAACGGTTTCCTCGTCAGGGTCGTTGGAGATGATGTTAAACACACCGCGGTAGTCCCCCTGACCCGGCGGAATAAAGGCAATCGTCATCACATGATCGGATTCAGGCTCGATTACAAAAAAGTCTTCCTCATCTGAAATTAAACGGAAAGGCGAATTCACTGGCTCAAACCAATGGGTGATGATTTCCAGGTTTTCATGTCCCAGGTTGCGGATGACGAGGTTTAGCGTGTCGGCAGCTTCAGCCATCTCACCAAACATGAGCGTATCCGGAACGACGCAGATATCGCGCCTATGAAAGAAAAACGCACCCATATCCGCCCGTGTGCTGTCAGGATCGGGTGGGCTTTCCGGATCACCGGCGTCGATGCAGGGGGAGTCAGCGGTCAGGTGGTAGTCGTCATTGTCGGGATCTGCGAAGATGGGATCTTCGTCGATATTGCCCTCGCCCCAATGAACATCAGCATTGTCGTTAGTGATGATACCGTTTTCACCATCTTCTATTGCTGAGTAAGACAATACCATTGAACTCCTATCGCCGTTCTCATCCACGTATATTTCACTTGGATTATTTGCCCAAATAATTGTGTTTACCGCATTCATATTGTTAGCATAAAACATGAGAATGCTGCCGCCTAATACATCGCTTCTGTTTCCTGCAAGTGTTACATTCTCCAGCGAAAATGAAGCGCTATACATGGCAAGAATACCACCGCCTCTATTCCCTGCATGGTTATCACGAATTACCGACTGCCGGATAGTTACATTGCATTCATTCGTTATAAAAAGACCTCCGCCCAACTCAGCGAAATTATCGTAAACGGTAACTCTTTCCAGGATTGCATTTGTATAAGCAAGACCTATACCACCCCCTCTTGCTCCACTCTCGTTCGCAAACACTTCGCAGTCGCGAATTGTCGGATGTGTGTTATCAATCCAACCAACAACGGCAATTCCACCTCCGACTGATAGACCGTCCCCATCGTCGATCGAATTATTGTAGATTCGGCAATGTTCGATAATCACATCGGACTGTACAACGAATATTCCCCCGCCATAAAACTCACCGTAAAAGTAGCTCGTGCCGCTGCCATTTCTAATTGAAAATCCGCATAGTTTCGCACTGTCTGTAACTCTATCGATGATTGTCACGACGCTGCCCTCGCGATTACCATCGATAATTGTCTCCTCGATCAAGCGGATATCCCCGTTGATTAGAAATAAACTTGCTACAACAATATCCTTACCGGTGAAGTCGATATTTTCGACATACACCCCCGGCGAGACAAGCACCGTATCCTCCCGCTCTGCGGCGTCGATGCCCGCCTGGATGGTTTCAAAGTCATCCGGCACGTTGATTACGCGCGCATTAAGATTTGACAATGGTGCGATCAGCAACATTGCGAGTAACGAAAGTGTTATCCTGTTGTTCATGACAATGTCCTCCCGTTTGTTGTGGTTCTATTTTATCAGCATTAGTTTACTGTATAACACCTGCCCTGGAACCTCCAATCGGATAAGATACAACCCCGAAGCCAGATTATCAGGCTGCCAGGTTGCTTTGTAA
>CAYYHI010000188.1:0-5000 GCA_964471745.1 uncultured bacterium | reverse complement strand
GAGAACCCACTTAGAATTGAGAAACAGGAAGACAACCGATATCGCTACTGGGCTTGGACTAAGGAACTGGATAGCTATTTAAGGGTTGTAACTTTAGAAGACCATAGGACAATTCACAATGCTTTTCCGGACAGGAGATTTAAAGAATGAAACTGAACTATTATCCTGACACAGATTCTTTATATATAGATCTTTCAGAGCAGACCAGTGCTAACAGCAAAGAGATTTCGGAAGGTGTTGTGCTTGACTATGATGAGAATGGAAATCTGGTAGGAATAGACATTGATAACGCCAGCAGGAAGATCAGGCTTACAGAATTGGAAATCAATCGAATGCCTCTGGTGAGTCAGAAGGTGATCGCTTAGAGTAAGCTTTGCCAGCCGGAGGTCACCGGTTCAAGCCCGGTATTCTCCACTAATTACAATCGTAACCTTATTATAATGAAATTCAGTGAACTCGTGAGATTACTGTAACGCGACGGATTAGAGAAAATTAAAGAGAAAGGTTCTGTGAAATATTCATTAAATATAGAAGCAACTGAAGATTCGGATTTTTTTAGTTTCTATTCCCCCGATCTGGAGGGATTTACAGGAGTAGGACATTCGGTAGAGGACTGCCTGTACAGAGCCAAGTGGGGAATGATCGAACATATTGAGACTATGCGAGAACTCGGACTCAAAATTCCTGAACCCAATCCAAATCCCCGTGTTGTGATGCAGAACGAAAAGCAGTTGGTGTAATTAAAACGAACCCCCAAAACAGGTGGATGTGAAGGGAAAGAAGACGACTGGTTGTATTACGGTTTAAGATTGGTAGAACATATTGGAGCGTTTGTGAAAATATACAACCTGAGAATAAGAATTGAACCGAGTGAAGACGGTGGTTTTTTTGTCGAGTGCCCGGTACTGCAGGGATGTTATACCAGCGGTGAAACGTTTGATGAAGCAATGAACAATATCAAAGAGGCGATGAGAGCGCACATTGAAGATCGACTTGCCGATGGAGAAGCGATACCAACTGATATTAACATTACGGAACCTATTGAAACACTGGTGAGTGTGGAGGTGTGACGCCTAAGCTGCTCTTAGTTCCAGCACGAGTTGTGATCAAAGCGGTTGAGCGAAAAGGTTTCATCTTCAAACGCCAACGAGGCAGCCACAAGGTTTACAAGCATAAGGACGGCAGGAGAACAACAGTTCCCGATCATGGAAACAAACCGTTAGACCGAAGCGTATTAAAGCGTATAATGCGGGATACTGGAATTACAAACGAGGATTTGAAATAGCAAGCTTAACACGCTAATTAGTCAGATGAAACTCGCAACCGGCGGATGTGAAGGGGAATTAAATGAAGTGAGAATGCACAGAATAACATTTGAATGGGATGAAAAGAAATCTAAGAAAAACCTGAAGAAACATAAGGTGTCATTTGAAGAAGCTGCTACAGTTTTTTGCGATCCACTTTCAACTACTATATATGATGAGGAACATTCAGCACTTGGTAAAGACAGATGGATAATATTAGGGAAATCAGCGAAAAAACGATATTTGATTGTTGTTCATTGTGAGAGTGAGGATAGAATTCGCATTCTAACTGCAAGGTTAGCAACCAAGAGACAGATAAGAGATTATGAAGAAGAAACCCGAAATAGATGAAGTTGACGAGGTTCTTCCGGAATACGATTTCAGCAAAGGTGTACGTGGGAAGTATGCGGAAAGGTGCTCGAAAGGAGCAAAAGTTATAGTAACTTCTCATTCTCGAGGACATAAAAGGTCATCTCATTCGAGAGATTCTAATTTTCGTGCACAAAGTGTAACAGCAACAAGAGGAGCTAGCAAACGTTCTGCGGCTGTAAATACTTCTGGATCGAAGATTTCATCGAAAGTAAGTTCAATAAGAGAGGGGGCAAAAAAGATGGCTGGAAAAGAGAAGGTAACGAAGATAATTGACGGCGACACGTTTGAAACCTCAAGACGCAAAAAACCAGTAAGACTTGCAAATGTTGATGCACCTGAAAAAGGGCAACCGGGATATGCCGCTGCAAAAAAGGCACTTGGTGACTTACTAAAGGATCAAGAAGTTAGAATAGATACGGTGGCTAGAGATAAGTATGGTCGAGCAGTTGCTAAAGTGTATATAGGAAGAGAATCAGTAAATAAGGTGATGAAAGAAAAGATTAAATGAAAAAGAATATTAATAAGAATAGATGTAAAATGATTACAACTGCTTTTTTCATGCCCATAAGGTAACGAATGTTGGATTAAGAATTGGCTATGTGTAGAAGTTATATGTCAAGAATTAGCACAATACTTGTGATGTTAAGTGCGTTGTTATTATCCTGTGCGACGTCAAAATTTATTCAAACGGGTAACATATATCCCAGCTACAATGGTACAGTAAAGGTTTTCTTTGAATCGCCGCCTGATTCAATTGAATTTGTGGAAATAGGAATTGTCTCATCAATTGGAACAGCGGGCATGGCGACAGAATGGACACATTTGATAAAGGCTATGCAATCAAAAGCGGCTTTATATGGTGCTAATGCCATTATAGTAATCACAAAAGAAAGTGATAAGCAAGCAAGTATAACATATATTCCAAAGGTGGGTTTATATGGGGGAACAAGAACCGATAAAACCATGATGGCACGTGCTATTAGAATAATAAATAATTGATTATATTACAATCCCCGCTCTTTGAAATCCCGTCGGTCGATTTAGTAGTAAAGTAAAAGTGAAAGCTCTGATCGACCGTGCCGGTGCCCAGCAAGGGAGCTGGAGCCGTTGATTATTCAACGTTAGCTTCAGTTTCACGGGGCCGGATAATTAAGAGCTTTTGATCATCTGCCGAGGTCGGATATGAGTATGAAAGTTAGAAAGTGAGAAAGTGTGAAAGTATTTTCTTTTACACTTTTAAACTTTTACACTTTCAAACTTTTTCGGTCAAGTTAGAAAGAGCATGCGGTGGATGCCTAGGCACACGGAGGCGATGAAGGACGTGGTAAGCTGCGATAAGCTGCGGAGAAGTGCAAACAACTTTAGATCCGCGGATTTCCGAATGGGATAACCCGGCCGGGGTCATGCCCGGTCATCGTGCGCTGAATACATAGGCGTACGAAGCCAACGGGGAGAATTGAAACATCTTAGTACCCCCAGGAAAAGAAAGCAACAGCTATTCCCCCAGTAGCGGCGAGCGAACAGGGACCAGCCCAAACTTGCGTTATGTCAAGCCCGCCGGCGTTGTAGCGCAGGGGTTGTGGGAACCGACAGGAGCGGCGGCGGCTTCTCCAGGGAGTTACAAAATCACATGTTAGCCGAAATGTCTTGGAACAGCACACCATAGAAGGTGACAGTCCTGTAGGCGAAAACGTAGTGATCTCCCGTCGGGTTTCCCAAGTACCGCGGGACACGTGGAACCCCGTGGGAATCCGGGTGGACCATCACCCAAGGCTAAATACTCCCGTGTGACCGATAGCGGACCAGTACCGTAAGGGAAAGGTGAAAAGTACTCCTGACGGAGAGTGAAATAGTACCTGAAACCGTATGCTTACAAACGGTGGGAGCTTGATAGCGCCTTTTCGGAGACGCTGGATAGTGACCGCGTACCTTTTGTTTAATGGGCCAGCGAGTTACTCGTATGTTGCAAGGTTAAGAGGTTCAGCCTCGCAGCCGTAGCGAAAGCGAGTCTTAATAGGGCGATACAGTAACGTGCGGTAGACGCGAAACCGGGTGAGCTATCCATGGCCAGGTTGAAAGGGCGGTAAAACGTCCCGGAGGACCGAACCTGTTGAGGTTGAAAACTCATTGGATGAGCTGTGGATAGGGGTGAAAGGCCAATCAAACCCGGCGATATCTCGTACTCCCCGAAATGTATTTAGGTGCAGCCTTGCATGGACAGAACCGGAGGTAGAGCACTGGAAGGGCTAGGACCGCAAAAACGGTACCGAACCCTACTAAACTCCGAATGCCGGTTTCTTTAGTGTGCAGGAGTGAGACTGCGAGGGATAAGCTCCGTGGTCAAAAGGGGAACAGCCCAGACCATCAGTTAAGGCCCCAAAATGCGGCTTAAGTGGTAAAGGAGGTGGGATCGCCCAGACAACTGGGAGGTTGGCTTAGAAGCAGCCATCCTTTAAAGAGTGCGTAACAGCTCACCAGTCAAGTAGTCCTGCGCCGAAAATTTCCGGGACTAAACCGCTGCCGAAACTGTGGATTCATCCTGATTAATCAGGATGGATGGTAGGGGAGCATTCCATGCCCTGCGAAGGTGTTCCGTGAGGAATGCTGGAGGAAATGGAAGTGAGTATGCTGGCGTTAGTAGCGATAAATCAGGTGAGAAACCTGATCACCGAAAATCTAAGGGTTCCTGAGTAAAGCTAATCTGCTCAGGGTTAGCCGACCCCTAAGTCGAGGCCGAAAGGCGTAGACGATGGGAAACGGGTTGAATATTCCCGTGCCGGTAGAGTATCGTTTGAGTGATGGGGTGACGCAGGAGTGAAAGACCGGCCACCTGTTGGATTAGGTGGTCTAAGCGTGTAGGCTGGCAGGGTAGGCAAATCCGCTCTGCTAAGGCTGAGACGTGAATGGGAGGCCCTCGGCCATAAACCGGTCCTAATCATGCTGCCAAGAAAAACCTCTAAGCGAGATGCTCTGCCGATCGTACCGTAAACCGACACAGGTAGATGGGGTGAGTATCCTAAGGTGCTCGAGAGAACCGTGGTTAAGGAACTCGGCAAATTAACCCCGTAACTTCGGAAGAAGGGGTGCCTCCTGAGGGTAGCCGCTTGCCGGTGATAGTAGGGAGGCCGCAGTGAAATGGCCCAGGCGACTGTTTACTAAAAACACAGGACTCTGCTAAGCCGCAAGGCGACGTATAGGGTCTGACACCTGCCCGGTGCCGGAAGGTTAATGGGAAGAGTCAGCTGAAGGCTTGCCTGAAGCGAAGCTTGGAACTGAAGCCCCGGTAAACGGCGGCCGTAACTATAACGGTCCTAAGGTAGCGAA
>CAYYHI010000187.1:0-6350 GCA_964471745.1 uncultured bacterium | reverse complement strand
GTGTTCACTATAATCTGCACCCATTAGTAACAAAAAGACAACCTGCTATGTGGGGCGTCCCGCCTGACCTATGTTAGCAAAAAACCAACCTGCCCTTAAAAAAACACCAGCGTCACAACCAGGAACACCGGCAGTAGGATTATCAACGACCACAACATATAACCGAAGAAGCTCGGCATTTTAACGCCCTGTTCCTCGGCAATCGACCTGACCATAAAATTGGGCGCATTGCCGATGTATGTCATGGCGCCGAAGAACACCGCTCCCGCTGATATACCCTTGAGATAAGTTACAAACTGCCCTCCCATCGAATGTTGCATCCCGGTCAGTATCTGCGTAACCTGCGCTTCCGACAGACCCAGCCTGCCCAGCGCCAGGTTGAAGAATGTCAGATATGTAGGCGCATTATCCAGGAAACTTGAAAGCGCGCCGGTAATCCAGAAATAGTGAAACGGTTCCTTTACCCGGTTGATGATGAACGCCATCGATCCATCGCCGCCGGCTTTGAGCATCGCCAGCATCGGTATGATGGTCATAAATATCCCAGCAAACAGATAGGCGACCTCCTGAATCGGGAACCAACTGAACTCGTTGTCTGTGCGAATCCTCTGATGTGTCATCTTAAGCGATAGAATACCCATCGTCACAATGCCGAGGTCACGCACGACGTTCTGGATTTCGAGCTGCACGCCATAGACCATGATATGACCGGGAGCCCACGTTCCGGACATCAGCACAAAGCCAAGTATCCCACCCAGAAACATAAAGTTATGCACACCTTCCAGCCTGAGCGGATACTTCTCACCGTTCTCCTTCTGTTTCAAAGGGGGTTCCTGTGACTCGCGCTTATACATGATCGAATCGAGTATGTAGAACATGATCAGCAGTATCACAGCAACGACTGCGAAGTGCGGAAATATGTTGAACGTCCAGAAGAACGGCACGCCGTGAAGGAAGCCGAGAAACAGCGGTGGATCCCCCAGCGGAGTCAGTGAACCGCCGACATTCGAGACCAGAAAGATAAAAAAGATGATGATGTGCATCTTTACCTTGCGGAAGCTGTTGGCGCGCAGTATCGGTCTTATCATCAGCATCGAAGCGCCGGTTGTACCCATCCACGATGCGAGGATGGTGCCGACAATCAACAGCTTCAGGTTGAGCGCCGGTGTTCCGACCAGCGAACCGCGCATCATGATGCCACCGGAGACGGTGTATAATCCCCATAGTAATATTATAAACGGAATGTAGTCAATGAGATAGATATGGAGTATTTCATAAACCGCCAGACCTCTATAGACAACGATAAACGGCACCGCGAAAATTAATGCCCAGGCGGCGGTAACCTTCGGAAAATGTCTATGCCAGAAGTGTCCGAAGAGCAGCGGAAAGAGCGCTATTGACAGCAGTATCCCGGCAAAAGGCAGACCCGTCCACAGCGGCAGTTCGCGGGACATCTTTTCAGCAGCGGAGTGAAAACCGTGCGCATCTTCGTGGGCATGACTCTCTTCACCGGCTGGATGTTCACCGTGCACTATATAAGTCGTATCGATCGAAGTCGTCGTAACCTGGAGCGTTTCTGGTAAAGCCTGATGCAGTTCGGTATCATTCAGCTCGACAGTTTTCGCTATCACAACGCTACTTCCAACGCCACTCAACAGAAGGAATGCTGTCGAAATAACGATTATCGACAACACGAGATAAAATCTATTAATGTATACAGATCCGGTATGGTTCAAGGTTTACTCCATTTACCTCGTCATATCAACTGTCATTCCCGCGAAGGCGGGAATCCAGACCTTTGTTTAGTGCTGTCACGTGTCCCCACGTGACAGCTATGCACTGTAATAACAATAAACTATGGTATCATATGGGGACACATGACACTACTATTCTTATATTCTCGGACACACTGGAAAGCGTGAATCCAGTTCATGTTTTATAGACTCTCCTGTCTGCCTGGGGAGGGTGGACACTCCTGTCTGCCCATAAGGATTCCACTCAGACAAGAATGCCTGCCCTACCGGTCATAGTCTTTCAAAACAGCCGCAACCTGTTGTGCGGGCTTGACCATCCTATCCGCGCTCTTGCCAGCCCAGTCCATCAGGTAACCTGGCAGCAGCCCGAACTTCAGTATCCCGAGCACGCAGATAATGATTACCACCGCCATTGCCGGCTGAAGTCTGACCTTGGACGGTTTCTCCTCCGGTTGCATATACATGAAGACCACGATGCGCAGGTAGTAGAAAACTGAGACCGCGCTGTTGAGCACTGCTATCACGACCAGCGTTATATAACCCGCCTTCACCGCCGCGGAGAACACGTACAACTTGCCGAAGAACCCGGCTGTGGGGGGGATACCGGCGAGCGAGATCATGAACAGTGCCATCGCTGCGGACGTCCACGGATAAACTGCCGCCATGCCCTTGTAGTCGTCTATCTGGTAATCGCCGCCTGTGCGGGCGCGGCTGACGATGATGGCGATGGTGAACGCGCCGATGTTCATCAGGTAGTAGGCGACCAGGTAGAACATAATTCCGGCGGTTGCGGCTGTTTGGGTATCCGGATGCGCCGCCGCCAGCACGCCTATCAGCAGGTATCCGGCATGTGCGATACTGGAGTATGCCAGCATGCGTTTGATATCCTTCTGGGCGATGGCGACGAGGTTGCCCAGCGTCATGGTCACGGCAGCGACCATCCACAGCGCCGGTCCCCAGACCGCCGACAGATCAGGCAGCGCCCCCGCGAAGACGCGCAGGAAAGCCGCCAGCGCAGCAGCTTTGGGTGCAGCCGACATGAAGGCAGTGATGGGAGTGGGTGCTCCCTGATAGACGTCCGGCGACCAGAAGTGAAACGGCACCGCAGCGACCTTGAACAGCAGACCGATCATAACCAAGCCGACTCCGGCGTAGAGATAGACAGGCGCTTCATTTCCGAGTCCGGTAATTGCCTGACCGATCTCAGCCAGGTTGGTCTTACCGCCGGTTGCGCCGTACAGCAGCGCCATACCGTAGAGCAGGAAGCCGGTTGCGAAGGCTCCGAGCAGGAAGTATTTCAATGCCGCTTCGCTGGAGCGGGCTCGTTCTGAGCGGATGCCGGCGAGCACATAGAGGGCGATGGACATGGTTTCGATGCCGAGGAACACGGTGATGAGGTCTGTGGCACCGACCAGGATCATCATCCCACAGGTGGCAATCAGCACCATCGCATAGTATTCACCGTGCCGAACCCCCTCCCCCCCTACTATTGTATGGGAGGACAAAGGGGGGGTCTTCTTGCCATGCCCTTCCCCCCCTGCTATTGCGGGGGGGGATAAAGGGGGGGGCAGGGGGGTCAGATAATCGCGCGACATCAACACCGCCAGCAGAGCAACTCCGGCGAGCAGCACTTTCATGAACATTGACAGCCCGTCGCCGGCGATCATGCCGTTGAACGCGCCGCCGGCTTTGCCGAACGTCAGAACAGCCAGCGCCATTACGACCAGCAGACCGACGGTGGTCATGATTTGCAGAACCATCTCCCGCCGCGTGACCAGCAGTTCGGTCAGTATCACCAGCATCGCCAGCGCCAGCACGGCGATCTCAGGCACGATGATTAAAATGTCAGATGGATTGAAAGTCATATTATTTTGTTGTTTATCTCAGTTAAAAAAATAAACCGTTTAATTGTAATTGTCATTCCCGTGAAAACGGGAATCCAGAATTTTGTATCTCGCATTACGGTTTTCTGCAGAGAGTTTTCGAATTCAATAATTTTTATGCAAACCTTCTAAACATTCAAGCCACTTTTTGAAATTTGGACACTGGCTTCTTATTGCATCAAGTCCGATCTCAAGAATCGCTAATGTTCCCAACAATGGTTTTTCGTAACCAGGAACCAATGACAGGACACGTTTCGATGGCGCTGTGATTGGCGAGTCATCAATCTCCTCAGGACAATTAAATGCATCGCGAATTTTCTGGAACTCTGGAGCAAGTTGGGGTTTACATATTCCTTGAGCAAAACGAGTACAATCGCTGAATAGCATCCCCTCAAACTCGTGCATCATCACATAAGGAATAAATCTTGAAGCACTGAAGTCTGTCCCAAGTTCTCTTTGTATATCTTCGCTCAGGGCTTTTTGAATTGTTGCTGCCTTTTGTTGAAACGGCAGTCTTCCTGCGGCTTCACGTCCTGGCCATGCTCTCTCGCCTGTCTTCGGCAACCCATAATAATCCACCATAGTAGTGGTCAAACATCCGGCATCTTCTTTTATATGATTGAGGATGTCCTTTCGTACAGTATTCCAACCGCGAATGCCTCCTCGACTATCACGCAAACGAGCGTTGCCGACCAATCTTGCACTAACTTTCTCATAGCCGTGTTTGTAGAGATGCTTCGAGAGAATATCATTCACGAAGGTCTCTTCTGTTTCACCCTCCACATGTATAAGTAGTCTTTTCATCAAGTCAATTACCTCCCGGTCTGCCACCAAATTCATTCTTTTCCCAAAGCTGACCAAGGCTATAATCCTCTAACCATTTTTCTAACGGTGCCGACTCAAGGCGTCTGAATGTTGTACACCCATCTTTTCGGTCTGTTACCAAAACATCTTCCGGTTGGAAATGATCCAGCAATAGAGGCGATTGAGTTGCAACTATAACCTGAGTCCGTTTGGACGCAATTTTAACCAACGAGGCAAGCATTGTGATTGCATAAGGGTGTAAACCAAGTTCGGGCTCATCTATTAAAATTACCGAGGGATGATACCTTCGAGGCTGTAGAAAAAGTGTTGCAAGCGCCATAAAACGAATAGAACCATCCGAGAGTGAAGAAGCATCGAAATAAGCATCTGAATCTTTATGACGCCATTCAAGTTTTATTTTTTCTGGATTAAGTTTCTGAGGCTCCAACAGAAAATCATCAAAAAAAGGAGCCACCTGTTGTATTGTGCGGCGAATCAAACTATATGAGTCATTATGTTTCTCGCGAAGATAATAGAGAAAAGGAGCAAGATTCGACCCATCGTGTCGCAGATAGTGGTTATCGTTTATATCCGCTGTCTTTTTCATAGGTGATGAAGAGCTCGTGTCGTGGACATGGTACAAGCGCCAACTGCTTAAATGTTCTCGCACATATTTCGCTACCGGATCTCCCACCTTACCACTGATCCCGGCTTCATTGCCTAAGCGAGATAAGCCGCGGGCCATCGGCCCACCAGGGTATTTCTCCTTGTGCCAATAATAAACCAATTCCTCAGTTGGAGCGAGTTCATCAGATTCGGTTGGTTGGAGCTTAAGCTCGTACTGATTGACTCCTCGCATGAATGAGATGCGAATAGAAAGCTCACTCGTAATCCTTGATCCGAAGTGCAGTACTTTGTCTGCTCCACCCGCCTTAATTACATAATCTTGTAGGCGACCTCCCCGAATGGCATTCAGAAATGAAAATACACCAATAAAGTTCGATTTTCCAGAACCATTTGGACCTACTAAAACGTTGATTGCTCCCAGTTTCAGCATCTCAACGGAGGCGATGCTCTTAAATCCTTTTATGGTTATTGTGTCGAGCTCGGGCATAGATTTATTCGCTTAGTTTGTTAAATTTATGGACTTCAGTGATCCCTTCGTGCCTTCGTGGTTTACCTTCCCCGTCACCCCTCCCCCCCAATCTTCCACACCACAGTTTCCCTCCCCCGCGCCGTCAATAGCGGTGCCGCCATTTTCTGCATCTGCACGAGCATCCGTATATTCTCCGGAACCGGTAATGCCGCCAGATGTTTGCGTCGCGCCTTCTTGGCAGCGATTATCCTCTCCATAACGGAATTCATCCCGTCCATTTCTCAGACTCATTTTTTAGATTACAACCCTTCGCTGGCATTGACAAGGCGACAGACAAGAATGTACATCTTATCGGTAGAGCCAGACAGCAACGCCTGTCTCACATTCCTACTTTCTCCCTTGCTCCCTTGCTCCCTTCCCCATAATGGTCAGGTCGGTTAGCCTTATGAAGAAATTGTATCAGAAAATCGCGTAAATAAATGGCGCCACTGCCGAGCCTTCTGTTAATACAATCAGTAAGCTTAACATAAGAATAAACAATACAATAGGCGTCAACCACCACTTCTTTCGCACCTTGAGGAAATCCCAAATCAAGGCGATTTTTGAATGTCCAGCCATTATTATCTCTCCCGTTTTTTTCTTTAAAGTTTGAGTTATCAGTACGGTTTGTCAACCCTCGAACAAGGTCCATCCGGATCGACTTTGACCCAGTATGAATCTGGATTTGAAGTGAACTTCAAGTTTAGCAAATCCTTTCCAATTAGTCGACACTGAAAAAATCACTTTCAGGCTTTAGATTTTCAACCAGACTTG
>CAYYHI010000186.1:0-6401 GCA_964471745.1 uncultured bacterium | reverse complement strand
TCTTAACAACCACAACTGTCCGGTAAGATATGATACTATACATGTGAATTCCACACTTGCTCACTTGATCACTTAACCACCACAACCTTTCTTGTCAACACATCACTTTCAAATTCCAACCTGACGAAATACAACCCCGCCGCCAATTCAGCCCCATCAAATTCACAGATATGATGTCCCACCGAAATATCCTCATCGACCAGCATCCCCACCATCCGCCCGGATATGTCGTAAACCGCAAGTTTAACATAACCATCACTTGGCATAGCATAGGCAATCCTTGTGACAGCGTTGAAAGGATTGGGATAAGGCGTGTACAGAAAAACTGACTCAGGCAGGAGATCATCGGGATCGGGGGAAACATCATGCGGATTGACGACATCTATAAACCAGACCGCCGAGTCCTCCTCGCAGCCGTCATAAACAAGGCAGCGGACGGTCTCAAGCCTCACGGACTGAAACTCAATTGTCACCAACGAAACCGTCGTATCCACGTCCAGCGGCTCGCCGTTCCGTGTCCAGTAATATGCCAGCGAATCAGAAGCTGGATTGAACGGTATGACCTCGAAATCGATGGTCGTGTCGTAAGGTACAGTCAGAAACGAATCATCCGGAAGCCAGCCCCAGAGCGTCGAACGCACCGTAACCGACCAGTGCGCCATGTCAAAATTGCCCCCCCGCCAGACAACACCCTCGACATCGTAATCGCCGGTAAGGTCGAACTGAATCCTGACAGAGTCTGAGTCGTCGATCTCCTGCTGCATCCCATCTCTATCGACGACTTCCCAGTAATAACCGAGCCCCTCAAAATCAAGAGCTCGGACGTCGATGGCAAAATCGACCTCACCTTGACGCCTGATGGTCATCTCGGTCGAATCGGGTCGGAAGTCGACGATGTAGAACTCGACCGCCGTAACATGCCAGGTGATGGAAGCCGTAAACCCCTCTTCGTTGGACGCTACGCACATGACTTCATACTCACCCGGATCTCCAAAGGGCACAGCTACACTCGTATCGTGATCGACCACTTCACCGTTTTTAGTCCAGGTTAAATTAATCTCCTCGTGGTATTGATCGCCCATCCGCACCAGGAAATCAACCGTATCGCCCGGCAGAACGGAAAAAACGGTGTCCTCCGGTTCGTAATAGAGGAATTGAGGCTCAAGATGATCGTAATCCAATTTTATAACAAAACCATTCTGCCCCTCACCCGAGTAGTTCACCGAACCGCATGCGATTATTTCGTCGTTATCGCTGGTAACTACTCCACAGAAATGATGATGATATGGTCCAAATCCTTCCTGCTGGGAAAAATGATAAATATTGTGCCAGCGTTCCTGACCGTTGGGGGTGACGCGTATAATTATTCCTCTACCATAATTATAATTATTTTCGGTTCGTTTACCCCCTACCAGTGCGAAACCGCCGTCGTGCAGCCGTGCTATACAGGTGAATATGTCGGTTATGTTCTCCGGTTGAAGCTCGTAAGTCCTCCTCCACTCTAAATTCCCCTCAGCATCTATTTTAACCAGGAGGAAATGGCAATCGAAAGTTATGTCTCCACCAATTCTACCACCAATAGCGAAACCGCCGTCATCGGTGGAAACCATCGAATACCCATATTGCAGGCTGTCGCCGAAGTTATATGTCCTTTCCCAGATCACATCGCCGTTGAAATCCACCTTCACAACCCAGAAGTCCCATAAATACCAGTTATCTGCAGAATGTATCTCACCGCACAAAACAACTCCACCTTCGGTTTCGCGCATTGAGTGAAACCATTCTCTATCCTCACCGCCGTAATCCTCATCCCAGTCCATATTGCCGTCGATATCAAAACAGACTATGTAACCCTGCCTTTCCGAATAACCGCAGATCCAATATTGACCGCCTTTAAGCTCGATGACTGCATCGCCGTAACCGGAGGCAAAGTTACTATGCCAGATCTGTTCGCCTTCGTCATTCACATGAGTTGCGCACACGTTGCCGGCGCTTTCACCTGCCAGCATGAATGTTCCATCATCGGTTTCTATGATACTGTAAGCGGAATGTCGCTGACCGTCGTTGCCGAACAGGCTATGCCATATCTCATTTCCCATGCGGTCGATCCGAACAACCATGATATTTCTCGAATTGCCACCCATCCTTTGTCCGCCGCAGAGGACATAGCCATCGCCGGGAATTCGATAAATGTCGTATAACCATTCATCATATTCATAGTCGTACATCCGCCACCAGGTTTCCTGTGGTTGAGCGTTTACGACTGAGAGTATTAAAAATGGCAGGATTATTAATGTAATATGAAGTTTTATGGCGTTACCTTAAAATTTGCGTAGTGGAAATTAAATATAAGCCGTCAGACGCCTAAAACTTGGTTGTTTAAATGGTTAATTTAGTTCTGAGATCCGATACGCCATTCAAGTTCCGCTCCATCTGGAGATGTGGGATTTTCATCGGGAACATCAGGATCTCTTAAAAGTACATCTGTGTAACGCGTTTCCCATTCCAATGGAGGAGACTCTGTGCGAGAGATGAAATGCAAACCACTAACAGAGTGTAATGGCGCGGTCTGCCATTCAGTCCAGCCTCCGCAATTGAAACGCATTTCGACAAGTATGTCATCTGAAGTATCCAAAACCCAACCTGCTTCCCCATCTTGCCAGATCAACATAGCCACTGTGTATGTAGCGCCTTCTGCAAGTGCATCCCTATGCAGGACATGAATACTGCCGCTAACTGCGACAATCAGGAGCAGGATAGCATGGGAGAAAGAGAGCGTTAACATAATGCTGATGCCAATATGTTGTCATTCTGAACGAAGTGAATAATCTCGATTTTATCCCCTTTCTGTATTAGATTCTTCACTTCATTCAGAATGACGAATTGCGATCTTGGTCACGAATCAGTTCAGTTAAGACTCTCGGGAGAAATTAGATCGTGATTACTGACATTCCCAGTCTGTCCCATAATACTAAATTGTCTTTGTTGTAGGTGGGACATAAGGAAGAGCCGCTCATTCTACAACAATATAACAATTCAACAATATAACAATGCAGCAATGAAGCAATGAAACAATGAAACCCCCCTTCCTCACTTAACCACCACAACCTTCCTTGTCAACACATCACTTCCCGCTTCCAACCTTACAAAATACAACCCCGCCGCCAGTTCATCCGCGACCAAATTCACAGTATGAACGCCGGACTGCCTGTAACCGTCAAACACCGTAACCAACCTGCGTCCAAGCAGATTATAAACAGTGAGTGAAACATGTGCCGAATAAGGAAGGCTATACCCGATCGCCGCCGTCGAGTTAAACGGGTTCGGGTAGGGATCATCAAGCCTGAAGAACACCGGAGCTGAAATATCCTGATCCTCGACCGCCGTTCTGACGCCCAGCCAGTTGAGCGCATACTGCATAACTTCGGTCCGGGTTGCGGTGTATCCGTGCCCGCCGACCCCTTCTATACCGAATGAAAAATAAACTGTCCTGGCGCCGGTTTCAGGGTCTTCACGACGCACACCCGCAGCGGGATTCACATCGACGTGCGTCCAGTGGTAGATCTCAACCGCCGGATCGATCGCAGCTATCGCCGCCGGTCTGCGCTGGTTCTGAGCGCCCAAAGCGCCCAACAGCAGAAGCTCCAGCCCCTGCCCCACCGGATCGTCATCCACACCCTCAATCCAGAACTGACGCAGCGAATCAACCTCGTGCCTGACGCCAAGATATTCGTTGAAAAACGGCTCCGCCCCCGGACTCGACCCAAGCGACTGACCGGTCATCAGCAGATTGCCGCCATTATCGAGAAATCCCGTCAGGGCGGAACGATCTCCCTCGCTTAAGATATCGTGTTCAGCATCCCCTGAGAACCACACAACCGTCCGGACACCCTGCAATCGCTGCGAAAGCGGCGCTATCGGCGCGGTGGTCGAATGATTGATGTATATCTGTCCAAGATCATCCAAAGAAGGTTTTATCCACGGAGAGCGATCTCTCCCCTCGTCGCCGTCCTTTACCAGCAGGAGATCGGGACGACCCAGCGCTATGCGCAGCGTATCCTGCCTGACAAGATAACCGTCATCGGATCGAATGGTGAAAAACAAACTGGCAAAGCAGAGTGGAACGTCTTCGTCGACACGAAAGAGCAACGGTCGATCGCTCTCAACACGGTCGCCGACCCCCATGTCACCGAAGCCGACCTCGTCACGAACAGGAACAACATCATTCCGGTCGGAATGAATGACTACGCATACATCCTCCGCAGCCGGTGGATAGAGCGTACCGTCACGAAACAGCTCCACTTCTATCCTGATGGTCTCCCCGCCTTCCCACAGCTTGTTGTCGTTGCCATCCGCTCCTTCTGTATCGTCATCGTACATGTCCAGCCGCGTCATGGTGATATCCGGGTGAATCCCGGGTCCGATACCGTGCCGCCCGAACTGCTCATACAACGTCCGGTCGTGCGGCGTGCCGTTGGTGATATCGCCGTCGTCGTCGTCTGTCAACAGGACGTCGGCGAAGTAGAGCATGAAGTTGTTGCCCAACTCGTAGCGAGTATAATGAAACAGCGGGTCGGTGATCTGCCGCCCGAGAACCTCGCGCGTATGCCACATCGCCCCTGATATGATGCGGCTGTCGCGGTGTACCTCGTTCTGTATATCGTAGGGATAAACAAAGTCATTATCGAGATTCCTGATATATCCTCCGCCAACCAGACCGCCCTCGCCCATCAGCGGTTCGTCGGTTATCGAACACGGAAAATAGTCCGACCAGGCTTCATTCAGCGCGCCCGACTCACCGGTGTACGGCAGGACATCACGCGGATATATCCTTGCCGTGACCGCGTGACCGTATTCATGGTAGACAATATCGGCGTAAAGCGCGAAGTTGTCCATCTCGTAACCGCCGCCGAAATAGACGCCAAAGCCGTTGCAGAAGGCATTATCATAACTATCGCCGTACATGCACACAGCCGGCATCGGGTAATCCAGGTCCGGCAGATCCCCGTCGAGATGCTTCCAGAAATCGTGAATGAAATTGACGTGGTAATAAAGCGAGCGCTCGTCGTCGCGGGCATCATTCTCACCCCAGATAATCTCCAACGGATCAAGCGCGTCTATCCTGACCGTTATCCAACCGTCATCACCATCTTCATAATCGACATCGACATATCTCCCGCTCAATTCTGTGAATAAACTAATAGGCAGAAAACCCGGGTTGACCTCGTAGTCAAACTCGCCCTCGTCGTCCGAAAAGCTGTCGCCGTATCTCTCAAGACGCAGCCATTCATTGGAGAATGTGTTGAGAACTGACTCATCGCGGTGGTAGAGAGGTTTATACCATCCACTCGTCTGACCATCCAGCCGGTCGTACCATACCCGGTTCTCTGCAGCAAGGATCTCTCCGGACTGTCCATCGACGAAGATTACCGGTCGAAACTGTGGATCGTCGGGATTCAGTATCACTTCGTAGGACGCGCGCAGCACAACGCCACCACCGCCTTCAGCCTGTGGTAGGTATACACGACGCACTTCGTTATCACCGTCGTACATCTCAACCGCACGTCCGGCTGCCGACACCGCTCCCGCAGCGCTCAGGCTGAAACCACCGACCGTGTCCGATCCGAAGCCGCGTGCCTTTGCCATTGAAAGTTCACCGTCAGCGTTGATACTCAGAACAACGTAACCGCCGTAAACAGGAATATCATTTATCCGGGGCTGTAAATGGATGATATTGACGTTCCTGACTGACCGGACAGAAACCGCCTCCAAGTCACAGCCAACCATTCCGAACTCGACCGCGTGACTGCGCACAAAGCTTATGACATCCCTTGCGAGGATTGCTTCATCGTCCATATTCCGTGTGATCCGCATCGGTGAGCCGACGGTCATGGCTATTGTGCCGTTCTGTTCGTAGCGGAAGCTCTGCCAGTCCGGTGTGTCATCACGCGCCGGATATGGTTTCCAGGCGGTCGCTGAAGTTAATACCTGTCCCAAGAGGCTATAAGCTTCAGGAGAACTTGCGGGAAGAAACATATCCTGTGATGGACTTACAACCGCGAATGATACGGTGTTAAGCAGGAGAATTATTACAATCAGTGAAACCGTCTGCTTGGCTGTGCGCATCTGATCCTCAGTAAGAAATGTCGAATACTTGATAGCGGAATGTTCAAAACAAATGCCGGTCAATCGGACCGGCAGGCAACAGTCAGGAATAGAAATCCTGTCGTTCTATTAAAATATACGAATTAAAACCGCGAAAATCAAGAAAACGCCTAAAATCATACCTGTCCAAGCCGGGTCAGTGGGGCAGATCAGTGGGGCAGGCGTCCCGCCTGCCTTATGTTAACAAAAAGACAACCTGCTATGTGGGGAGTACCGCCTGACCTATGTTATTAAGG
>CAYYHI010000185.1:0-6440 GCA_964471745.1 uncultured bacterium | reverse complement strand
TCATTCTGATAGTTCTAGATTCGTCATTCTGATAGTTCTAGATTCGTCATTCTGATAGTTCTAGATTCGTCATTCTGAACGAAGTGAAGAATCTCAAACAGCAGGGGAATGAAAACGAGATTCTTCACTTCGTTCAGAATGACAACCAATTGGATTCAGTATTCTGTTTATAGTAATCGGACAGACATCTTTGGACTGCATTTACCAAGTTCACACCTCACAGATTTCAGAATTTTGGAGGAGTTTAAAATGAAACGTCCGCACAAAATTATCGTCCTTACCCTTTGTACAATCTTTTCCCTTATTCAAGTATCTCTTGCCCAAGAACTCCCGTTCGATGAAAACACAGTTGCTCTCTGGCGTTTTGACGAAGGTGAGGGGGATGTAGCCGCTGATGAAAGTGACAACCAATACCAGTTGGATCTTTCAAACGGCGCTGCATGGACAGAAGAAGGCTGGAGTAATAGTGCAGCTGACATGACGGATGAGGACGCGAGATTGACGTCTGATTTACTGATAGGAAACGGTTGGGATGCTCTTTCCATTGATGCTTATATATACCCTACCGCGATAAATAATGAACATCCGATTCTATATCGCATGGACTGGCATAATGTATCGGATCCTTCATATTATCTTGCGCTTTATGCAGAAGGTCAGTTGGCTGCTGGGGTATATCTGAACAATCCTGGCGGGGAAAAGGTCGACGTTATATCAGAAAATGGAGTAATTGAAACAGATGAATGGTATAAGGTGTCCATGACCTGGTCAACTGGCGAACCGGTTCGAATATATTTGAATGATGAACTTATCGCAGAAAGTAACGAAATAGAAGATGGTACAGTAAGGAGTGGCAATGATCCGATGCGAGTCGGCTGCGGGTATCAGGGGCGGTATGGTTGGTTTTATTTCCAGGGATTAATAGATGAAGTCAGGGTCTCAAATGTTGATCGATCACACTTGGATGAACCTCGGATTCTTCATGTTCCTGATGACTATGAAACCATCCAGGAAGCTATCGACGACTCCCAGGACGGCGATATTGTACTGGTCGATCCGGGAGAATACGTTGAAAACATAGACTTTATCGGGAAGAATATCATAGTCGCGAGTCTATTCATAACTGATGGGGATGAGGATTATATCGAAGAGACGATAATCGATGGGGATGAGGATGGCAGTGTGGTGACGTTTGATAATGGTGAAACCGAGGATGCGGTATTGACAGGATTCACCATTAGAAACGGCACTCGCAGTCATGGTGGGGGAATATATTGCTTAGATTCCAATCCAGCCTTGAGTAATTTATCGGTAATTGGGAACAGCGCCGATGAACAGGGCGGTGGGATTTACTGTTTCCATTCTAATCCGTCATTGAATAGAGTCAATATTTCTGAGAATTCTGCAAGCGATGGTGGCGGTATCTCCTGCGAACGATCAAATCCGGTAATTGTTGACGTTTTGATAAGCAACAATTCTGTTACTGTTTCCGGCGGTGGGATTTACTGCGGTGAAGCGCACCCGAGGCTTGAGAGGGTTCTTATCAGTGGTAATTCCGCAGGTGAATATGGGGGAGGAATACACATTGTTGGAAACTCGAGCATCATATTGGATAACGTGACAGTAAGCGGAAACTCATCAGATCAGTCGGGCGGAGCAATCCGTATACACGTTAACAGCGACGCAACTATTCATAATTCAATTTTCTATGGAAACTCAGTGCCGGAGATAGCTTTGGGCAGGGGTGAAAGGAACAATGCAACCTTGTCATATTCAGATATCGAAGGTGGCATAGATGATATTGAGATCGAGGAAGGCAGCGTCAACTGGGGTGAGGGCAACATCAACGCCGATCCGCTGTTTGCCGATCCAGACGACGGGAACTACCATCTAACAGCAAATAGTCCTTGCATCGACGCCGGCGATCCCGATTCACCCGAAGATCCTGATGGCACGAGAGCGGATATGGGAGCGTTTTATTTTGATTATAGATACCGCTTAGTTGAAATAGGTTTCTTTGATACTCCCGATTTTGCGTATCGGGTTAAGGTGGTTGAAGAGTTTGCCTACGTTGCAGATCGCGCTAGTGGAATGCAAGTAATTGACGTGTCAAACCCGGAAAACCCGGCAGGAGCAGGATCTTACAACACACCTGATAGGGCTGTCGATGTCAGCGTAGCAGGTAATTATGCCTATATCGCGGACTGTGAAGCCGGTCTTGTGATAGTTGACGTTACCGATCCTGAAAATCCCTCTCGAGTGAGTGAAGTGGATATGGGTTTCGCTTACGGACTTGATGTTGATGGGAATTATGCCTATGTCTGCGATCATAGAGCTGGACTCCGAGTTATTGATGTATCCGATCCCGATAATCCAGAACAAGTGGGATTTTATGACCGAGAATGGGCAAACGATGCAGATGTTGTAGGAAACTACTGCTATTTAGGCTATAACGGGGGGTTGCTAGTTATAGATGTGTCAGATCCAACGAATCCTGAACTTTTAGATGACTTGGAATTCACACAGGGAAGCGAAATCAAGGTTATTGGCGATATTGCATATGTGGCGGCAAGTCATGATGGATTAAAAATAATAGACGTTTCAGATCCATCGAATATAGTTGAAATTGCCACGTTTGACACTCCCAGTATAGCGAGAGCTGTTTCAGTCTCTGGTGATTATGCATTTATAACAGATGATGAGAGTGGAATCCACATGATAGACATCAGTAATCCTGATGATCCTGTTGGAGTGTGTTCGCATAATACACCTAGTCGTCCCCACGGTGTGGATGTTGTCGAGAATCTCGTGTATGTCGCTGATGCCGAAAGTGGCTTAAGAATTTATGAATTCTTCCACAGACGTGACATACCCCCACTCGAATGGAGCATATCAATTGATGCATCAGTCGGCAACTATAACGACAATACCAACTATGCCGGTGGCGCCGAGGGTGCTGAATGGGGCTTCGATGAAATGGACATCCCAGAACCGCCTCACGCCCCGCAGAACTTCATCCAGGTCTACTTCCCGCACCCCGACTGGGAACACGATCTCTTCGAGAACTTCACTACCGACATTGTCCCCGCAGGTGGCTATGTGGATAATACTATTGTTTGGGATTTCCAAGTCAATACCGACCAGGAAGATGAAACGGTCACACTGACTTTCAACCCGGAAGATATGCCGGATGAAGATATACCACTTCTATTGGTCGATCCGGTTGCTGAAACCATTCAGAACCTGTGGGATGAGAACGTTTACCAGTACAACTCCGGCGAGGGCGGTATCCGTGAATTCCTGCTCGTCTATGGAATTACTCCTGCATACATGGAACGGGAATTCCACGCCGGATGGAGTCTGTTAAGCCTGCCTCTGAGACCTGCGAGTAACAGTATAGACGATGTTTTCGGTGACGACATCGATGACCCGTATTTCGTGTTCGGTTACTCTCGCGAGGAAGGCTTCTATTTGACGGATGAGGTATACTGTGGTCCTGGGTACTGGCTGGCGTCCTATGCTGATGTCACTTTGGATGTTGAAGGTTTAGCCGATTCAGGTGAAGTTGTAATGGAGCTTGACCTCGGCTGGAACTTGATCGGCTGTCCTTACCCCTGGGTGACGTCACTAAACGAGATGCACATTATTGACGGCATAGATACATACACCGTACCGGAAGCTGCCGATGCGGGATTAATCCAGAATATTCTCTACACAAGACAGGCTCCGGATAATGAGTATACTGAGGGTATTGAACTCGAATCCTGGTACGGTTATTGGTTTATGGCGCTCGATGAAGGGCTTCGGCTCCTGTTACATCCGGTTATGCCGGAAGATGATGATAACCGGGTGCCCGGTAGAGACGAAAGCGACGAAGGTACGATAGAGAGCTGGGATCTGAGAATTGTCGCCGGCATCGATGGAGCTGTAGACCGAATAACCAGGCTGGGCGTCGATACATCCGCAACCGACGGCTTCGATGCCGCGTTTGACTACCCGGAACCGCCTGTTCCTCCGAGTGGAACTTATATTACGGCTTACTTCGATTATCCCGACTGGAACGAAATCATAGGCAGAAGGTATAACCGGGACATCAGACAGGTTCTGGAGCCGGAAACGTCCGGCAGATGGACGCTCACCGTGACAACATCGGATACGTGCCGGGTCATGTTGAGTTGGCATGATATCAGCCTTTCGGCGCCGGAACAGTTCGGCTTCACTTTGGAAGATCCGGTTAACAGTCAGAGTGTTGACATGTTTGCTGAGCAGAGCTATTCGTACATATCGACCGGGATTCACGCATTTTACATCCTGGTTGAGGCTCACCACCCTGCTGATGTGAATGAATCTCTTCTTGGCATCCCGGCTGAGTATTACCTGTCTCAAGCCTACCCCAATCCTTTCAACACGTTCACCAGGTTCGCATTCGGTTTACCGGCAGCGGGGACGGTTGAACTGACGGTCTGGGATATCGGCGGACGCAGGGTCAGGACATTGGCTTCGGGCAGCTATCAGGCAGGACGATACGAAGTGATCTGGAATGCAGGCAATCTTCCCACTGGTTTGTATCTGGCAAAGATAAGAGCAAACCAATACAGCGCCGTGCGCAAGATGCTGTTGGTAAAATAATTGCCATTAAACCAAATAAAAATCCGCTCGGTAACACCATTTAGTTGGGTGATTAATATGAAGATAAACATAAAACTGCTAATCACGATCTTAGCTGTCATCTCCCTGTCGCATGACATCTTCGCCCAACCGGGTGAACCACCGGATGTTGCACTGTGGCGTGTTTATGACTACGGAATTGCCCAGGAGGACTGGTTCTATGATGTTTATGCCACTGCTGACCATGGTTTAATCATGTGCGGAGCCAGTCACAACCGTGATGAGCATTCTGTAGCAGCATTAGTGGCGAGAATTGATGAGGATTATGAAGACATCTGGGCGCACCATTATCAATTAGGATATTACCAAACCTATGCTTACTCCGTCATTGAAACCGATGATAGTGACTTCCTGCTGGGCGGCGCCAAGGTTGCCGGACACTTGCAGAGACCGGAATTCTTCGCTCTGCTCATAGATAATGATGGTGAAAGAATCTGGGATCGTCAATATGTCCGTGGGCAGCCGGGCGGTATGTGCCAAGCGGTGTTGGAACTTAAAAACGGGGGAAATTTTATTCTGGCTGGATTCGCCAATGATATGGATGATGGATATGTAGTATGTATTGAACCTGACGGCGATGTTGTGTGGGATTTTGTATACCCAAACTCATACCTGTATACCATGCGGGAGACCATTGACGGCATTGTGTTGGCTGGTTATTTCTTGGGGGAAAATCCCAATTGTACTGTGATTCTTAAAATTGATTTTAATGGCGAACTTCTTTGGGATGAATTCCCGGACATCGGCGGTAGAGACGGCAGACCCGATTGTGCGCGTTCCATGGTATCATCACCGGAGGGTGGATTCGCAGTTGCCGGTTATTGTTACGTGGATTATGAAAGAGCAATCAATGATCGTGTGCCATATCTCCTGAAGATTGATCGCAATGGACAGAGAGAATGGGTCAGTCATTATGACGTTGTACATCCTGAGAATGGTTACGCAGTCGGTCTTGCCAAGTTAAACGATGGTGGGGGTTATATTTTGGCTGGTACCAAAAAGGAAAACAACAATGGAGTTATTATTGATGTTATGCAAGCGATCAGAGTTACCAGCCGGGGAATTATCAGATGGCACAATCTCATGCCGGAGGGTGAGGTCTTAAATCTGCCCCAGTTTAGAGCCGTTTTGAGTGCTGTTATTGTCGATGAGAACAACTGTATGCTGGCAGTAGGGTCTTCTCATGTGGATGACGAAATCGATAACAATTTAAACAATCAAGTTGCGGTTCTTGTCAAGTTGGAACCGGATGATGTTCCGACTCCCTATGTAATTTTCCTGCCTGAGGATTCATTACAATCATTGCTGATGGGTGACAGCATTACATTCAGCGCCGAACCGGTGAATTTTCAAGGATATGAAATCGAATATCTGTGGGCACTGGACGGAGACACCCTGTCATTCAACGACCGCACGGATTCAATGACTGTTCCCTTTCCCGACTGCAGCGAGTATGAGATGTATGGCGCTGTTTTTGCTGAAGATATACTTGCCGGAGAGAAGACCTGGCAAGTCAGTGCGTTGGAGTTCTACATCGTTGATTTCCGACCGGATTCGACTGAGATGACCATCAGGCGCAGCAGTTCGGTCGATTTCGCCATTGACGTTCGAGCCGTTGACTTCGAGGGACTCGGCTACTGCTGGGATCTCATCGATAGAAACGGAATGCATCAGGAGATCAGCGATGCTGACACAGCAACGGTGTTGTTCGATCTGAGCGGCGATTACGACGTCGAAGGTGTGGTCTGGCGGGGTGACAACTTCGACATGGC
>CAYYHI010000184.1:1879-6480 GCA_964471745.1 uncultured bacterium | reverse complement strand
CAAAGCTGCCAGCGCCTGTTATCAGTTCATGCAGCCATTTACTGTATCCTGACGGTGATTTGCCGTATATGCACGGCAGAACGAGGTGATCCCGGGCGCGGGTCAGGGCGACGTAAAACAGACGAACCGTCTCGGAATGTTTCTCCTTGGCTTCGTCTGCTACGGCTTCAATAAAGCGGCTGGTTCTGAAGCCGTCGTCTTTACCGCCCAGCTCTACTTCCAGCCGCCTATCGAGCCGGTCGGGGATAATTTTCTCACTTTTACTCCCCCCATAGTTAAGGTTCGCCAGTATCACCACGGGGAATTCGAGTCCCTTTGCGGCGTGTATGGTCATTAGCCTCACATAATCGACCCTGCCGGCTATAGGGATGTTGTCCCCTTTGGCTTTATCGTCCAGCTTTGTCAGAAACATCCGCCGGAAACCCCTAAGCCCGCCGTGGTGGCTGGCTTCATACCTGCGCGCCTGTTCGAGGATGTTCTCTACCGCGCCCGCGTCGATGGTTGTGAATTTATCGGACAGCAGCGCGGGGATGATGTCGGTTAATTCGAGAAGCTTTTCGATTATCAGATCAGCAGAGAGCTTATGCCGGTCGAGATGAAGCCGACGCAGGATCTCCAATGCATCTTTTATATCAGGTGAAGTTCCGGTGTACTCGGTTCTATAATCCATCTTCCCGGTGGAGGCGAGCGACCATTCGACCAATTCGGCATCGGACAGGCCGATAAAGCTCGACCTGAGCGCTCCGACCACCGCCAGCCTGTCCGCCGGATTATCGACCGCGGCGAGGCAGTTGTAGAGGTCGCGGACGATCTGTCTGAGGTAGAGATCCTTTCCCTTTTCGATGTTGTAAGCTATGCCGGCTTCGGCTAATGCATCGGCGTATATGTCGATGTCGGTCATCCGCGGCATTAGTATCGCGATATCACCCAGGATAATCGTTTCCGGTTTGAAGCTGTTGTCTAACTGCCGTCTCATGACCTGCCATTTCTCCCGATTAATGGCGATATTTATAATTCTGGCGATGATTTCAGCTTCCGATTTTCTCACATCGCCGATTTTCTCGTTTGGCTCGCTGCTTTCTGTATCCCGCTGAATGACGACTACCGGCGAAGTGGGTTCCGGGTCGATGCGCCCGGGATCGGCGGTCAGCGGTTCGTATGTTGATCCATCCTGTGATTCCGTCTCCCATATCGGGCTGAAGAACCCGTTGACGAAATCGATGATCCCCGGCGCTGAGCGGAAGTTCTGCGATATGATGACCTTTTCGCCGAACCGTTGAACCTGTCCGGTCGCGGCGGTGTATATGCGATGGTCGGCACGGCGGAACCGATAGATCGACTGCTTCGGATCGCCGACCAGACAGATCTTCCCCGCTTCCGGCTGAATGTCGCCGACATCGCCGCTGACCGGTTTGGATGCCGCCAGCCTCATTGCGATCTCGACCTGGAGCGGATCGGTGTCCTGGAACTCGTCGATGAGCAGGCGGCTGAAGCGTTGCTGCAGGTAACCTGCCGTGTCCGGTTGTTCGAGCAGTTGGCGAGCGGTAATCAATTGATCCTGAAAGGTCAGCAGGCTGTTTTTCAGCTTTTTCTCCTGAGCATGACCAATTACGCCTGCAAGCCAGACAATCAACCTTTCAATAATTGCAGTTTTGAACCGCTCGGAAATTTCAATTGCAGAGGCTTTCAACTCACTGACAACCTCTTTCTGGTGGCGAAGGTAGTCCGGATCATCCCAATTGTCCTGCTTTCCGGCGGTTTTGCTGAGGTTTGCAACCGAAATCAACCAACTGTATGCTTCCTCAAAGGATATATTCGTGCCTTTAGGGATCAGGTCGGTGGCTTTCAGAATCTGAACTCTGCCCGGATCATCGGGATTGTGACAATGTATTCGACCATTCTCAGCCAGTTCGGCAATCCGACGCGTAAAATCGTTGAACCAGGCAGCGTGTGTTTCGAGCGCGGTGACCGGCTTGAAATAGGGCAGGAGATCGCGCTCTTTATTGAGCTGCATCAGCAGCTCGCTGAACTGACTGAACCTACCGCCTGACATCAGGAAGAGCGATATGATGCTGTCGCGTTCATCGTCCGGCATTGCCATCATATCCGCCAGCGACTGCATCAGGAGTTCGAGCTCCTCGGGGTCGTCGATATGCTGGAAGTCCGGCTCGAGCCCCGCTTCAAACGGACGCTCGCGGATGATCGAGCTGGCAAAGGCATGAATCGTGGAAACCCGCGCCCGGTCGATATCATCGAGGGCACTCAGGTATTTCGGGTCCGGTGGTCGATTGGGTTTTTCGGTAACGAGTTTTTCCAACTCGCGCCGCAGTCGGTCTTTAAGCTCTCCAGCAGCTTTCTCAGTGAACGTGATCGCTACCAGGTCGGTGATGTCGAAGGTCCTGACCAGCGTCAGCAGTCGGTCGATCAGGAGACTGGTCTTGCCGGTACCGGCGCCGGCTTCAACAACCAGCGAGCTGTTTAGCAGCGTTCGCCGGACTTTTTCTCGCTCGGTTTCGTCTGTTGGAATTGTATTCATTGTTTTATTCTCTTTCCCTCCCTGCTATTGCAGGGGGGGATTAAGGGGGAGTCATGCTTCTTTTTACGTCATTCGGGGAGGTAGGACACTCTTGTCTGACCAGTTTGCGCAGACAGGAGTGTCTACGCTCCCCATTTATATAAATCTACACCCTTTAACAAGGATGGTAAGGACATAGCTTACTCTATCTCCCTCATCTCCAAAATCTTAGCCACCCGCGGATCATTATCCCTCCATTCGACCGACTTACGGCTGCGCAGGTCGCACAGGTAACGCACTTCGCAACGATCGCATGCATTACCCTCCGGAAGTGGCGGGAATGTACCCTCGCTTATGTTTTCGGTTATGGTGCTAATTAACCGTCCCAAGTCTCCGGAGCGCTCGATTAGTGTCGAACCGTTGAAAGGCACGGACTTGATTCCGCCCCGCTGGTCAATTTTCAGATACTCAGCCGTGCACATTGCGGGATCGATATCGGGGAACCTGTCCAGCATTGCCTTCAGATATACCGGAAGTTGCAGCGATCTACCGCCGTCGAACCTGTCAGCTTTGGCTTGTACCTGTCCGGTCTTGTAATCGATGATGCGCAGAGCTTTCTTGTCGCCGCTGAAGTCAAGCCTGTCGATCTTTCCTGTGATCTGAATGCGGCTCGTACCGTCATCGATCTCGAACGTAAGCAACTGATCCAGTTCAACCTCGGCTTTATGAAACCGGAATTCGTCCTCACGTCCGATATCCTCCCTGATGAACCGCAGCAGACGTCTCGTCAGTCTGTCCGCTTCAAGATCCCAGAGCGTTAGCGGAATCGGATAATGGGCTCGGGAACGCCGTATCTCGTTCGATAATATCTCTTTTAGATTATCACGCGCCCAGTCTATGTCATCCATAGTCAACGGGATGTGATTTTCATCCAGGGCGCGGGTATAGAAATCCTCCAGGACCGCATGAACCAGCAATCCAACAGCCATCGGCGGCGGTTCGAGTGTCAATTGCGGCTCTTCCCACGAATCAGCTTTGAGGACATGCCTGATATAATACTTGAACGGACATGCCGCAAACAGTTCCAAACTGGTAACGCTGAACCGGGGTTGATGAGTCCCCGATGCATCCCAGCCGGATGGCATTACGCCGTCCCATGCCGTAAACCTGTCGCCGGAGCGTCGGTTTACTGCAACGTCGATGCAACGCTGGAAACGCTTCGACCCGCCCGAATATATCTCCTTTATAGCAGCTTCTCTATCAACAGCAGGAACATTTGTACGCACCCAATCGTGCAGGAATCGTCCCGGATAAGTGGAACGTTGATTTAACCTGGCGGCAACCGGTTCGCGGCTATCATCTTCAAAGAAATCCAGTTCGTCAAGCAGTCCGGATTCAACCGGTTGACCAGTCGCCACACGGCAGATTTCGTGCAGGAAACGCGACGGGAGCAGGTCGTTGCCGTCAATGTCACGGCTCGGATAGCTTAGCACAAGCCGTTTTTCAGCCGCATCCACAGCCAGCGCAAACAGCAGCTTCTCCTCATCGAGACGGGCGGATTTCAGCGGCAGGGGTTGGTGTAACTCAGATGAGGATGAACGGTCGGACGACGAGAACAGCCGGTTGATGCGCATCCGTTCATCGTCGTTGAGTACGGGGTCTTCACGAGGTGCCGCCGGCGTCAGACCCAGCGCCAACCCCGGGATGAACAACAGGTCGAATGTCAAGCCGCGCGACGCCATTCGGTCGCATATCGTAACGCCATCGACCGCATAACGACCTCGCTTCTGCCTCATACTGCCAAGCCGATGACCGACGGCGGCGATAAACCGATCTTGCGTAATCGGCCCCGTCAGTTCACCAAGCCTTAAGAGACTCTCCGTTTCGTGGATTATTAAATCCACAGTATCGTTGGCAGGTAGAACGTCGTGAGCAATTGCAATCGCAGCGGCGGTAAATCGGTTCCAGGTACCTTTATCGGGGAGTTCCTCAAAGTGCCCGAATATCCGCTCGATAAAACTCCGAAAGAGGCGAACCTGACTTGCGGTTACCAGATGGGATATCCGTTTCTTATATTTATCATCCT
>CAYYHI010000184.1:0-1869 GCA_964471745.1 uncultured bacterium | reverse complement strand
GGGATTCGATGTGGTCGAGTTCCGCGTGCCAGCGCTGCAAGTCACCCTCCAGTATGCCGGTCTCAGCGCTGATAACCTCCCAGGCGACGGGATCGGGAGGTTCATCCGGTTCCTCAGAATCCGCAGCAGCAAGATTCAGCTCCGCTGTAGCGATCAGATCAAAGATAACGCGACGTTCCAACGACCGACCGGACATATTCAGGAGTGAAATGAACGCCCTGCCCTCGGCGGTCTTATCGAGGGAGGTGCCGATCGTGTCCGTAAAGGGGATTCCGGCGTGGTCGAGTTCGTATCTCAAGGATTCAAGGTAGGATTCCGGTCTCCATAACATTACGCCCATCCGCGAGAGCGGAATGTTTTCGTAGAGTGCAAGTTCGTTGATCCGACCGACTATGCCTCTGACTTCAGACGAAGGATTTTCAGCTCTGAAGATGCTTAAGCTCCGACCGGTCGGGATAAAACCGTCCGTTTGACTGCCCGGTTCATAGCGAAAAAGGTAATCTCCATATCCCTTTTTCCGGTCGGGTTTGTCGCTTCGGATTGTTGTGACATCCGGTCGAAGTTCGTTGATGAATTGGTGTGCGAGCTTTGCATACTTGAACGCACCGCCGAAGTCGCCGCCAGGCTGGAAGGGAAGATAGACGATGAGCTCAATTTCACCAGCTAACGACTCCAGAAAAGCCCTCTGCGCGGCGTTGAAGTCGTAGAGCCCATAGATCAACAGACGTTCGATCTGATAGACATTCCGGAAACGGTCGCCGGGATCGGTAACCGGTTGGAGGTTTTCCAGCGGGCGTTGAAAGCTCCGGATATGATTCAGGTACTCGCGTCGCAGTCGAGCCAGCACTTTCAGTTTGCCTGTTCGGTCGAGATGCACGGTTTTATCCATCTGACCGATTAAGGCTTCATCAAGGTCGGTAAAGGTCGCTGTAAGTGCATAGATGAATCCGTTGCGGTCGGAGACCTTCTGGAAGTAGTTGGGTGCGGTGAGTGTTTCAACCGCCCTGAGTGCACAGGCGAATTCCCCTTCCGACGGCAGGTCGGGACGATTATCGGCGATCCTTTTCATCAGTGACAGATCACCAGCCAAATCGGCGAACGTAACCAGGCGAATGTTCAGCAGATCCAGTTCTCCTCCAACCAGTCGCCAAAGCAGGTATTCCCTGAGTAGATTTGAACCGATAAGCACGACAACCGGTTCAAGCGGGTCTTTGCGCTTAATGGTTTTCAGGTCGTCTATAAACGCCCGTTCGAGTTCGGGGTGCAGTAAACCTGTATGAACGGTAAGATCTGTTTTCGTGCGGGTTTGCATGGTGGTTGCCGGTAATGTATGTCGCGATGGGATCTGTCCGAGAATGAAGTGATTACCCTTGAACTCATCATTTAATCGGAAGATGGAATCCAGTAACTCACGCAATATCAGCAATTTCTCTGGATTCCAACTTTCGTTGGAATGATGAATCCCGAGACAATTTGGTATTCTCGGACACACTGTTTCGCGGGAATGACAATGAATCACTGACACAACCGATTAACTCAAGATACAAAAACTCGACTGATAAAACCACATGCTTGAGATGGTAAACGCGATGGTTTTGTTTTCTTTGATCGATCCTCTGGCACGAATGTAATTTCAGCATCATACTGCGCACACCTTGCATTAATGCTGAATTTTGAATTTTGGGTGTTGAATTCAAAATCCAAAATTCAACATTCAAAATTCAGAATAAACAATAGACACCTGATTATAAAGGCATTTGTCGTTGGATATTGTGGCACGTCTCTTGCTATTATTTCCCACTTCATCTGAGATTCTATATAGTCGACACTGAAAAAATCACTTTCAGGCTTTAGATTTTCAACCAGACT
>CAYYHI010000183.1:0-6505 GCA_964471745.1 uncultured bacterium | reverse complement strand
GGAGACTCCCAGCATAACGCCGGATATTATTCGCGAGGACGGTACCTCTCTACAGGTGTCTATGGCCGCTTTAGCCGGGTTTATACCTGGGAATGATGGCTTCAGGTCTCTAACCGAGGTAATTGAACGTTTCGAGAACTGGATTGAGGAGAGAGCGAATAACATACCGTCACTTGACTCAAGGTACCAGCCTCCTGCACGAAGACACATTCAGGAGTGCCTCCAGTCTGCCAGGAGAATGCGAGAAGGGTTCGACTACCTTAGTAATGACCCCAAAGCCATGCGTGCATTTAAACTGGCAAATCATGCTATGTTGTTACAGCAAATCCAGAGTAGACGCGTACCGCGTGCTGTGCGATATGACCCAAAGGAAAAGCGGGTTATTTTTTCAGAAGTTTATGTTGCCCCTGATCCCGCAACCCCCCCGTCAGGACGTGGCATGTGGCGCCCATTTCAAATAGCCTTTTTCTTGATGTCAATTCGTTCTGCTGGTGAAGGTGCTGCCCCAGATCGAAGAACCGTAGAGCTGATCTGGTTTCCGACCGGCGGAGGCAAAACTGAAGCCTATCTGGGGCTTGCAGCATACTCGCTTTTCTTACGTCGATTGAGAAATCCAGAAGACGCTGGGGTCAATGTTCTAATGCGGTATACCCTGCGCCTCCTCACTGCCCAGCAGTTCTTGCGGGCTTCTGGTCTATCCTGCGCTATGGAGTATATCCGGCGCAAGTATCCCTCCGAATTCGGCGAAGAAGAGTTTTCAATTGGAATCTGGCTTGGCAGGGGCACTACTCCAAATATAAGGAGAGACGCGGTATATGCCTTAGGACAGCTTAATAAAGGCGGTGAGAACTTGTTCATACTTGACCGGTGCCCCTGGTGCGGGGCGCAAATCGGGCCTGTAAAATATAGGAGGGGAACCCCTACAAATGTTCCACGTGTTTTGGGTTATGAGCGGCAAGGGGACACGGTTGTGTTTAAATGCTCTGATAAGAATTGTGAGTTTTCTGGAGGGCTGCCTGTATATGTTATTGACGAAGATATCTACGAAAAACGTCCCTCAATAATTATTGGCACTGTGGATAAGTTCGCAATGCTTGCATGGCGGCCTGAAGCCAAAAGCCTGTTTGGCCTGTCACCAGCCGGAGAACAACAGTGGTCTCCGCCAGGCCTTATAATACAGGATGAACTTCACCTTATATCCGGGCCCCTGGGCTCCATGGTAGGCCTTTATGAAACCGTAATCGAACAGCTTTGCACAGATAACCGTTCATCATCGCCCATCCCACCTAAAATAGTCTGTTCGACGGCTACCATACGCCGGTACCCTGAGCAAGTGAAGGCTCTTTATGGCCGTGAGAGTGTAGCCCTATTCCCAGCGCCAGGACTGGATGCTGAAGACTCATTTTTCGCTCGCTATGCTAGAAATCCTGACGGTTCCCTCCAGCCTGGCAGGATTTACGTTGGAGTTCACGCCCCAGGCCTGGGTTCCCTGCAGACATGCCAGGTACGAACTTTTACAGCCCTATTGCAGGCACCTGTTTTTCTATCTAAAGAGGAGCGTGATCCCTGGTGGACTCTAGTCGTTTTTTTTAACAGCTTGAGAGAGCTGGGTACCACCCTATCACTGTTACAGTCGGATATCCCTGATTATCTAAAGGTTATCCGTAACCGGACAGGCACTAGCTTCTCTGAAATTCGCCAGCTATGGAACATATTGGAACTAACTAGTCGCTTGCGCAGCGATGAAGTGCCCAGGGCAATTTCCTCTTTAGAAAGAAGTTGCACAGGCTCTGGAAAATCTTTTGTGGATGTGTGCCTGGCCTCCAGCATAATGGAAGTCGGTATAGATATAGACCGCTTATCGCTAATGACGGTAGTCGGTCAACCAAAGACTACCTCACAGTACATCCAGGTAACTGGTCGTGTGGGCCGCAGCTGGTGGGAGAGACCTGGCCTGGTAGTAATGATTTATGGTGCGTCGAAACCTCGCGATCGGTCCCATTTTGAGAAGTTCAAGAGCTACCATGAGCGATTGTATGCCCAGGTTGAACCAACCAGTGTGACACCCTTTTCACCTCCAGCCCTGGACCGCGCTCTGCACGCCGTCATGGCAAGTTACGTGCGGCAGGCTGGTAATAAAAACGTTGCTGGAAGTCCATACCCCTTCCCGGATGGGATAGTTAATGAATTGCGGAAGCTGGTCATGCATAGAGTCAAATCAATCGCTCCAGAAGAAGTACCAACCTTCGAAAAGGTATTTAATAAACGGGTAAATGAGTGGCAACGCTGGGAGCGAAGAAGGTGGCAAGGCCCTCTACAAGAGGGTGATGTACCATTGCTAAGAGAGTCTGGAGCCTTCATAAATCCTGAGCTTGCTGAGATCTCATGGCCAACCCAGGTATCAATGCGGAATGTCGATGCTGAATGCCAGGCTGAAATCACTAACCTTTATTTAAATGAGGCAGAAACAAGCGATGCCTAAAGGCCCAATCAGACGAGCACAATTGATCGCCCCATTCGGCGTTGGTTCAATGGTTGTGGTAAGAGACGGCACCTCACTCGTAGTCGCCGGACTTGACCACTGGTTCGAACCTGAAGCTGAACAGATTGATCCAAACAAGATAAGGTACCAGGAATTCGTTGTTGGGGAATGGCGGTTGCAACGACTGCTCAATGTGGATCATTTCCGTTTGCCTCCAGATTACAGGACAAGGCCTCGTGGACAAGATGTTCCTAATTGTTATTTAACGGTTCCATTCCTTCGATTTCCACAGTGGCATTTCTGTCCAAGATGCTACCTGCTTAAGAAGCTGCCTCTTTCAGCAAGAGGCAAGGAGAAATGCCCGGAATGTGAAGCACGTGGATTTCGAAAAAACCTTGTGCAAGTTCCTTTTGTTGCTATGTGTGATCGTGGTCACTTGCAAGATTTTCCCTGGAGAGAGTGGGTTCACCGTACCGCAAGTCCAAGCTGTGAGGGGGCATTGCGTCTAATCGCGACTGGGGGTGCATCACTATCAGCCCAGAAGGTAAGATGTGAATGCGGTGCGGAACGAAACCTGGGACGGATTGTCGAGGCCAGGCCAGACGGCAATGAGAGTTTCTTGAGTAACAATCTTGATAGCAGCGGGGAACCTTTCCTGTGCCAGGGGAAAAGACCGTGGCTTGGAACGGAAGAGGGCGAGGCCTGCAGGCGACCGCTAAGAGGATCGCTCCGCAGTGCATCCAACATTTATTTCGCTGAAGTCAGGAGCGCACTTTACTTGCCAAGAGTTAAAGAAGATGCGCCATCTGAACTGGTTGCCTTATTTGAAAGACCTCCACTTGCAACCCTTGTTAACCTGTTATCGGGGGCTGGTGTAGAAATTGATCCTGGACAGATCCGTGGCCAGCACTCCATGTTGCTGGAGCCTTATACGGATAGCCAGGTGAAATCAGCGCTGGAAGTTATTCTCTCTGAAAGGCAGGAGTCCCAGGGAGATGACAGCGAGCCGGGACAGGAGGTCGTAGGAACCCAGTTCAGGCGGGACGAATACGAGGTGCTCCGGATGCCGCGAGAAGAGCAAGATCTTCTCATAATAGATGGAGAAATCAGCAAATATGATCAAGATATTGCCAGTTACTTCGCGCGTGTCATGCTTGTAAAAAAACTGAAGGAAACACGGGCACTTGCTGGCTTTTCCCGCGTATTCCCTGGAAATGAGCTAACCCTTGACCAGCGCAAGGCACTATTATGGCGAAATACCCCTAGACGGCAGGATGACTGGCTGCCTGCCTACATTGTCTATGGAGAAGGGATTTTTATTGAGTTTAATGAAGAGGCGTTGCGAGGCTGGGAAAGCCGGAATGCTATCGTCCAGAGAGTTCAACCCTTAGCCGGGCGCTATCGGCGGGTTCAATTACCAAGGCGGTTGCAAGAACGCCCTCTCATACCACGTTTTGTGTTGATTCACACGTTCGCTCATCTTTTGATGAACCAGCTTACTTTTGAGTGCGGGTATAGTTCTGCCTCATTGAGGGAACGGCTTTATGTTTCTGACGACATGGGCGCGACTATGGCCGGGGTCTTGATTTACACAGCAGCCGGTGATTCAGAGGGGACTATGGGCGGGTTAGTGAGCATGGGCGCCTGTGGTAATTTTGAGCCAGTGGTCAGGAGAGCTCTTGATAAGGCTCTCTGGTGCTCTGCTGATCCTGTCTGCATGGAAATGGGTGCTGAAGGGGGACAGGGACCGGACTCCTGCAATCTTGCTGCATGCCACAATTGCGCTCTAGTGCCTGAAACAGCTTGCGAGGAGTTTAACAGGTTTTTGGACAGGGCACTCGTAATTGGTGACCTATATAAAAAGGACCTGGGCTTCTTTTCTCAATAAGGGGGCATTGAGTTAATGGGAATTCCTCTACTATCGTTTTTTACAGGTGGAGGTTTATTGGATATTGGATTCGAGGAATCTGGGTTTGACATTGCCTGGACTAACGAGGCAAACTTTGAATTTGCGGACATGTATGAGTATGCTGTAACAGCCTTACGAAAAGCTGAGGGTATTTCTCCCGCCATTGCAAAGGTTTCTAATAGAAAGAGCATTGAGGATTTGACAGCAGCAGGTGTCTTAAAAGAGGCCTTTGGTAAAGCAAGACCTCCCATTTTCGGCCTCATAGGAGGCCCTCCATGTCCTGATTTTAGCACAGGAGGAAAAAATGGGGGCTTTGAAGGCAAACACGGTCGTCTCACCAAGACTTTCTTCGATCTCATCTGCAGTATTAAACCTCATTTTTTTCTCATGGAAAATGTTTCTGGACTAGTCAAAACAAAAAAACACCGGGCTTTTCTTGAAGAAGCAATTAAACAGGCAGAAAAGCATGGTTACATAATAGACCAGAAGGTACTTAACGCTCTTGAGGTTGGAGTTCCTCAAGATAGGCAAAGGGTCTTTGTGATAGGCTTTCGCCGTAGCTTATTTACCAGATCGTCAAGTAGAAATATTCAAGAAGGCACCAGGGGCTGGCACCAGTGGCCTGAAGTCAGATATAAAGGCGCTAAAAGTCTCCCATGGCCAAAAACAAACGAATTTGGGAAGAAGGTTTATTGCCCGGAAGGTATCCCACTAGATTTAACTGTCTACCCTTTGCTAGCAAGCAATCCAGAACCTGAAGACTTGCCGAATGGAAAAGAATTTTTCAATCCTCATTCTGCTAAATTCTGGGAAAGAGCAGAGGGGGATGTTTCTGCACAATCTTTTAAGAGGCTACATAGATATCGATATAGCCCTACTGCATGGTATGGGAATAATGAAGTTCATCTACATCCCTGGAAACCTCGAAGGCTGTCAGTCAGGGAAACCCTACGCATCCAAACGGTACCAGATGAGTATGTACTGCCGCCGGAAAATACCTTGACGTCTAAATTCAAAATGATATGCAATGGCGTGCCTTGCCAGATGGCGAGATGCGTGGCTCAATCAATACATTCCTTTTTACGCTCAAATGTCGACATTTTAGAACCACGTCACAATTTCTTTGTTAATTGGTATAAAAAGAATGGGCGGGAATTTCCATGGAGACAGGAAGATATTTCGCCATTTCACATTTTAGTAACGGAAATGTTATTAAGGCAAACTAAAGCCTCTATGGTATTGGGAATGTGGGTTAATTTTACAACTAAGTATCCTGATCCCGAGGCCATTGTCTCTTCTAATAGAAATTCTCTTGTCGATGAATTGAAAGGCCTTGGATTTGGGAATCAACGCTCGGAGGCTCTAAAATTAGCATCAAGATGGTTGCTTGATAACCACAATGGCAAAGTTCCTGAGAGTGAAGAAGAACTAGTTAAAATCCCACATGTAGGCCTCTATACTTCAAGGGCCGTTTTGTGTTTTGCTTTTGGTAATAAGATTCCAATAGTTGACCTGAATATCTTGCGATTTTTTTCAAGGTACTATGGATTGAGTGTAAAGCCTGATATACGGAGAGATTCTGCAGTATGGGAACTAGCAAAAAAAGCACTTCCACATAAAATTAAAAACATAAAGGCTCATAATTACGGTTTGTTAGATTTCACTGGTGAGGTATGCAAGCCAAGAAATCAAAATTGTAATGATTGCCCGTTAAGCTTTTCCTGTGAAAAAGGCCAGAAAAATCGTCAGTAGAGGCCGTCATGTTATTGAAATCACAAAGCGCTACATTACCAGAATGGGGGACATCCATTTGTAAATAAACAAAAATGCAGAAAGCGTCGAGTCTGTGTTTGGCTCTAGGTAAGTCAGTAAGCGTTCCGGGAAATATGAAATGAAGGGTTTTGTCGGCGTCACAGATAATGACTGGTTTGCATACGTAACCCTGCTAAAGCAGGATTGACCTGAGGCGCAGGGCTTAAGGCGCAAGGTGATCAGATCTAATTTATAATTGCATGAATTTCGGGACGTCTATTTTAAAATAAGTGAATATATAAAGGGGGTCACTCTTGTCCAAAATCGGTTTTTCTTTGGACAGCAAATGGAGGGTTGAGGGT
>CAYYHI010000182.1:0-6759 GCA_964471745.1 uncultured bacterium | reverse complement strand
CCTGGAAACCAATGAGCCGGAAAGATTGTAGACTTTGATGTCCAGATTGACAGCGCTTCTGAGCGCAATCCCGATCTTCAACTCTCTGTTGAACGGATTCGGGTAAACACCGGTTATTTTGAAACCAGCGGGATAATTACGCGACTCAATATCTTCATCCACCTTAATTTCCCATTCGTCGCTGCCGCCGACAATGTAAACGCAGCCCATACTCCACGGGGGAGCAAGCGAACCGCAGGAGGAGAACATGATATCGTTATAACCGTCACCGTTAACGTCACCGCATCCCGTATGGTTCTCACCGTTACCCACATACAGTATCATCCCTCGATCCGCGCCTCTTATCCGGAGAACACTGCGATCATCCATCCAGTATGCACCTAAATAGACATCTATTCTCCCCAAATCTACTGGATCTCTGAAGAGAATATCATTCCAATAGTCGCCGTTGATATCGCCTATCGAAACTGGGTGACCTCCACGTTCGAAACAAAAACTTACTTCCATGCGGAATTCTTCCCTACCCATTACAAGAACAAATCCGTTAAGTGTATATGAAACTGTTACTAATTCATCAATACCATCATCATTGAGATCATTAACAATATATGGACTTGTACCAAATCTATGACCATTCAGTGTATCCCTGTTGTCATAATGAAAGACGCTCAGGCTGTCGAGATTTTCACCTCCGAAGTAGATGTGCAGCATGCGGTCGTCAATTTCGCCACCCTCAATATTGCTACGACAACAGAAATCATCGTAACCGTCGCCATTGATATCTCCTCCGGACGAGAAGGAAGATCCAAAGTGTGCATTGTCCCAATCACCGAGCAATTCTAAATCGGGGATTGTATCAAGACCATCTTCACTGCCCAGAAATAATAGAATTCTCCCATTATGTCTGAATTCACCACTACCATACCAACTATTCATTTGAAAAACATCAGCGTAACCATCTTTATTTACGTCACCACCACGATGGATAGACCCTTCACCGCTAAGTAAATAAAGATCAGGAAGGGTATCTTCGTCTCCACCATAGAAAATAGGATGTAAGTAAATCCTGTTACCTTGGTCATCATGGTCGAGTATCTGAAAAGAGAAATCGGGAATCTCATCATTGTTAACGTCACCCACATTTACACCTCCCCAATCTCCGTGTCTTGTCCAATCAGGAATTGTATCCATTGGATCGCCGCCGTAGTAAATGCAGTATTCCTCCGTTCGCTGTATTTTCACGAGGATGTCATCGTAACCGTCCTGGTTCTGGTCGCCTATGCCTTCGATGTACTGACCTTCGTTATCGAGTAGAGAATCGCCCCTGTCGCGGAATATGAATCGCCAGGCGGCTGCGTCGCTGACTATCGCCAGCAGGAAGATTATTGATAAGGCTGTGGTTTTCATTATCCCCTCAAAACAGAAAAAGCCCTCGCAAGCGCGGTTAGTCTATTCACCCTTGCGTTCCTTCGCCCATTTTTTCCGCAGCATAACAAGCTGTGCTGCGACCGAAATTGCAATCTCAGAGGGCGTATGTGACCCGATGTCGATGCCAATCGGGCAGGTCATCCTCGAAATTTCGTCATCGCTGAAGCCATCACCAACCAGTCGCTTGCGAATTCCCGTCGCCTTGCGCGCGCTGCCTATTACGCCAAGGTAGTAGAACGGTTTCCTCAACAGGCGCCTCAGAACCGTGTAATCCTCGGCGTGACTGTGAGTCATGACCAGCAGGAAATCCCGGTCGGTGGTTTCCAACTGTTCGGCAAGCTCATCCAGACTGCCAATTCTGACATCCGCTCCGGGAAACCGCTCGGCAGTTGCCCATTCCGGACGGGAATCGTAAATGCACACCCTGTACCCCACGTCCATCGCCAGCTTTGCCGTCGGTTGGGCAACGTGACCCGCGCCAAATAGATGAATAACAGGACCCGAGCCAAAAGGTTCGATCAACAGTTCCACGACTCCTCCACAGACCATGTCGGTCTGTTCACCTTCGGCGTCATCCAAGCTCAGTTCAAGCCGTTCGGTGCGATCCGTCAGTAGCGTCTCCTTTGCCTTTTCCACAGCCAGCCGCTCCATGGAGCCGCCCCCGACCGATCCGACGACAACACCAGCCGGATTCACCAACATCCGCGCGCCCTCCTTGCGCGGCGTCGAACCGGATGCCCTTACCACGGTGACCATGGCAAAGGGTTCGCCACGCGCCAACATTTCAGCAGCGCGGATCAAGGGTTGGTTGGATTTGACAGGTTGTTTACTGTTCGCTTTCAATATCAAACCTTTCCAGGTTAAACCTTGCAGCATCTTCCGGCGTGTTGATGTTATGCAGAACCGCTTCATCTTCAACACGCAGCTCGAAGATATTCATCTCAGGCAGGCGGAGCAATTGCCTTGCGCCCTGGTCGGCCCGGGTTGAGCGAAGCAGTTCATAGCATGACTTTCCCCACCAGGTCGGATGACCGCGCCGGTTGTTATACAACGGGATTACTATACGATTCATAGTTGCTGTCGACCGTATAGATCGCAGGACATCCGAACCGACCAGCGGATGATCAACCGCCCAGGTCAGAAGCCCCGCAGCATTATCATCAGCCCAATCCAGCCCGATTCTGATGGAACTGATCATGCCTCTATCGGGATCATGGTTGAAAAGTACATCTGTATCCGGAAACCTGTTGTCGATGAATGAAACGAGTTTTTCGTCGGAAACAATCACTCCCATCCTGTCCCAACCGGATTCGGACAGTCGGTTAATCATCTTCTCCACAAGCAGCACACCGTTTTGAGCCAGCAGCAGCTTGGGAAAGCCCATCCGATTTGATCGACCGGCAGCGAGGATGAAGGCGGGATATAATCCGGTCAGGTTCACGCTGTCATCAATTTCTGCTCAGTCTGATGCGCTTGAGTCCATGGTCTTCAATTGCCCTTTCAACCGCTTCATGCGGATTCAAGTACCAGACAACCAGGTAGTATCCCCGTTCGATGGGAATCCCGATCAACTGAACTTCGTTTATAATCTCGCCGTTAATCGGCTTATCTATATCAATGAAAAATCTGTATATACTATCCCATTGTGCCAGACGGGAGAACATGCGAAAATTATAGCCCTGGAGCATTAAGCGAATTGGTTGAATTATGATATTGACATCATAGTTAACCATATATTCCAGCGGTGCGATTATCCGGTGTCCCGGCATCGAGCTGAACGGTTCGCCGATTTTAGGAACGGTTCTGTCCGTCAACCCGATGAAGTCCAGCGTCCTTAACTCGGAGTAATACGGGATCGTTCCCGCAGCACCCAGCGCCAAAGTCACATCCGTTCCCCCGAACAGATCATGCATCTTGTGCCCGATTACAATCCAGTTTTCCGACGGTGAGTAGATGTGGTCGCGTAGAGCCTCGACTCTTTCCACACGGTAGCTGTAAAACCGTTCGCTCATGAAATGGAAGTTGTTCACCGTTCCCAGGCAGAGCGCGAAGATGAGAGCGACCACAATCCGCTTATCCGAAATAAAATATCGCAGGGCTACCAGAATGACTATCATCAGGAGCGCGATGACCGGCGCCATAAAGCGGAACTCCATGAAGTCACCGCCGACGCTGACGGCATAGAACATCCAGATTAAGGAGAAGACAGCCAGGTATCCCGGGGTGCGATTGTGCTTAATGAATGTTTTAATCCGCCAGATTACCAGGAGCAGATATGGTAAAAGAGTATAATAAATGAGGAATAGGTAGATGTAATACAAACCGAAACCGAAACCGGCTAAATCCCTGACCTTGGCGTGAAAACTGTTGGGGATTATTGTGCCGTAGTAATGCTGTTTCCAGATCAACCAGGGTAGAACAATGACAAGGAAAGGTATCGTCATCACGAGGTAGTCGGCTGATTTCTTGTTTCGGTTGGTGCAAAGCCAGATTACGCCGGTAAATCCGATCAACAGCACACTGTCGGGACGGGTCAGAAGCGAGATATTCAGCAGGAGTGATAGCAGCAGTGTCCTTTTTCGTGTCCAGCCCTTTTCGAGGCTAAGACAAAGGATGTAAAACACTATAAGGTGCACAAACATGTGCAGCGGTGTTTCCAAACCGGACCCGGCAAATCCCGCCACGGAATGGTTGAAACCGATCAATAGCAGAACCACGAACGCCAGTGACCGGTTCTTCAGAATCAGCATTGCCAGAAGATAAGTGAGAATCAAGCAGGCAAGATGCAGCGGTATGGTCAGGATGTAGGTTAACGGCTCCGGTTGAATGCCGAGCTTGAAACCCAGAGCGTAGAGTAACACCCAGAGAAAATTGGAATAGCCCTCGACTCGTTCGCCGAGGTTCCAGACAAGACCATTACCTGAAGCAAGGTTTTTTGCATAACGAAATGAGATGAAGGAATCATCTATCAGGAGTTGATTGCCATTAAAGGCGTACCACATGCTCAGAATGAGCGCCGCGATCAGAAACAGGCTATGGTAGCGGTTATAGAAACTGATTATGGCTTGCACGATTACTCCGTTAGACAAAGGACAGGGTTACAGTATGATAGTCAGGTATTGGTAAGATAAAGATGAAGATAGTTGGAGTCAATTGAAGAGACCACATTATGGTCATATTATTCCCATGAAACAGTCTGTCCGAGAAAACTATAAAGCCGGTGTCGCCTCTCCGCAGGTGACACTTATATTATGTAATTGCAGTATCTATGCTGCCAACTGCGGAGAGTCGGCAGCGGGAAACGTAATTCTCGGAGAGGGGCAACTAAACACTACCCCCTACTCAACTTCTTCAATTCATTCCAGCTCTTGTTGACCAGCTTCTGGTAGCGCTTGATATCCTCCGCATCCCAGTGTACGAACCGTCTCTGCAACCTGATATATTCATCGACAGGTTTCTGAGGCGGACTGACGGTGAAGTTGAATTTCCCCTTTTTAACCTCATACAAAGGAAACACCCTTGTCTCCGTTGCCAGCCTGGAAATCTTGATCGTATCAGCTTCCATCGACTTATGACCGGGCGGGCAGGAGCAGAATATATGGATGAAGCGAAAGCCGCGCATCTTCTTCGCTGTAATGAACTTGCGGGCAAAGTCGTCTGGATAGGCAGCGTTGGCGGAGGCGATGTACGGTATCTCGTGCGCCCGCAGCAGAGTCAATATATCCTTCTTAGGGCGGCTCTTCGGTTGTGAATACGGCGTGGTGGTGGTCCATGCTCCCAACGGAGTAGCGGTCGATTGCTGGATGCCGGTGTTCATGTAGGCTTCGTTATCGTAACATACGTAAAGGTAGTCGTCGTTACGCGCGGCTGAAGCCGACAGCGCACCCAGCCCGATGTCGAACGTCGCGCCGTCCCCCGCCCAGCCGACGACGACGGTCTTTTTGTCGCCCCGCTTGCGGAAGCCTGCCGTAACACCTGCCGCGCAGGATGCCGTCGACGGGAAGGCGATGTGATACAGCGGCACACCCAGCGACGAAAACGGGAACGGTCCGTCGATGACCGCCATGCAACACGCCGGAATGACGAACGCGCAGTCCGGCGCCAGCAGCTTCAGAGCCAGCCTGAGTGACAGCACCGACCCGCACCCGGGACACGCCAAGTGACCGGGGGACATGACCTCGTTTGGGGAGTCGAGAAGATCAAAATCCGGATTGTTTGCAACAGTTGTGGTTGGCATTACGGATATTTCTACTTTAAACGGTTATGTATTTACTTACTGAAACCGGGTTTACAAGCAAAACGGGGCATCCGGCAAAATAATGCTTCTTACTTATAAGTTGCCCAATCATCATTGATAGGCAAATTTTCATCTTCATCTGAGATTGAAGGAGGTGAAATCTTATTACATTTTGGACATTGAAATTCCTCAACATCGTCATTATAGCCAATACTCAACATTATCTGAGGTGGCCAAGTACATTGGCAGAGAGTATATCCAAGTTCTTGTGCAGCTTGAGTTTCGGCTATTTTAAACGATTCATCTGCTTTTGCTAATGTCTTTTCAGCTTCTTCTTTTTGAGGACTATCTGGTAGAAAATCCTTAACCTTTTTAACCATATATAGCGCCTCCTTGAAAAGTGTAATAGCAGTTGTAAAAGTAGCTAAGTCCATTCACTCTCCTTAAATATTATCTTGTTGAGATAAGTTGATACTTCACAATCTGTGTCATTGTGAACATCATGAACATCGTCTGCATACTAACGTAGATTGTCTAATAATACCTGTACTCCGAGAAGACCCAATTCCTTTGCTTTCTGAAAGCTGCGATAGGCGTTATTTTTATCTTTTAATATATACCAGTATACATTACCTCGCCAGTAATAAGCCACAGAAGCCAGAGCATTATACGGATTAATCTGAATGGCTCTATTGAAATCAGCTATAGCATTATTGTAGTCACTTTTGTCATAATATGTAATACCTCGCTCGTAATAAGCCCAAGCAAAGTCTGGATTTATCTGAATGGCTCTATTGAAATCAGCTATAGAATGCTCGTAGTCAGCTTCGTCCCTATTAACAATTCCTCGCATGCAATAAGCTGAAGCATCGTTTGGATCAATTTGAATGGCTCTATTACATTCAGATATTGCTCGGTCGTAACCTTTGTTCTCAGATGCAAAACATCGCCCATACAAAAACAAAGAAGCCAAAGCACAATCTGGATTTAACTGAATGGCTCTATTGAAATCGGCTATAGAATGCTCGTAGTCAGCTTTGTTCTTATATACTTCACCTCGCATTAAATAAACCTCAGCATCATTTGGGTTAATC
>CAYYHI010000181.1:0-6856 GCA_964471745.1 uncultured bacterium | reverse complement strand
ATAGAATCTTAAATCCATCCATAAGTTCCTCCGTAAATCTAATGTTGAGAACAGCTTATAAGTAATATCCCCCCCTGCAACAGCAGGGGGGGATTAAAGGAGAAAGTTACCTTGAGAAAAGAATCAATACTCAACCACCGTAATACCCTTACCGTCCGTCGTTCGGTAGTTTACACCGACGCTGCGAGGATAACCATCTCTGGAAATGTCTATCGTCTGGAGCCCCACACCCCCCCAGCCGACAACATAAGCATAGTTTCCGTACAACACCAGGTCAAAGGCTTGACCATTAAATCTGACCGATCCTTCCGGAGCCGGTCGAGCCGGATTTGATATGTTAATGGCGTGCAACCCCACTTCATCAACGACGCAATAGACGAATCCGTTAGATATCGAAACCGCCCTGACAGAATAGTCAGCCTCATTGCCCCTATTGTACGAGCCGATTATTCGCGGATCGGCAGGATCGGAGATATCAACAACGCGTAAACCACCCTCAAAGCTAAAACCACCCTCAAAATCCGCAACGCAGGCGATACTACCCTCCACGTCGACATTGAATGCAAACCCCGGGGTCTCGCAATAACCTAAAGGTTGAATAATGCCCTGATTGGAGATGTCGAAAATCTGAATACCATCCCAGTCTGCGAGATAAAGATACTGTCCCTCCAAGGTAATATCCACAGCGTCTCCGCGCGTATCGTATGAGGCAACTTGTTTCGGATTGGCAGGATCTGAAACATCAATCGCATGAAGACCCTCAACACCATCAGCAATATAAGCAATATCTCCCGATAACTCAACCGCATGGGCGTAACCCGGTGTATCATAGTTACTGATCACTCTTGGTTCTGAAGGGATTGAAATATCAAGTATGAAAATCCCCTCCACTCCATCCGCAACATAAGCATTATAACCTGATACAGCAACATCCGTGGTGTGAAGCGGCAGATCAATCGATCCCAGGTAACGGGGTATATTGGGATCGGTTACATCAAATATCTGGAGCTTTTCTCTCACACCATCCGCAACGAAAGCCAGAATGCCGTTTATGTGGGTCGTAGAAAATGTTGTGTTTGAATAAAAGGAATAACCGTATTGGTTGAGTGCGCGCATGCGGTAATAATAGGTCGTCGCCTGGTGCAGTTCGGTAACTTTTAGGAAGTTGTTGTCTGCCGGAATCTTGGCTATCAGGTTATAATGAAGTACATCGCTTTCACTCTGGTATATCTCGAAGCTGTCCGCAAGTAATGATTCACACAGCCATGAAAGTGAAATCTCAGTATCCGATATTGTCTTTGCTACGAGGTCTGTCGGTTCGGTGGGTGGGAGCTCAGCCGTTGAAGCGCGAGCCGAATTGGTGAAATCGGACTGCCCATAACCATTGACTGCCCGGACGCGGTAATAATATGTCGTATCAGCTAACCTGTCGTTCAATATCTGCAGGGATGTATTCGGCTCGGCAATCATAAGCAGCTTGAAGTGCAGGCTGTCACACAGACTCTCATGTATCTCATAACCATCCTCGATAGCTGAATTATCCGCCCATTCGAGATAAATGACAGTCTCATATCTTGCCTGCGCATAAAGTCTCTCCGGCGCTGTCGGGGGGATTTCCGCCGTCGAGGCTCTGGCTATATTTGTGAAGCCGGATTGACCATAACGATTGGCAGCGAGGATTTTATAGTAATACGTACGATTACTCATCCGTTCTGTCAGAGTAAGGGACGTTTCATTTGCTCCCACCGTCATCAACCAGCAGGGTGTCAGACTGTCGCCGATACTCTCATATATTTCAAAACTCTCCTCGTAGATGTCATTATCTTCCCAATTCAACTGGATTTCGGTTTCTGAAACTGCGTGTGCTTCAAGGTTTGCAGGCGCCATCGGGAAACCCGGCGTAAAAACCTCCTCTATGTTCGAGAAATCCGACATACCGTGGTGGTTTACTGCGCGCAGCTTGTAATAATAGGTTGTGTTGCCCTTGCGACCGGTCAGAGTTTTTTCTGTTTCGTTAGCAACAGTCTGATCGACATGATGAAAATCGAGGCTGTCACCGATGCTCTCGTGTATCTCGAAGCGTTCCTCAACCAGCGATTGATCCTGCCAATTCAGTATAATTTCAGTATCGGACAGGGCTCCGACCTGCAGGTTTGACGGCGCTTTCGGGGGAATTGTCCCGACTGTAGTCCAGGCTACAGCGCAGTACTCTGATTCACCGAACCCGTTTACTGTCCGGATTCGATAGAAATAAGTCATTAACGGTTGACGATCACCGATTGATATCGAAGTCCGGTTCGCAGGCGTTGTAGCTACCTGTTGGAAATCTAACGTATCATCAGCGCTTTCAAATACCTGGAAATCAGTTTCAATAGCGGACATATCACGCCACGACAGGCTGACATCGGTCTCTGAATCGGACCGGGCTTGCAGTTCAGTGGGTGCAGTCGGAGGAACTTCACGGGTTGAAGCACGTGCAATCTCGGTGAAATCCGAACAACCGTGTATGTTGAACGTTCTTATCCGGTAATAGTAATCAGTCAGAACCGACTTTCTGTCCAGAAGAAGGGAATCGATGTTCGAGGCTGTCCTGATCAGGAGATTAAACTCACCCTCGCTCCCAATCCGTTCGTGGATATCGAAACCATCCTCGTCATCCGACATATCATGCCAGGTCAACACGATGGCGGTTTCCGATACAGCCTGTGCCTGCAAGGCTTCAGGGGCGCAAGGTGGTTTGTTGTTGGGATTATTCGGGTCGTTATTATCCGATGAAGACGGAGAATTCCAATCACACGAAACAAGAATCGCTGAAGTGAGGATAAGGATTGATATCTTTCGAAGCATCAGGTTCCACCCTGTAAGTTTGTAATCGTTTGTTATTAACGCGATTAAGAGAATGCAATCTCTCAAACAAACCAATACAGTTATAAAGCATTTTCATCTCAGAGTTTCAACATCTTTAGTCAAACAATAACAATCACTGACATCTGAATGCCATACATTCCTAAGCAAACAAACCTAATTAGATTTAGTAGTACACTTAGGATTATCCGAACTCTACCTGCAAAATTAACGCCATTTACCATGATACAATTGGTTGTCAAGGTTGCGAGATGTAATGTCATTCCGGATTCAGTATATTATACGTTGAAAACAATCAATTTAGTCGCTTGATATCCTTGGTTTTCCCTCGCAGTTGTTTCTTATCAAAGTATAATGCTGGATCATATTCCGACTTCTATGAGAATCCGGTATGCATACTTTGCATTACACAGTGCAATACTTGTCGGCGTTCAGGGATGTTTCTAGTGTTCAGTCCCAGAATTGCCTATGACGCTGGATGGTAGATTTATAGTTGTTGATCAAATACTTCGACATTACGGGGAGAGCCGACTTCAGTCGGCTACCTTATGCGATTGTTGAATCTATAAAGGAACAATAATGAAGCCGACTGAAGTCGGCTCTCCCCGCCGGAATATCGGTTTAGGCAATTCTGGGACTGAACACTAGCTGCCGAATTGAAACACTCTCAGCCCTGAAAACCGGCGTCGCCTGCGGAGGCGACGCCGGTTAACCAAACATTCTCGTACAGATTGAAAGTCGGAATGCCTACTCCATTCTTCCATTCCAGATTGCCATGACCTTTGGCGTCGCATCCGCCTGAAGCATTGATTCCAACATACTGCGGATACCATCCAGTCTGAGCGATGTTCTATCGTCAAATAGCGAACCGAGAAAGCCCAACTCCTCGAAGCGCTTGGCATACTTCACCAAACGAGGCTCTTCAACATCAGCCAACTCTTTTGTTTTGGCGAGCGCATCGTCGAAATAACCGATTTCGTCTATCAGTTTGTATTCGAGCGCCTGGTCAGCGGTGTATATCTTGCCGTTTGCCAGCTTTCTGACGTCAGCTATTTCCAGTTTGCGACCCTCCGCAACGATTCCGATAAAACGGTCGTTATATGTCTTGATGAGATCCGTAAAGTATCGCCGTTCATCGGGTGAAAGGTCACGGAACGGGCTGCCGATGTCCTTCATATCGGTGCTCTTGATCGGGTCGTACTTTATGCCGAGCTTCCTGAGCGTTTCCTCCATCTGGAAACGCATCATTATGACACCGATCGACCCGATTAGGGCAGTCGGATTGGCAACGATATAGTCGGCGGGAGCCGAGATGTACAGACCACCGCTTGCGGCAAGGTTACCGACGCAGACCACAACCTTTTTACCGGCTTCCTGAAGACGCATAATCTCGTTGCGCAGGATGTCGCTGGCGCTGAGTCCTCCACCGGGAGAGTCCATCTGGATCAGGACTGCTTTGACCTTCTTGTCCTCGCAGGCGCGCCTGAGCTGCTTTGTAACGCTGGGTACCATCCCTTCGCCGGTGACATGCGAACCGCTCCCGCCGATAGCTCCGTTGACGGCGATTATTACGATCTTGTCTGGATCCTTGCCTTCACCGGAAACGATGACTTTTTCCTGAAGCTTGCCGCTGAAATCACCGCTGAAAGCCAAGCTGGCTGTTTTGCTGGCTGCCATGCCGATGACCAGCAGAATCAGGAAACCACAGAGGATTATCAGGAAGATCGCCAGTCCGGACAACCTGCGACGCGGCGGAGGGACCGGCAGCGCACCGGGGTAATGGTAAGGAACATGCCCCGGCGGCGGTGTCGGTGTGCCGGGTCCAGCCTGTCCTTCGTTAGTCTCACGGTTGATTGTTGAATTCATGTCTTGCCCTTTTTTCTGTTTAATAATACCTGTTATTTCATTATTTATTATGAGGAATCGCTCTTAACGAAGCCCTGTAAAGTCATTCTGAACGCACTCCCGGAGGTCATTCTGAACGCGGAGGTCATTCTGAACGCGGAGGTCATTCTGAACGAAGTGAAGAATCTATGTTGATAGCTCAGGATTCATTGATGTTCGATTGAAACACGGGTAACAAGAAGTTACCCGTGCCACACGGATGAGATGCTTCACTGCACCCAGGATGACTGCTAATCGGTTGCTGTGTTCAGGGTGAATGTAGGTATAGCCTAAAGCCGCTTTTTCACATCCGGTCGGGTATCGAAACGAATATCCAAAGTCTCGAATTCCACGCCGTCAGGCGCTCTCACCAGCAACCCGAAACTATCCCCCCGAAGGTTGGTTATCGTGTAATGACCGTGCTCGCCGTTCCAGGTTATCGAATTCGGATGATCAGACAAACCGGCTTTATGGAAGTCCAAACCGATGAATGAACGCCCGCCACCGTCGTATTTCTCAGGTCGAACAAACCAGAGCTGCGCATGATCGATAATATAATAGCACTCCTGCTTCAAGTCATAGTACGGATCGCGCGTAATTTTCAGGTATAGTCCGGAATATCCGAATATCACCGTTGCCAAAGCGAACACCCCCACCACAAACAGAATTATGCGATCACGCGACATAAGCTACTCGATTTCCAATCTATACGGCATCAGCAGCAGCGGTTCGCCGGCGTCCCAACGGGTCTCTTCCTCGAAAAATGCAGTAAGCCGTCTAATACTATTTGGTATTTTATTCAACGTAACCCACATAACCTCATTACCGAAACCCAGGCTTTGTCTTTTGGGATACATCCGGACACCGAATGACTCGCCGTCCTTGACGCCTCCGGCAAATGCCGCAAGCTGAATGGCGAGGTTTAAACCGCCGGTCATGTCGACCAGTTTGCGCTCGGCAGCCTGGCTGCCTGTCCAGATACGACCCTGAGCGATCTCATTAACTTCGGATGTGTCGATGCCGCGCCCTTCCGCAACCCTTTCAAGGAATGTCCGGTAGTAATGGTCGGCTTCCCGGTGAACCTTGTCCCATTCCTCGTCGGTGAACGAACGGTGTCCGCCCCACATATCAGCATGTTTCCCGCGGGTCAGTGTTTCGGTGCCAACGCCGATCTTGCGCTGAAACCGGTCGTACGCCATCTTGCCGGAGATGACGCCGATCGAGCCGGTGATCGTCCCCGGCATAGCCAGGATCGTGTCCGCCATGCAAGCAATATAATACCCGCCCGACCCGGCTACGTCTGACATTGAGACGATCAAGGGCTTGCGGTTCTCGCCCTGTGTGCAGAGCTTGACTTCACGCATGATAATATCCGAAGCCAGCATCGAACCGCCGGGCGAGTCGATGCGGAAAACAATTGCTGCTGTTTCGCGCGACTCGCGAGCCTGCTTCAGCGCCTTGGCAACCGTGGCGCTGCCCATGGTCTCACCAGTGAACAAACCACCACCCGAGCTTTCACCATGCACAATCGTCCCACTACCAAAGACTATGGCGACCGATTTCCGACGCAGGTCATACCAATCGTCGTTCAGAGTAATCCACCGGTCATACTTCTTTTCCGCAACAAGACAGGTCTTCCTGCCAAAGTAATCCTTCAGCAAGTCTTCCAACTCGTCCACGTAGACAAGGCTGTCAACCAACCCGGCGCTGAAAGCATCAGCAGCGCTGAACGGACCATCATCGATCAGCTCCCTGACCTGGTCTTCGATGTAACCTCGTCCATCTGCTATCGCGACAACGAATTCGTCGTAGAGCCCATCTAAAACGAAGTCCAGCTCCTCGCGCTGGCTTTCGGACATATTATCCCTGGTAAATGTCTCCGACGCGGACTTATATCTGCCGACATGGACGAAATTGGGATCGATCCCGACCTTGTCGAGTGTCCCCCGGATGAAGACCGTATGCGCGGTGAGACCCGTTAAGTGCAGTTCTGCCACCGGATTAATGAAAATATAATCCGCCACTGATGCCAGGTAATAGCCTCCGTTACCACAGGTTTCAATGTAAACGACCACGCTTTTACCGGTATTCATAAATTCTTTTGAAT
>CAYYHI010000180.1:0-6889 GCA_964471745.1 uncultured bacterium | reverse complement strand
CAACGGCGATTTCCATCTGACTGAAGATTCACCCTGCATCGACGTGGGCGATCCCTGGCTCCCGCGCGATTCTGACGGAACCCGCGCCGACATTGGCGCTTACTTCTTCGAACAGGGCGAGGGTTCGCCGCAGATTGTGGTAGATCCAGATGCCCTCGATTTTCCAATTGGAGAGAATCTACAACCGGAAGCTGAATTGACTATCGGCAATGATGGTAACCGAGTTCTCAGATTTTCAACATATGAATTTGAACCTAACGAAGATCATCAATGGATTGACGAGGAGGATTATCGTCACTGGTTTGACTGTGAGCCACGCGCAGGCAGGATTGAGCCCGGTGAGGAGACAAATATAACTGTGATGATAGACGCCAGGGAGATGGATATATTATTTGGTGTCCAACGTAATCTGCTCATCCTGTCGAACGATCCGAACGCTCCTGTTGTAGCGGTAAATATCCATGTCCAACTGACTGGTGTCGTGTGGTCTGAAGAAGCAGGCTTTCCCGACATCATGGATTGGAATGCGGTCTATGATGAAATGGAACTCAACCATAACTATGAGATAGACTTTCAAATAATCAATATCAGCTGTAACAGGCTGGTCGTAGATGAGATCCGGTTGGACAGCCCCGTATTTGCCGTCGATCAAAATGGCTTCGAGCTTGGACCTTGCGAGAGCCGGGGAATGACGGTGACATTCTGCACTGCTGAGCGCGGTGAATTTGAAGCCACCATGTCCATCATCTCAAACAACGAGGAGAATCCGGAATTTCCGGTTCAACTCCATGCTGAAATTCCCATCAACCCGCCAGATATCCGCGATAATGTCAACTGGTGGATAGCGTTGAGTGCAGGTGTCGGCAACTATTACGACGATGACAACTATGTCGGTGGAGCAGAAGAGGCTACTTTCGACTTTGATGAAGCCTTCGACTTTCCGGAACCACCACGCGCTCCCGACCACTACATCCAGCTATACTTCCCCCACCCCGAATGGGAAAACGACCTTGGTGACAATTTCACCAGTGACATCGTATCGGAAGATGCACAGTGCGAAACCATTATCGTCTGGGATTTCGAGGTCAACACCGACCAGGAAGATCAGGCTGTAACACTGAGTTTTGACTATAATGAAGACATCGACCAAAACTTCAACCTCGTACTTCTCGATGTTGAAGCAGAAGAATCGGTAGATCTCTGGGAGAATGACAGCTATGAATATGCTGCCGGTGAAGGCGGTGTTCATGAGTTCCAGCTAATCTACGGTGACTTGATACCGCCCGTTGTAACCGTCACCTATCCAAACGGTGGCGAAAACCTGCATCCCAGCGATATTGTGAACATCACCTGGGAAGCGGAGGATCTGACAGGTGTGGTTGAGTCCGTGATCTACCTCTCCATCGACCGCGGTGAAACATGGACGGAGATCGGCTCAACAGTGGAAGAAGATTACGACCTCGAATGGGAAGTTCCGGACTTATACTCACCCTACTGCTTGATAAAGGTTGAGTGCACCGATGTGGTTGAAAACGTCGGTATCGACCAATCGGATGACCTCTTCGCCATCACACCTCAATCGTCAACCTACGACTTCGAAGCGGGCTGGAACCTGATCAGCATACCTCTCGATCCCGAAGACAACAGCCTGGAAGCCCTCTTTGACGACGATATCGAAAGTCAATACCATGTCTACAATTATGACCAGGAGCGAGGGTTCACGAGGGTTGATGAGATCGATTGCGGTCCAGGTTACTGGCTTGGAACTTATGAAAACGCATCACTTGATCTTGAAGGAACAGCTTACATCGACACGATGACGTTTGATCTTGACCAGGGCTGGAACCTTCTTGGTGATCCGTTACTGTGGCACACACCGATAGACTGCGTACTGTTCCGTGCTGACGAAACAACCTACAGTTTTACCGATGCAGTGGACGAAGGTTTAGTGCAGCCCGTACTTTACAACTGGCTGGCTACCAATAACAACTACACTGAAGAGGATGAACTCCAATCGTGGCTGGGTTACTGGTTCAGTGTATTAGCCGAAGACGTGCAGATGCTGATATATCCTGTTGTTCCTTCAGAAGAAGGAGGGCGTGACAATCCGGACGAAGCCACGCCTGAGCAATGGCGACTGACTATAACTGCTGACATTGAAAATACTGCTGACCTGATCACAACATTAGGCGTTGACACCAATGCTACCGATGGTTTTGATGTGCGTTACGACTATCCGGAACCACCCGTACCGCCGAGCGGTGATTGGATAACCGCCTATTTCCGTCATGAGGATTGGAATCCTAACTTGGGGCGCAAGTTCAATCGTGATATTCGAGCTGGATTGGACTATCAGGATCAGGTTGAATGGACGATGACGGTCGAGACAAGCGGTGAGGAAGCCGTGACATTGAGATGGCCTAATATTCAAGAGACGATACCGGCAAACTACAGCATCATCCTTGAAGATCCTGAAGCCGATCAGACAATCAATATGGTTGAGGTTGACAGCTACAGCTATTTATCAGTTGGTGAACGCCATTTGACAATCAGGGGCACTTCGTTTAATTCTGTCAGGGATGATAGAAACAAGGTAATGCCGACTGAGTTTGCAATCGTTTCAGTACATCCCAACCCGTTCAACGCTCTCGCAAGGATTGCTTATACTGTTCCCACACCAAGTCACGTTAAGCTGGCGGTTTACGACATATCCGGTCGGATGGTGGGATTGCTGGTGGATGGGGATGTATCTGCAGGAAGTCATATTTGCGAGTTTGATGGAAGTGATTTGGCGGCGGGGTTATATTTTGTCAGGTTGGAAGCGCGTGGTGATGTGTTGATAAGAAAGGTTATTATGGTTAAGTGAGCAAGTGATCAAGTGAGCAAGTATGAAAGTGTAAAAGTGTAAAAGTGAGAAAGTTTATGTAAAGTGTAGAGTATAATATCTTACCGGACAGTTGTGGTTGTTAAAACTGATTGTTAAATAAGTTTTCAGTCATCCGTTTCGTGGCAGCGGGACGCCCTCGTCCCGCTGTGAAAAGTCTGTCATCAAAAGCGGGGACGAGGACGTCCCCGCTCCACAAATCCCCCTTCACCGCCTGAACCTTATCAATACCACGATTTCCTCTCTTCCAGCAATTCAACAAGTCTCACCAAGTCTTCATCGGAATAGAACTCAACCTTTATATAACCTTTTTTACCCTTTTTCTGGATATTGATCTGCGTTCCCAATGCCCGGCGAAGGCGGTCGGTGTATTCCTGAATTTCAGGAGGTAATTCTGCCTGGATCTTTCTGCGGGTCTTCTTTTTTACGCCGGCTGAGGCACGCGCCATAGCCTCAGCCTGCCGAACCGACAGGCTTTCGTCAATAATCTTTTTCCACAACGCGCTACGGCGCGCTGTTCCTTCCACGGAAAGGATCGTCTTGGCATGACCCATCGAAATCTCACCCTTCCGAACAGAATCGAGGATTGGTTCAGGCAGTTCGAGCAAACGAAGTGTGTTAGCGACCGTAGCGCGTTCCTTGCCAACCCGACGGGCGATCAACTCCTGGGTTAATCCCCAATTCTGCTGGAGCTTGCGGTATCCTTCGGCGAGTTCAACCGGATTCAGATCATTCCGCTGCAGGTTCTCGATCAGCGACAGTTCCAGCATATCGACTTCACTACCAATCTCGATAACGCGTACGGGAACCGTCCTTATCCCCGCCTGCTCAGCCGCACGCAGCCGTCTCTCGCCGGCGATCAACTGGTAACCTGTTCCGCTGCGGCTGACTAACAAAGGTTGGATAACACCCTTGGCTCTTATGGATGAAGCCAATTCCTCCAGATCACCCGGATTGAATTCCCGCCGCGGCTGGTGAGGATTTGGTTTTATGTCTCGGAGCGGAACTTCCAGCAATCCCGTCGGTTCGACATCCTTGTCCGCATCAGGCAGAAGTGCCGACAGCCCGCGACCCAAGCCTCTTGGTCTCAATTGTTATCCATTCATTTAACCAGTGATAATAGGGTGATGTCCCTTGATGGTTGTCATTCCCGCGAAAGCGGGAATCCATTTATTAGTTTTATAGATACTTATGTTGAACTATTGTATTTATAACAAGTCCAATAAGCCTTCTCGTGTTCGTGACAGCGGGACGCCCTCGTCCCGCTGCGAAAAGTCTGTCCTCAAAGGCGGGGATGAGGGCGTCCCCGCTCCACGACTTCCAAAATACGAAATTATTTGTTAGCCATGCTCTATATTGTGTTGCTGATGTAAGTACCATAAAATCAGTACTCTGGATTCTCGCTTTCGCGGGAATGACAATGAATAGCTGACACGACAGATAATAGTGTGTCCTGCTGTATTACGTTATTTCCTTCTCTTCGTTCTCAACGTCGGTTTTACCAACTTTGGATGCCTTGACATCCTTAACTTCCTCGACCGCGGCTTCCTCCGGTTTGTCCGTTGCACTCTTTTCAAAGAATTCGGCTAAGTTGAAACCAACCGATTTGAATAGGTCGTTCCACATCGGCAGGGCGCCAAGCATCCCCGACATAAACTTAGCTGTGTTGGGGATATTTCGGTCACCATCTCCGGCATTGCCGAGGTTGTCCCAGACGACGACCTTGTCGATCTTGATACCCTTGATCGCGTCAACCTGGATGCGTGCAATTTCCGGCAGTTTTTCAGCGACCATCATTAACACAGCGGCTCTGGGATCCAGTCCGGCAGCTTCAATAATTTTACCCAGACCGGCGGCGCGCTTCGAGAGTATTTCGTTGATGCCGCGCGCTTCGCCTTCCATCTCGTTAAAGATCGCGTCGCCCTGACCCTTGGCTTCACGACGCAGTTTTTCAGCTTGGGCTTCGGCTTCGATCTGGATGCGTTCCTTGTCGATCTCTGCCGGTACAATCGTATCCGCTTTTCGAGTGGCTCGATCACGTTCGGCACGCTTCAACTCAGCGGCTTGCTCGGATAAGTACGACTCTTCCTTCGCCTTGGCAGCCTGCACTCTTTCTGCAGCTATGGCTCGTTTCTCGGCTTCAGCTTCACGTTCGCGCCGGTCGGAGTTACTGTTGGCTATCGTAATCTTGGCGGTGTTCTCACCTTCAACAGCCTTCGAGTTGGCGTCGGCTGTCTGGATACGCTGATCCTGCTCGGCGCGCGCCTTGCCGACCTCGCCGTCGCGGTCACGCTCCGCCACCGTTTTCTTGGCTTCATTGATCGCCCGTGCCGCCGCTTCCTTGCCCAGAGCCTCGATGTAACCGCTTTCGTCGACGATGTCCTTGATGTTAACGTTGATCAGGTTCAGACCGATCTTGGTCAGCTCGGTACCGACCCCTATGCGGACATTTTCCAGGAATTTTTCCCGGTCTGAGATGATCTCCTCGATGTCCATCGTCGCTATGACAGCACGAAGCTGACCGATGATGATGTTCTCGGCGGTCTCCTCGATGTTGAGCTTCTTAAATCCCAACAGTCTGATCGCCGCGTTCAGCATCACGCCTTCCTGGGTGGAAATCGCGACGGTAAAGATGGAAGGAACATGGATGCGAATGTTCTGCCTCGAAAGGGCGCTGCGGAGGTTGACGTCGATGGTTATCGGCTTTAGATCCAGATACTCGTAGTCCTGGATCAACGGCCAGACAAACGCCGCGCCGCCGTGGATGCATTTCGCCGAGCGGGTGGTACCTGTGGCTGCGTCCATGCCGGTTTTACCGTAAATAATCAGCAATTTATCAGACGGGCACCGCTTATAACGACGCATCGCACCGATAAATACCGCAAAGAAGATGACAACCAGTGCGGTTATCGGTAGTATTAAATACGTGCTGCTTTCCATTTTAATCCTCTATGATGGACTAATTATTGCTTAGGGAGTTCCACTTCCGGTCGATTTACCAGTAGGATATTTTCACCGATAACATCTGAGACCTTGACAGTTACGCCGGATGGAAGCGCTTCGCCGTCCGTCATGGCATTTCGTTCTTGTGTGGCGCCCTGCATTACGAGTTGAATGACGCCCATCCCGCTTCGCTTCTCCGGTATCTGGATATATACCGTGCCGATCTGCCCGATGGCGCTGCTGATCCTGATGTTGCCGCTCTCGGTCAGCTTGCTGAGCATGTAAAAAATCCAACCGATTATAATTGTCGTCAACAGACCAGCTACTATCGCGACCAGGATGGATAACCAGGTTGGAGCCCCCGACTTGGAACACGCCAACCCGGTCCAGCCGAACATCATCAGGAAATAGATCAGGTTTCTGACGCTGAAGAATGTAAAGTGATCGAAGAAGCCTCCCATGTCATGCCCGAGTGTCATCAGATCAAAGCCGTGACCGACTCCGCTGTCGTCAAGTCCGTGATCGCCCCCCACACCTATCAACTCCAGCAGCAACTGAAAGAGGGTGAATAGTGTGAATGGAATCCCCAGACCCACAAAGACTCTTTCCAGTGCGGTTAGTTGTATCCACCATTCAATCATAACGATATCTTCTCCTCAAATACAATTAAACTAACTGAAGTTGGTGATCTTAAAATGCCTCCAGTGCAGGCGAGAGTTATCAAGGCAGGTTTAGTTTTTTCAAAGTAAGAATGATTCAAGGTGTTGTCAAGTTTATAACATCACTTATCAATCATAGTGAGTGTTTCTTTCTCAAGGTTTCAACTTGAATAAAGAAAAGATGTTGCGACAGGATGCGCATTCGGATATATTGAACGTTATGCGGATATTTGGCAAGAGAAACCGCCGAATATGCAATGCGAAGGTTGAAAGAGGTTGCTTAAACTATTATCTTAATAAGTTACCAATGTTTCACAGCTGACTCCAAGTATTGTCACTCCCGCGCAACAGTGTGTCCGAGAATGTTCAAATACCGGTGTCGACCCACCGCGGTCGACACAAC
>CAYYHI010000179.1:0-6902 GCA_964471745.1 uncultured bacterium | reverse complement strand
TGCAACGCTGTTCGCAGCCTGTTGTGAGGCAAAAGGTGTACTCTTGCGCGATCCCTTAAAACCGATCCTGCCGCTGGAAGACCAGGCTATTACATTACCATAGATATCGGTTATGGTGATTATTGTGTTATTGAAGGATGCCTTGATGTGGACTATGCCCGTATCATCAACCTTTTCCTTTTTACGTGACTTCTTCTTGTCTCCTTTTACCAATTGGTCACCTTCCGTTAATCAGACTAAAATGGATACATTCCGATCTACTATCAAACAAATCGGTCAACAGATGTTATTATCAGCCGTATTCTATTAAACTTTTTTCTTTGACGGCGACGCTCTACGTTTACTCCGTCTGGTGTGAGCATTATTACGGGTATTCTGACCGCGTACAGGCAGACCGCGCTTATGACGAAGCCCACGGTAGCTCCCGATATCGATCAGCCGCTTAATATTCATCTGCACCTCAGTACGGAGCGGTCCCTCGACCTTGTACTCATCGTTAATCAGATCACGAATCCGCTTGCTTTGTGCATCGGTCAAGTCATCGGATTTGGTATCGGGGCTAATATCAGTCCTCTTCAAAATCTCTTGAGACGACCTCAGACCGATACCATAGATATATGTTAAGGCGATTTCAATCCGCTTGTTACGCGGTAGATCAACTCCAGCGATGCGTGGCATCCTTACTCCTTAATATTCAGCAAGTTAAAGTGCAATTAAATTAACCCTGGCGCTGCTTATGCTTGGGGTTCTTACAGATAACTCTCACTACACCTCTGCGGCGGATAATTTTACAGTTATCACAGATGCGCTTGACAGAAGTTCGCACCTTCATGATATAATCCTCTTATTTATAACGATAGGTTATTCTCCCGCGGGTCAGGTCGTAAGGTGACAGCTCAACTGTGACCTTGTCGCCGGGCAGAATCTTTATGTAATTCATGCGCATCCGTCCGGATATATGCGCCAGCACTACGTGACCCTGTTCGAGCTTTACCTGGAACGTAGCATTGGGCAATGTCTCCAGAACGGTACCGTCCACTTTTATAGCTTCTTCTTTCGGCAATTGTCTATTCCCTGCTGACTTCTTTCGATAACCAGGGATCTCTCTCGTCTTCAAGCAGAGTCAGGATCTCCGGTTCATCGTCAGTTACAAGGATGGTATGCTCAAAATGACCACTGAGTGAACCGTCGGCAGTAACCGCGGTCCAGCCGTCTCTTAGTACCTTTATCTTCCAGGTCCCGCAGGAAATCATCGGTTCGATGGCAATCGTCATCCCCTGTCTGAGGGCACTGTCACCTCGACTGAAACTATAATTTGGTACTGCGGGATCTTCGTGTAGATGCGATCCTATGCCGTGACCGACCAAGTCCCGAATCACTGAAAACCCATTACTTTCCGCGCAATCCTGTATAGCTGTACCGATATCGCTGACATGATTCCCCGCTCTGACCTGCTCTATTCCCTTGTAAAGAGCTTCCCTTGTAACTCGCCACAGCTTCCGGTGAAGATCGTCCGCCTCACCGATAAGAAAGCTTCCTGCCATATCAGCATACCATCCATCAAGTTCAAGTCCCGCATCGATTCCTACGATCTGTCCTTCCTGCAACCTGCGTTCAGATGGTATGCCGTGAACAACTTCACTGTCAATAGAGATACAAGTTGCGGCTGGAAATCCTCGGCGCCCACTTCCTTTGTATCCTTTGAAAGCCGGTCTGGCGCCGGCATCCCGAATAGTCCTTTCGACGACGCTGTCGATTTCTGCGGTTACTGTACCGGGTTCGACAAGATCTGATATCCTCAGGAACACCGATGCGAGCAGTCTGCCAGCTTTGCGCATCTTCTCAATTTCACGTCGACTCTTAAGATAAATCAAGATAAAACTTCCCGCACCCGGTTAAACACATCCTCGGGGCTGCCATTACCTTCCACCTCAAGCAACAGGTTTCTTCCACGGTAGTATTCTATGACCGGTTCGGTTTGAGAATGATATACACTGACTCTATTGACAATGGTCTCAGCTTTGTCGTCATCACGCTGGTATATTTCACCTCCGCACTCACATCTGTTGGCGCTTGCCGGATTAATACCCAAAGCCGGATTATACACTTTACCACACGCCCGACAGCTTCGCCTGGCGGAAAGACGTTCGATTACCTGCCGGTCATCAACGACCAGTGATACGGTTCGAACCTCTCCACCCTTCAATATTTCATCAAGACCTTCAGCTTGGGCAACTGTACGAGGGAAACCATCGAATAGTACACCCTCGCCAGCATGTTCCTGTAAATAGTCGCGGATTATTCCCAATATCACATTATCCGGCACTAATTGTCCTTTATTCATATATTCTTTAGCCAGTCTGCCGAGTTCGGTGCCACCGGCAACAGCAGTGCGCAGTAGATCACCTGTCGAGAGATGGTTGAGATTGTATTCCCTGACTATCTTTTCAGCCTGTGTGCCTTTCCCCGCTCCTGGAGCGCCGAGTAATATAAGTATCATTACAATTTTCTTCAATAAAGCATAAAACCTGTTACATCCTTCTTCTGCCGCGGATCTTGCCGGATTTCATCAGTCCGTCGTAGTGACGCATAACCAGGTGCGATTCTATCTGCTGCAATGTATCCAGACCCACGCCAACGATAATCAGAAGACCTGTTCCCCCGTAGAAGGAGGCAAAACTGTAGGACACATTGATCTGCTTGGAAATCAAAGTGGGGAATATGGCGATGAAACCGAGGAAAATCGCACCGGGCAACGTGATCTTGGACAGGATGTTGTCCAAGTATTCAGCGGTTTTTTTGCCGGGTTTGACTGAAGGTATTAAGCCCCCGTTTTTCTTCAGGTTGCTCGCCACATCAACCGGATTGAACGCCACTGCAGTATAGAAATAAGTGAAAAAGACTATCATCGCCATATAGATAGTCATGTACATATATGAATCGAAGGCAAAAGCCGAGTTCATCCAGTCCCGTATCGCGCTGTCCGGTAGAAATGTCGCCAGCGTCGAAGGCAGGAACATAATCGTCTGCGCAAAGATAATCGGCATGACACCGGCGGTATTAACTCGCAACGGTATATGTGTCGATTGCCCGCCGTACTGCTTGCGTCCAATCACCCGTTTTGCATACTGAACCTTGATCTTCCGCTGACCCTGGGTCAACGCAACGACCGCGACAACGGTCAGGAACATCAGTGCAACAAGGAACAGCTCCGTCATAGGCTGACGTAGACCCTGTGACAGCATCTGGACTTCATCAAGGAAAGCGTAGGGTATCCTGTCAATAATCCCGATGAAGATGATTAAGCTGATACCGTTGCCAATGCCGCGGTCAGTTATCTGCTCACCCAGCCACATGATAAAGACAGTACCAGCGACGAGGGTTATCATGGTCAGCATCATGAAACCGAAACCCGGATCGGGAACAACCTTCAAGCCACTCTGTGTAACCGGTATCTGTGCCAGGAAAACACTGACGCCAAGAGCCTGCATCGCTGAAATAGCAACAGTCAAGTAGCGCGTCCACTGGGTTATTTTCTTACGTCCCTCTTCACCCTCCTGTTGAATTTTCTGCAGGGCGGGAATAACTGTTCCCATAAGCTGGAAAATGATCGAGGCGCTGATGTAGGGCATTATCCCCAGGGCGAAAACAGTGGCACGTCCGAAGTTGCCTCCGGCGAACATGTCGTAAAGCCCGAACAGGGTGTTCTGCTGCATCTTCAGGAATTCACCCAATGCATGGGCATTAATCCCGGGAACAGGAACGTGTCCGCCTATACGGTAGATAACAAAGATCAGCAACGTAAAGAATATCTTACGCTTCAGCTCGGGAATCTTGAATATATTCTGGAATTTCTGCAGCATACTCGGTTTCAGCAGTTGTTCAGGTTCTTTGGATTAAATATTACTGAACCTATTGCTCCTTCTTAACTTTTTTCTTCTTCTTCGGACCTTTCTTGACACGGAGATCCACCGGATCGAGCGGAAGGATCTCCACAGAACCGCCCGCTTGAGTGATCTTCTCACCCGCGCTTTTAGTAATCCTGTGCACGGATACTTTCAAGGCTCTATCAGTCTCGCCCGTACTGAGAAGGACTATCGGTCTGCGGCTCTTAACCAGTCCGGCAGCGCGGATCGATTCGGGATTAACTTCCTCGCCTTCTATTCTGGCAAGGTCGGATATCTTTATCTCGTGGTACTTTACACGATTAAGAGAACTAAAACCGCGCTTCGGGATACGTCGCTGGATCGGCATCTGACCGCCTTCGAACCAAAACGGTCGCTTGTATCCGGCACGTGATTTGGCTCCTTTATGACCTCGTGTCGCGGTATCTCCATGACCCGATCCCCGCCCCCTGCCGATGCGCTTGACCTTTTTTATCGACCCCGGTGCGGGTTTCAAACGACCAAGATCGCCTGTATCGCTATGCATTGCTCTCCGTCTCTGAATCTGTATTATTCTCTTCAGCAGTGGTCTCAACCTGATCGATTCCCGAATTCGTGGTTACAGGTTCCGCAGTAAGTAAATTGTCCTTAATGTTCTTCTCATCGACCATCTCAACTTCTAAAAGGTGCGATATCTTGCCAATCATTCCTCGCAGGGATGCTGAATCGACCATAATCCGGCTGTGATGCAATCGTTTCAGTCCGAGGGCTTTGACGACGCGTTTCTGCCGATAACTTCGCCCAATGGCACTCCGAACGTATGTTATGCGCACGTAATCAGGCATCTGCTATCTCCGCTCTTGGAGGTAAATCCAAAACCGCTTTCACAGTCATTCCGCGTTTACGTGCCATCCTGACCGCATCATAAAGTTGTTCCAAGCCGTTAAATGTAGCCCTTATCACGTTGATGGAATTATTGCTCCCAATCGATTTACACAGAATATCGCGAACACCCAGACTTTCGAGAACCGCCCGTGTAGCACCTCCGGCGATGATACCAGTGCCGGGTGAAGCCGGTCTGATAACCACCTTTCCTGCACCGAATTTGCCAAGAACCGCATGTGGAATTGTATTGCCGATGATGGGATAACGTTTCATGGTTCGCTTGGCTATATCGGTACCCTTCTCGATAGCGTCGACGACTTCGCGCGCCTTACCGATACCGAAACCGACCCGCCCCTTACCGTCACCAACCACGACTAAGGCGTTGAAGCTGAAATTTCGCCCGCCTTTGACCACCTTGGCAACCCGACTGATATGAACTACCTTCTCGACTAACGTCAGATCTTCAGGAATAACACGTTCCAAAGCTATCCGCTCTCTATATTTATTAATTTACCAAAGTATCAGAAATTAAGACCACTTTCGCGAGCACCATCCGCAAGCGCCTTTATACGACCATGATACTTACAACCGTTACGGTCGAAAGTAACCGTTTTGATATTCTTATCCTTTGCGAGTTCAGCGATATGTCTGCCGACCAGACTCGCCTGCTCGATCTTACCGGAGAGCTTACCGATCTCACTTCGCAACGCAGGAGAGCGTGTGGAACAACCGGTAATTGTACGCATATTATCGTCGTCCTTCAACTGCGCATAGATGTGACGACTGCTGCGGAACACAACCAGGCGAGGTCGTTCAGCGCTGCCTGAAATCCGCTTGTGTATATGCTTTCTGCGTCGTTGCAGTTTCTCCTTCCTAAGCCTTACGACAACCTTCTGGTCAGTCATTCATTCTCCATAATCCGTCTATTATTCCACTGAAACGGTCTGTTTTACTTAACTGTGGACTTTCCGGCTTTACGCCGTATGTATTCTCCGGTATACCTGATACCTTTGCCTTTATACGGCTCCGGCGGTTTAATAGCACGTATCTTTGCGGCAATGTCCCCGACAACTTCTTTGTTTATTCCGCTGACACTGAACTTGGTTGGCTCGGCAACCTTGATTTCAATACTCTCCGGCGGTATAAAGACAACCTTATGGGAAAAACCGACTGTGAGTTGGAGGGCTTTGCCGAGCATATCGCAACGATAACCCACGCCGACTATTTCCATCTGCTTGGTAAAGCCCTCGCTGACACCTTTAACCATGTTGGCGACCAACGCACGCGACAAGCCATGCAGGGATTTCTGATCGCTGCTGTCATTCTTCCTGCTCAACTGCAGCTTTCCATCCTCAAGGACAACCTTAATTCCTGATGGAAGCTCGTGTTGCAGCTCACCAAGCTTGCCGTTGACCTTGACCAGTTCTTTATCTATTTTAATCTTAACCCCTTCCGGAACGGAGATGGGGTCACGTCCAACCCTTGACATCGGTTATCCTCTCATCGGCGTTTCAACTGTTACCAAACCATGCAGAGCGGTTCGCCGCCAACTCGCATCCGGCGTGCCTGCTTATCCGTTATAATGCCTTTCGGCGTGGTAAGTATCATTATGCCAAGACCATTGAGTACACGAGGTATCTTATCAACACCGTAATATAAACGCAGTCCGGGACGAGACACTCTTTTTATACCGTCAATCACGCATTTACCTTCATCGGTATACTTGAGATAAATCCTAATGATTCCCTGTCTGTCGTCCCGAATCCTGATATACTTGTTTATAAACCGTTCCTGCAGCAGTACTCGCGTTATGTCCCGTTTGAGGCGGGATTCAGGAATATCTACGGACTTATGTCCAGCCTGTGCTGCGTTGCGGATGCGGGTTAGTAAATCTGCAATTGGATCGGTCATGCTCAAGGCATATTCCTCCTTTTCAACATTACCAGCTTGCCTTGGTTATGCCGGGTATCATACCGGAAAGAGCCAATTCGCGAAAACATATCCTGCAAAGCCCAAATCTGCGCAGGTAGCCGCGCGAACGACCACAACGCCGGCAACGATTGTATTTGCGGACCTTAAACTTCGGTTCGCGCCTCTGCTTGGCTATAAGTGCTTTTTTCGCCATTTAGTTGT
>CAYYHI010000178.1:0-6988 GCA_964471745.1 uncultured bacterium | reverse complement strand
ATTATTTCCTGATGACAAATTCCAGCCTGGCGGAAGATTATGTCAACCTCGCGCTCGCTTATGAGAAGATCGATCAGTTAAATGAAGCGATCACATTCTTCATAAAAGCGCTGGGAATTAAACCGGATCAAGTATCAATCTACAATCACATCGGAATACTGTACGCCAAACAGGGTCTGTTAAATGAAGCGGAGGAGGCTTTCGAAAGGTGTCTTAAGGTGGATCCCAACGACCCTGGAGCGAGGAGAGGATTGGATCAACTCCTCCCAGGATTGAGAAAGGAATTGGAAGGAAAGCGCAATATTGATAATCAGGATTAGGGTGGTGCTGTCATATTAAAATTGGTTCTTCGCTAAATCGTGTGGTTAATGGCTGTTAAGCGATGCGGGGTGGCACGGGCTACCTATTGCCCGTGCCACACAATCACCGGTAGGTTTTCATATCTACCCATTAAAACAGCGAAGAGCCAAATGGATAAAACCTTTGACATTACTTCTCCTTCTGTTTATTTAAGAAAGTGATCAAGTAAGCAAGTGATCAAGTGATCAAGTTTACTTGCTCCCTTGCTTTCTTACTCCCTCCTATTAATAGAGCGGTATGACGATATTTTGGTAAAACGCCTTCCAGCCGACCATGAAACCGATTACAGCGCCGGCACTGCTCGCCCCGATCATCTCCTGCTTGGAGGCATCAAATCCAAGAGATGCCCCTCCCGCGAAGAGCGCTGCCACTCCGACAGATGCTATCCCAACGAAGAGCAGGTTTTGCGGCTTTCGCTTCAACACGATGCTTTTAACGTCCAACACCGGTATCTCTTTAATTGCCCCCACTGTCTTTAGACGAAACGCATCGTTGTGAATCGAAAGAAATCGGCCCTGGTCAGAGGTTCCACCAAAGAGCAGCAGCTTTACCGGTTCGTTTTCCCACGCTTCCGACATGCGCTTTATCTTGATCAGGCGTGCCTGCATGACGTACTCGTTTCTTTCCTGTTGAACTTGCTCCTGTGCATTCACAGAAACAGTTACTAAAATGAGCACGAGTATTAATGTCCATTTAACAGCTTTCATTTGAATAATCCTTTATTCTTTACCATTTCCAGTAGATTTCCAGATAAGGAGACTGGAAGTGCATGCCGAGTCTGAAGTGCTCGTTGAACGAATAGATAAACCCGAAGTCCAGATCCACCGGCTGATAGTCTCCACTCTGCATCTCAACTGTAAATGGTGAACCGCCGAAGTCAAAATAACTGTCCCAGGTGTCGTTAACGTTGATGAACTTGTGACCGTTATCGGCAAAGACCTCAATTAAGAACTTCAGCCTTTTTGTCAGGTCGTAATCCATTGCCGCCCAGACGCGGTATGGTATAAAGTTGTCATCCCACTCATAAACTGATCCTTCTTTGAGCTCCGGTTTATTAAGAACCATTGAGTTAGTCATCCCGCCGATATGCCAACCCCATTTACCGCGACCGCTTGCGATACTCTGACGTCGGCTGAGCACGAGATATGACGTTACGAAGAACTCCTTCCTATCCGGATCTGAAAGAACGCTGTCCACCAGCACTGCACCCTCTTCATCAAGACGTTTATCTGTATTGGGATCGACAATCCAGTGGCTGTATTTCCCCGCTTCGTATTTCATGGAATGGTGGTTGTAAAGCCCGGCACCGAAGGCTAATGCCAATTCTGAAGTACCGGTACTTCTGTTGTAGAGGCAGAAATGAGGCTGCAAATTCAAATCACCGACGAAGTCGCTCCCGAACTTGGTCCTAAGCATGAAATTCCTGGTGAAGCCATAACCCAGGGATAAACCGCTCAGGTATATGGTATGCGGCTGCAGCGGAAAGGCAGTAGGATCCAGAAAGATGTCGATAAGCTCCTCTTCCGGTAGAAATCGCTTCTTCTCTTCAGCCCAGCTTACCTTCTTATCGCCGTAGTAACGGTCCATCGTAAGGATATCTCTCTTCAGAACAACTACCACGCCATAAGGGGTTTTTATCGAGATGGAATAGTCGTCTTCCGAAAGTACCGGTCCGACGAAATGGGTCTCGTCGATCTTTACCAGGTCCACCATCTCCTCCAGAATCTCCCGGTTGGGTATCCGCAGTAAACCATCCGGAGACTCGATAACGGCGATGGAATCGTGCTCGATGTCGATTATTGTGCCGCTGACAACGTTTCCGTCGCGCATGTGAAAGACCCTGGACATCCCTGCCTCCAGGGTTGCCGGTTGCGGAACCCTTAGAGGACGTACCAATTCCTGTTTTGCACTCGCTTCTTGTTTTGCACCTACCAGCGAGGCACCACATTTAATGCAGAATTTGTTCGACCATTCGTTGACATGACCGCATTCCGGGCATTCAACGTGGTCCGGGTGATCCTGCTGACCAATCGCCGGTAAACACCAGGCGCCCATCAGCAATAGAATAATTATTGCGATTGCGCTCGTACTCAATATCCGTTGCATCTTAAACCCTCCTGTGTTTTTGTTTTTTCAGGCAATAAGAATTGCCATCCAGATGCCCAATAACGTTAGTGCTCCAATTCCCTGGAGGAATTTACCAAACAAACCGGTTCCTTTCGCAGCCTGATGTTTGGCTATCATCTCCTCCTTGAGCAATCGTCTGATGAGCTCCTCCAACTCGTCTCTGCTCATCCGGCTGACCAGATTGAGGTTTTCTTGTCTGTATAATTGCTCTTTATCCAGTTTTTTAACGATCAGCTCCACAATCTGAATAAGCTCTCCTCTTGTCAATTTATAGAGCTGTAATTCGTCCGTACCCTCACCGGGTAAAAGTTTCAGTTCATCCGTCGCTTCTGGTCTCTTCTCTGGTTTGAAGACCTTTTCAGGCAGTTCGAAACCGCATTTCCGGCAGAACTTGCTTCCCGATTCGTTCATTTCACCGCACTCTGGACAGATTATCACATCGGGTCCCTCCTCCTGACCGAAAAGCGGTACCAGGAGTCCGATGACAAGGAACAGAACGATAACAAGGGAACTGCTGTTTTGTTTGTGCATTATTACACCCGCCTTCCTGTGTAGTTTGACCTCTGCCATCAATAATACAATTACCGTACCAGTCAGATATGACCATGATAAAACGTGACTTACAAAAATAGAGATGTCAGGATTTGTTCGATTTTATCGACTCAAGTGTACGATAATGTGAACAGTGAGAGTTCAGGTGAAATTGCGGGTGGTTGAGGAATTTAGGATAAGAGAAAATGGGCTGGAACGATTATCTTGAGGTTAGAACCACCCCAGCTCGCTGAATTGAGGAAAGCCTTTGTTTAGTACACCCCAAATGGTGAAAAAGATATCCGCGGTCAGGAACGCCACAAGATAAAACAGGACGACCGGACGCCTCGATAACGAGATACGTTTACGCAAGGTGAATGCGAGCAACAGAACCGGTATTAGGATAGCAGCCGGAAAGGTCATCATAACGGTCTGACCCTCTATGCCGTTGGTGAAATGAGTAAAGCCATAGAGCAACGCTCCAGCCCAAACCCAACCCTGATTCAACCTGCATTTCGGGGATGTCTCGGAAGAAAAACCAAGCAGGATTAATGCAAATGCCATGAGTAGCAGTCCGGCATCCCAGAAGATATGCCCCTGGATCTCATCGAAGAAATAGGTAAGTGAAGACAATGGCGAGGTCGGACTCCCCCCAAGGTGGCGGTAGATCGCATTGCTGGAGAGGTGAATGCCGTGACCTTCGATAAACGTAATAATACCGAAGAAGAACAGAAGATAAACGAAAGCAGATGCTTTGACTCGCCCCGTCATCTCCATACTCTGCTGTCTCATCAGAAGATACAGTTTGAGAACCAGACCAATCAGAACATAAGGCGTTGTCAGGTCTACAAGATCGCCAAGTGTAAACTTGTTCCTGATCTCAAAACCCAGGAATACCGGACAGATGTGCCATATCGCAAAGCACAATCCGAAGAGAAAAAGCCACTTATGTAAACAAGAGCCGCTTTCCGGTTCTTCAGGACGACCTGTAACGTTCATTTATTTCCTCTGGATTGATGACGCTTATTTGGATCCTTGTATTCTTGTTCGCTGAAATTATCTACCGTCCTATGAGTTGATATTTCAAGCCCATACTTATTGCGCATTCGCTTACACCTTCACTGCTGCCTAATCGCCCGGATGTTTCAAGCCGCAGGTTATTCTTAAGAAGAATATCCAAACCCAAGATTAAACCATTCCCATCATACGGCGGACCAGCGTTAAATCCGACCCGAAAACGATCCTTCCGCAACTTTGAGCAAGTGTTTATGTACAACGATACCATTCCACCATTGGAGTAGACCAACTCATCATTGACACTAATCTTGAAGTTCAACCGATCAATATTGCCAATCCGCAGATAACCACCATAAGGGGATTCCTCAATGTTAAAATAATCCGTGTAATCTTCTTTTCCCCTGGGATGAATGAAATAGGATCTTCCAAATCCCAGCCCGATGTACCTGCTATCCAATGCCAAGGATGATCTGATGTACGCATCCTTTCTTTTTACTTCTCTATAGTACCCAGTTGCAGAAACATACTCCCCCTCTTTTAATGTGTGTGAGAATAGATGATAGCGCGCGCCCAGGCGGAGTGGTGTGCCCTTAAACTTGTGATCCACCGAAATGCCCATTTCTCTGAATGGAACCCGCTCTGTGCTGATAACATTTCCTTCACAGCCGCGGGTTATATGTGCATACGAACCTCTCCCGCCGACGACCTGGAATGTCGTAACCGAACTATCTTTCGACTCCGGATCAATACTGACAATCACTGGCGTCAGAATGAATAAGTACATACAGGATTTGAGAATATATTTCATGATGACGGAATCCTTTACTGGGAACGAATCACAGATTAACCTATAGAATAAGCTTGATGCGCTTGAGTATATCAGTTAGTGTTCAAGGCATAATGTTTCTCTGTGAATTGGTACAAACTATATGCCAGTTGTTTATCCACATGTTATTACCGTTTTTATATGATTAGAAATTAAAAAGGATGTATCAATAAGTATACAATTGTGGAGTTTAGTGGACACCGATACCGATCTACATAGTTCCTGTTAAAAAAGTATATGAATATGAGTAATTACTCTCTGCCTGTCATTCCAGCGAAGGCTGGAATCCAGTATTTTACAATAACTTATAAAACTCTACTCTGGATTCCAGCCTTCGCTGGAATGACACATCAATGAGTCTTTCAACAGGATCTACATAGTAGGAAATAACATGTGAGCTTAACCGTTTTCTGGTTGTTGTGCAGTCAGGGGAAGCGTAAATTCGACACAAGTTCCATGACCTTCCCCGGAATCAATCATGATCTGCCCGCCATGAGCTTCTATAATGCCGCGGACAATCGACATTCCCAGCCCGGTACCCTTTCCTTTATTTTTGGTGGTGAAGTATGGCTGAAAAATCTTATCCAATAACTGGCGAGGAATCCCGCCGCCTGTGTCTCTTACGTATCCTGTAACTGCATTCTGATCCTGTTTCAGCATCGTTCCAATTGTAAGTGTTCCACCCCCCTGTTCTTCCAGCGCGTCGGAGGCGTTGATGATAAGGTTCATGAACACCTGACCCAACTGCTGACGGTCGCCCATAACGACGGGCAGGTTCTCATCCAACTCTTTTACCAATCGGAACTTTGCATTGGGGTCATCCATCCTGAACTGCTTTATACGTCCGGCAGTTTCGGCCATAAGCTGCAGCGTCTCCTCGGCAACCGCGCTTAACTGCACAGGTTCCATTTCAAGGTGGGGTGGTTCGGAAATCCGGTTCAGGTTCTGCGCAATCCGCTTAATACGCTGGCACATCTCGACAATGATGTCTACTGGTCGTTTTATTGTTCCATCGCTGGAGACACTTTGACCCTGTGTAAGCGTACGTTCTATTAATTGCGCCTGACCCATCAGTGGCGCCAGAGCATTGTTGATCTCGTGCGCTATACCGCCAGCCATATCCACCGCTACTGTCCGCTTCTGGTTATCGATAAGTTTACCGGTCAGGTTCAGATTCGCCAGCGCCGTTCCGGCATAAGTCGACAGCGTGTTGAGCAGCAGACGATCCCGTACGCTGAACGGCGCTCCGGAGAGTTTCCCGCCGAGCAGCAGGATGCCGATAACGCTCTCTGCATGAATAAGGGGAAGAATGACATGGTAACCGAGAAGTTGCAGGTCTGCTGACGGCTGGTCAAGACTTTTTCGCATAGATTGCATCGCCAGTATGTGCAAACCGTTTGATTGGCTGTCAGAGGTTATGTTGGACAGAAGCTCCAACTCGTTACCGATTAGCGACGCTGCCTGGACCGGAGCATGCCAGGTTTCACTGTCGGTTCTGACCAGCAGGATGGACTTCTCAATCTTTAGAACTGTGGAAAGCCTTTCAGTGAGTATGTTAACAACAGATTTTTCACTTATAGAACCGGACAACTCGACGCTTAGATCCAGCAGGGCGCTGCGATAATTAAACCAGTCACGGTAATAGATCCGATCTATGAGCGTGCGAACCTGACCGATCAGTCCTGAAACTGACAGTATTACTGCTATTAAGCCAACCGAAACCAGGACTACAAGCGAAGTTGTGTCTTTCTGTTCAAAGTAACTGAAGCCGATCAGAACAGCGCTGAACATCAGGTACAGGACAAGTGTAACCGTAATTGCATAGATGATAGTCCTCGAGAGCGCCCATTCCAGTCGCAACATACGGAACGATGCCACCGCCATTCCCCAGCCGATGGGAACGATTAACATCATACCGAATGCAGCCCATTGCGGAATTAGCGATCTTAATCCCAATATAGACGGCGCCTTATAAAGGAAGAAAAATGGCGCCAACCCGATGAAAGTACAAATCAGAATCCATCTGATCCGATCCTTCTCAGCCTGGTTGACCGGACGGAGATAATGCAGGAAAAGCAGGATAATACTAACTGAAAAGTAGACAATTAGCAGCGAGCCGAAACCGAT
>CAYYHI010000177.1:0-7018 GCA_964471745.1 uncultured bacterium | reverse complement strand
GACATAAATATAGTGGTTCACCTTTTACAGTTCAAGCAGTTCTTACGGTATAATACAATTGATTAACCCAATCACTTAACCGCCACATTCGAGAATTTTTTCTCTATTGGTTAATTCTTTAAATGTTTTCACTGTAGAGAGAATATTCAAACAATTAAGATTATATTATAGCAAATTTTTCAGAGGATTACCATGAAATCAGTACCATTTATTCTGACAGCTTTGCTCCTGCTGACAGTTCTTGTAGGCTGTGAAACGAGCACCGGACCAATCGGAGATGATTTTTCATCGACGAAAGGTGTCAATAACACAGACGCATCACCGGTAATTGATCCGCCAGAACCTGAACCACCGGAATTTGATTTCGAGGATTACTGCGGTGGAACCGCCGATGGATACACAATAGGTTTCTGGAAAAACAACATACGCAAAGCTATCTTACAGCACAGACGGAATGGCTTCCAGATTCCAGCTGCAACGCTTCAGGAATACATCGAACAGATATCTGAATTTGCCCTTGCACCGTTCTCTGGTTTAACAGCGCAAAGTGCATACGATGTTCTGAACTCAAACAGCAACGATCCTGTCGATCTCTTGCAGAAACAGCTTCTGGCAGCAGAGTTCAACTTCATGAATGGAGCTTATATCGATGGTGATATGGGGTGGACATATGACTTCATCTACTACGGCGAGTACATAATTGTTCACGCGGATGACTTTACCCGCGATGAGATTCTGTACGCCAAGGACTGGTATGATGCTTACAACAACAGCCATGGCGGCGAGTTCTACGGACCCGGCTGCGATGATTAGGCATTAATTCATTAACGTGCTTCAATCGGGGACTCGTCCGTTACTCAGGATGAGTCCTCGATTTTTTTATTGTATTTCCCTTATCGACGTAATGAAGGTTGAGCCCACCCTACTTCTTCTTGTAACCTTCGGGAACCTCGAACCTGCTTTTATCGACCGGGTTCAGTGAAACCTCAACCAGTTCCGTGGTGGCTCTGAACTTAACCTTCTCCTCCCAGCGCGGTTCCTTCTTTTTCTTCTTCTTCAAACCGAAGGGCAGCTTTTTTGTCAATTCGTCCGTTGCGGCATCAGCCGCTCTTTCCTTCGCCGTTGGACCAAGCTGCTGATTTACCTTGACCTCGATACTGTTGAGAACCGACTCTCCCGGAGCTTCTTTGGTTTCCTCAAACATGGCGCTGAACTGGTTCTGATATGCCGCAGCAAACTCCATCAATCCGGGTGTGAGCGCCAGTTCATCCACACCGAGAGCCTTCATGTAACGAGTGTTGTAATCCGCAATCTCCACCATACCCGGCACATCAGGACTGTTCCACTGGTCTATCGTGATCCATACCTTGTCACGCGGTTCCTCCTTGTGCGTGCCGGTAGCCATAAGTTTCACGTTACGGCATTCCCAGCCGTTGATAATCTTCGACTGCGGATCCGACAAGATTTCGAGCGTCCACTCGTACTCATCCTCGCTCTCCTCTTCCGAGGTTTCGTCTACCTCCTCAACCTCCTCAATCTCAGTCTCCTCGGTCTCAGCCATCCCTTTCTCCATCTGCTCCCTGAACTCAGCGAAGGTCATTTCGGTGTAAGTTTCCTTCTTCGGGTTGAGGGTCCAGACGAGTTCTTTATCAAGCCTTGTGATCGAGATTGATTGGATCGGTTTCTTGCCTTTGACCGTCTTCATCACGCCGCCAAGCCATTTGGTTGTGGATTCTGCAGTTGAACGGTCATTGGCATAGCAATCGACGGAAGTCACTTCCGACTCGCCAATTACCAAATAGGAACTCGTCTTCACCGTTCGAGTGACATCAGCCTGCACACCACCGACGATAAAAAATACGAGTAACAACCAGCGTATGTTCATCTTTAACTCCTTAAGTTACTTTAGTTGCATAATTCGCAGAAAGGCTTGAAGCCGTCTGCAGGTCTTCATTCCAATCCAATATATCACCTGTCAGAAGAATTTTCAACTTTCTACGTGCTTCATCGATAAAACAACAGCAAATACCATCTTTGGTGATTCCGCTGTCTTCTTAAACTGAAATCAGACGTGATGATTTATTTACGACCAAAATAACCATAATTAAAAACAATCCTGTTTGCATCCTCAATGCAAAGAATTTTCAAGCAATATTTCATATCTTACACAAATAATATCCGGCAAAATTTTATATTATTTTTCAACCATATATAATAACAAATACTTAGAGAATCTCTAAAGAACTGTAATTCGATTTTTTTATAGTTCCCGATATTGACCTTCTTTCTGTTATCACTCGGAGGAGTCAGTAAATGTTATGGGGAATGATTCTACCCAGGTGGGTTTGACAAATTCCTGCAGCAAAATGTCCACTACGCTTATAGAGTTATACTGTTGACTGCAATATAGTGAAAGATTTGTCTCAAGTCTGGATACTATCCAGCCGTTATATGAATTAGGAGCAACTTTGGGGAGGCTGGTACCGGTCATTACCGGTGTCGGGTGTTCAATAGAAATGGAGATCGGTAATGATCAAACCAAATTGGGACATCACACAGTACGATATAGCGAACGCATACTTCAAAGGAGACTTTGAAGGTGTAACAGAGATGTCATTAATAAGTATGTGGACGCGGTCAATTCAGGGTCCGAATGAAGCTTCCTTCGGCATCATAACATCATGGAAGCATGAGCTTTCACTTGAAGATAATATACAGATACTTGATCTTTTTATAGAATTACTGAAATCCTGGCGTCTGACTTTTTACCGGTTATATGCTTACTGGCAGACCGATCCTTCAGCAGATAACGCATCGGACGACTTCAATGTACTTGAAAAACGTCGGGATATTTACCGGGAACTGTTGCTGTTTATTCCCTGGATCAGTTTACAGCAATTAGAAGTAGCGGGCAAGAAATTCGACCAGAACGGATGGGTTTATGCTGGACCTCAGACCAGAGGTCAAGTAAGAATGATCCTGCTTGGAGGCGCTGAAGAAACATTGGGCAATTTTTCACCTGAAGCTGTTATCGAAGCCTATAAGAAATCCCGGATTTATGGCTTCACTTTCAAAGGTTTCCGCATGCCGCCTCAAGGCTTCATGGATGGTATTCAATATATAAGTGCTGAGAAGGAATACAAACAATCCCTCTTTCGATTGAAGCAGTTGGAGAACGCTGGCGTATCTGTTCAAAAATCAAGTTAACGATCTAACCCGCTTTGATAACTTGAGTGATAACCGGGAATCTTCCGAATTTAGTCTAATCTGATCATCCTCCCCTTTATCTGATCGTCAAACTCGGTTTAATTAAACCATGCCCTATCACAAGTATTCTTCTAAAACCTCCTTTAGCTTGCCTGACCGTATTTTTTTTCATATCTTAAAACGATAACAGCATTCAAATGTATTTGACGAGAACCTTTCCAAGAAATCAGGAGAGTAGTATGGAGGATCGTCGCAGTGACGGTCGGCGAAAGATTGAACGCCGGATACGCCAACTCGAACCTTTTGAGGGGTGGGATGGCGTTGAACGCCGCAGCAAGCGCGATCGCAGGAAGGGGGATCGCAGGCGCAGTGATCGACATGCCGAGTTACCGCCTGAAGAGCGTGAAAAGAAATTACACGAATATGAACACCGGTCGAAGGAACGATCCAGAGACAAGCAACTCAAACAGAAACGCCTAAGTAAGGAACTCAAAATTCGCGAGGATCGCAGGAGAGATAAAATCAAGTAATTGTAACCTTCGCTTTTCAAGTGGATAGGTTACGAGCGCCTATACAATGGGGAGCGCCGATCCCCGTTCCCCAGTCTGTTCGAAAATGATTCAAAGCCGCTGTCACCTGCGGAGAGGTGACAGCGGCTGACTCTCTTATTCTCAGACAAACTGTTTCGCGAGGACATGCTTCAGTCGGCGTCCTTATATGATTTGTCGTGAACGTTAACCTATTTAGTGTCTGTTGAAAAAGTTCCCCAATTGTCATGCCTGCGGAAGCAGGTATCCAGAAAGAAATTATAAATACTTGTAAATACTGGATTGCTGCCTTAGCAGGAATGACAATGTGAGATATAATCTTGGAAATGGAGTATTTTTTAAACAGAAACTAACTATTTCCAATGATAAAAATGGAGGTTCCCGTTGCCGGAATCATCCTCCGAGCGAAAGGACAAACGCCGTATCGGTGAGATACTCGTCGACGATGGTCTGGTTAAAAAGGTACAGGTCGATGAAGCCCTCCAGGAACAGCGGAAAGGAAAAGGCAAGAAATACCTTGGTCAGATCCTCATGCGCCGTAAGCTGGTTGATGAACGGGAGGTTTTCAAGCGTCTCAGCCGCCAGCGCGGGATTTCATTTCATGAAGTCAAGGAAAAGGAGATTCCCGAGGATTTAATCTCAAAGATACCCCGCGAAGTTGCACTCGAGCACGGTGTTCTGCCGGTGGATTATAAGAATGGCGAACTCGCCGTCAGTATGGATGATCCTTTCAACCAGAGCCTGCTGCGACTGCTCAGTCGAATAATCCCGGCAAAGATCAAACCCGGTATCACTCCCCGCGGCGATCTACATTTCGCCATCAACCGCGCATACAACAATCTGCTCAGATCCAACCCATTGGTCAAGGAATTCTTCGATGGATTCGCCTACCTTCTCTCACAACCGCCGTTCGATGCCAACAAGGTTATCGACCTGGTGCTGGCGATGTCTCATCTCCTGGATGCAAGCGACATCCATTCAACCTTCAGCGAAGAAAAATTTGCACTTGCACTGCGCATTCAGGGACAACTGCACTCCATACCCATACCGACGCGACGGCTTGATCCTGACCGCATTTCACAACTGCGCAACACGCTGAAAATCCGCAGTGGGATAGATGTTTCCAAGCGCGGGATACCACTCGATGGAAGGATTAAAATGCAGATCGACGAGGGAACATTGCAAGCACGCGTGTCGACTCTGCCCCTGATCGATGGTGAGAAGATTGTGCTGAGGATTGTCGGCAAGCTGAAAGTTATGGATTTTGATCAACTTGGGTTCAGCCGTCAGGATAAAGATCGTGTAAAACTATTGCTGAAAAGACCGACAGGACTGATACTTGTCGCCGGTCCGATCGGAAGCGGAAAAACAACGACACTCTATGCCTTGCTCAATAAGATACCGACTGAGACCCGCAATGTCATTACCATCGAAGACCCGGTTGAAGTTCGTCTGGGATATGCCGCACAGGTTCAGGTAAATCGCGATCAGGGATTGACATTTGAGTCGGTAATGCAGGCGATCGCTCGACAGGATCCGGATATAATACTCTTAAGTGATATATACAGCAGGGAAAGCGCCCACATTGCGGTTGAGAGCGCATTGACCGGACACCTCATACTGGCTTCCGTACACATGGAGCATGCTGCCGGAACGATTCTTCGCCTGTTGAACATGGGTGTCGAGCCGTTCGCATTAAGCGCAGCTTTGAACATGATCATTGCGCAACGCCTCATCCCGGGGATCTGTCTTGAATGTCATACTCCTCATCCGAAGAATGCCGAGTTTTGCCGTGAACTGAAGCTGCCGGAGGATACACAGCTCTACACGGGCACAGGCTGCAAGAACTGTTACTTCACAGGACGAAGCGGACGGGTGGCGTTGATTGAGCTTATTGTAGTTGACGATGAGTTACGCGATATCATCACCGCGGGTCCCACCTTGACGGGCATCGTCAAACATGTAATGCAGAAAGGGAGCAGGAACTTCCGTCAGGACGCCCTTGCCAAGTGTGTCGAGGGAAAGATCGCACCGGAGGACGTTATCACGTATTCATAGGACACCGCTGTCAACTCTCCGCAGTTGACAGCAAAATTGCGCTGTTCACGTCATTTCATTTCACAAACCTTGAAGCGCTGTTCACTCTTTGTTATATTATATTTGTTAGACATCTTGAATGTATGATTTGTTAAGGTACAATTTTTGCTGTTATAAGGACATAGCTTTTTACAGGCATAGAACTCATGTTCAGGCGGAGGTTTCATGTTCAGGTTCGCGTATGTCGTTGGGATGGCTGTAGTTATTTGCTTAATATTGTGCTCTTGTCAATCCGAACAGCCTACCTCACCCCGACTTTCCGATCAATACTATAGTGTGCATTTCAGTCACCTTGACAGTGCAATCATTGCATTGGAAGGTGAACTCTATCCAACAGCTTTCGAAGTTACCGTAACCGATTATGACACAAACGCTGTTGTCTCTCAGGCAGCGGTTGTACTCGATGTTTCATCCGGTCCGGGGCATGTCGCGCCAGAGTGGGCGTTAAGCGATTCTTCCGGCGTGGTGCAGGCTCTTTACTACCTCAATGTGCCTTATGGCGATACCGCGTCCACGATTCGCGCTTACGCCGGTGCCGAACCGGTCGAATTTGAGATCGGCATCCACGGCAAACCTGCTCCTTTTGAATTACAACTCTCAACGTTTCCCGAAATATTCCGAACCAACTATGGACAGGCTTACAGGGGATCTCTGACCGCGACGGTTATCGACAAACGCGGTAACGGCGTCCCTGATCAGACGGTCACTTATAGCGTTTACGAGGGTTACGCTGACATCGAGGATAACCTGAAAACCGACCATCGCGGGATGGCAACCGGTGAGGTTCATCTTGACGGGCGCTGGTTCGGTGACCTGGTAGTTGTGGCAACTATGTTACATGAAAGCCCGCTGGTTCACATCGAAACAAAGAACAAGTGGTCGTTATGGCTGGAGTCATGGGGATTGATACCTGTAATTTTAAGGGATTGTTTCCTGGATACACCGACCAGTTGTTCTTTGGTGGATACTTTAACCGTACCGGTCAAGCGAAGGTAGGTCCGACACTCTTGTCGGGCAAATCGGGACACATAGCTTTAACCGCTGTCAACTCACCACAGTTGACAACAAACTGGTAGTTCTGACAATCTTGTCGGGCAATAGTAAACCCGACAATCCTGTCGGGTATGACGGGACAGGATTGTCCCATCTACCGTCCCCGCGCATTT
>CAYYHI010000176.1:0-7086 GCA_964471745.1 uncultured bacterium | reverse complement strand
GTTCTGGTTGTCGATGCCGACCAGGTACTTGGACGGCGTGTATGGCAGTCCGGAACCAAACTCCCATTGCAGCGTCATCATCCAGTCGTCAGGCATGACCAGACCCAATAAGCGAGGATGCTCGTTCCGGGCATATAGAATCGTAAGGTAAGCGTTGATCTTGTGCGTTTCATCCCAGTTAAGCGGATGCTCATCCCAGTTATATGGAACGTTGTTCAACCTGGCTTCACGGTTGGCGTGCTGATCCGACGCCTTGCCGAACGCATAGCTGTAGTCATAATTAAACGTCAATGCATAATGATGCGCAGGTTGTTTCTCAACCGAGAACTCAAAACCGCGCATCCGCCCATAGTCGAGGTTTACATACCTGTCAAGTGTCAGGTTCTTCCACCGTTCATCCGATGTGGAGATAAGGTCGTATTGGTCTTTGTAGTATCCTGAAACGTCGATAACTACATATTCGGAAATCTTGGTATTGACGCCCAACTCGTACTGAACCGTCTTTTCATACTCGAGGTTCGGATTGCCGATGGTAGAGTTGGCATCGAAGTTGGCGGTTGCCGAACGGTAGAAATACTGGAACTGCGGCGCCTGGTAGAAATGCCCGTAGTTAAAGTACAGCTTGGATTGTTCGGTTATCGGGTGTGAAATACCCAGCCGCGGGCTGGGCCGCCATGTGCCGCGATTGGCGATGATTGCACCCGGTTCATCGCGCTCAAGCCTTTCGGTAAACTCGTCAACGACCTCCTGAGGATGAATAATGAAATCACCCCGGAGGCCGGCGTTTACGATCAGACCTTCAAACTCCATCTTGTCCTGCACGTAAACCGCGCCCTCTATGGGTTTATAGTGGTAGAAGTCGCGCACGCCTCCGCGGTCGGGATAGGGGCTTCCCGCCGGCAGAATTGCCTCTCCGGAATAAGGTTGATCTGGATTCTGTATCGCCTGCATTTGCAGATCACGGAACTTGATCTCCGCACCCGATTTCATCTCATGGTATTTCGAAACCTGACTCTGGATGTCAAACTTAACTGTATATTCGGTTGAAATCCGGTCCTGCCAAAAGGCGGTCGGATCCCACTCGCCCTTGTTTAGGAAATTGTCGGCTGTATTCCACTTGCCGTCTTCGTTGTAGTCAAGCCACCACTCCTGGTCAATGTCCGCACGACCGTTGGGGAAGTTGAACTCCGGCACCTCGGTGTCATGTAATGTGCGGTTTATCCAAGTGGATTTCCCAGGAATGAACGGGTAGATATCCTCGGGCCAGTCCGTCCCGCGTGCCTCCTCGTCGAAGTTATATATAATCGGTCGTGAAGGATCTGAGTTGAAATTCCAGTTGGCAGGACGAGTAAATAACTCGTACTCGTCAAAGCCTCCATTCTGTCCGTCATACTTGCCATTCAAGGTCATTTCGGTGCCGATGAAGGAATAGCCCGCACCGGTCTGTGGATTGAGCGAGGAGGGAAGATCAAAGAATACTTCTCCATCATCCCACCTGCCGTTATACTCTCCAGTGATCGGATCAGGTTCGTCGATGAACGGTTCACCAGTATCCCAGAAAGCATCACCGTCAATAAAGGGCTCCCAAGTATCAGTGGGATTTGAAGTATCGGGAATCAGATCACGGCGGTCAATCTCACCGTTACCGTTCTTGTCATCATAACCTTCCGAATAATCAAACCTGCCGTTGCCATTTGTATCGATGTAGGGTTCACCCTCGTCCCAGAGATAATTGCCGTTCAGGTCGTTCCACGTTTCCAATGCATCATATTCTCCGTCCCCATCTGCATCGATAAATCGCTCACCGTCCCATACGCCGTTGTTGTTCCAGTCATGTTCCGGCAGTTGCGGTTCGGCGGGATCCCATCGACCGTTGCCGTTCAGGTCGTTGTAAGTATCCCAGAAATCGTAAACGCCCAGGTTGTTCTCGCCGGTCAGCGGATTGACAACATCAATCCACGGTTCCGCGGCGTCATAAACACCGTTGCCGTTCAGGTCCACCCAATCTTCACCGCGATCCCAGTGCCCGTTGTAATTCAGATCCTCATATCCTTCACCGCCACCATCAAAGATGCCGTTGGCGTTGGCATCCATAAAGCCATCCATAAAACCGTTACCGTCGGTATCGAGATATTCCCCCTGTTCGAGTTTCCGATTGAGATTCTGGTCGAAGGCATAAGCCGGATCGTCTTCAATTTCCTCCTGGAGTGTGAATTCACCGATATCCTTGCCGCGCGGCTTGACAAACGAATGCGTACGGAAGGTGATGAACTTAATCTCATAGAATGTCTTCTGGCTTAGTTGATCGGTAAATGTGAGGGTTCCCGAAAAACGCTTGTTCTGCGCATAGGGACGGTTATCCAGGTTGTACTTGTAGTTATATCCGTAGTTGCCGGATACGCCGCCTTCTCCGAGTGGATAGATGTCCCACTGGTTGAAGGATTCTGTCAGGTAAAGCGTCAGTTTCTTGGTGTCCGTCAGTTTATAAGCCAGCTTCAAGGATGACTGGAAAGCGTTCTGCTGTCGTTCAGGGAGATCAATCCCGATCCCCATATAATCATTCGCTGAGCGGTTGATATCAAATGGTGTGTATGTATCGCTCAGCTTGCCGATCGTGGTGAGATAAAACGTGACCGGTTTGCCGAACAGTCTCTTGGAATATGGAACAGGTCCGCCGAAGGAAACCTCAGCACGGTCTGTATCGAAGGAATAGGAATCGATAATACGGTCGCTCTGCAACTCGAATCGTCCGGTATATTCCTTGGGTGAACCCTCAGCGGTGGTAACCTGGACGATGGCGCCCATGGCGCGACCATATTCAGCGGCGAAACCGCCAGCCAGGATGTTAACTTCCTGAACGCTCTCCGCACCGAGTGAGATTGTGGAACCGGTGGCTGTTGAAACCAGCGGATCACGCAAATCGATGCCGTCCACGAAATAGGCAACTTCATTATCACGACCGCCACGAAAGTGACTCTTGCCCTCCTCATCCTGCTTGAAACCGGGGGTGAAATGAAGGATCGTTTCGAGGTTTTCCGGACGCATTTGTGTTAATATTTCCTTGCCCAGAGTGTTGTCTCTACCGGTAACACCAGGTATTACAACTTTACGTTTGTGAATGACCTTTGCATCTTTAAGTGTAATTCTCTCAGATGTCAACTCGACGTTCATCTCGGTGGTTTGATCGATGTGAATAAATACATTTTCTACAGTTATCGTATGATAACCAAGGTGAGACACATCGATGTTGTAAACACCCGGTGGAATATTCAGAATGATAGCTACACCATCCAGATTTGTTGTACCACCGAATAATGTATCCTTAGCTTCGCCGACGTTGGCGGTTACAATGGATTCACCGGTCTTTATATCGGTGACAGTAGCTTTGAGCTTGCCGGTAGTACCGGCAACAGCCATCCCTGCCATAAGGCAAAGCAGTAGCGTAAACGTCAATGTTGTAGACGTGCGGAATGTACGAGACGTTTCAGACATCATGCTGACCTCGTTGTTCCTCGTGTTTGAGAAGAATCTGTTGATGCAAATATGCGGAAAACCCTATCTAAACCATATTCGTCTGTTGCAAAACCCTGCACTCTATGGTTTGTTATTAACTTAACTAAATTAACAAGATTTTACCATTGTGTCAAGTTAATTCGGGTGTGTTATAATGTATGAAGTATTTGGTATTGTATTACTGGGAATTCAAATTCGGTTATCGATTGATCCCTCCCATCCCCCCTTCCCCCCTGTTTCAGGGGGTAAGGAAGGGGAACAGAAAGGGTTTAGAACCCTAATCCAGCGATAAGCGCACTGCCACGTGCCCTCACGTGGCAGTAGAGTGATGTTTCAAGCGTCAGGTGGGGACACCTGACGCCACGATTAATCCAACTATTCGTCATAACATACAATAGTATCACTGGATTGGGGAATATCAACTATTGATTTATCGAATTATTTGATTATATTTGGGTTGATTAGGAATAACTCAAGCTTCGTTCACAAGGTAACGAATAAGTTCTCTCTGCTGCTCACTTGCGTCCGTTCAAGTAGTAAATCTCGTTTAACTGGTTCTTATTAAAAAAATTAAGTGCCATATGTCAAATGATATAACATCAATTCTCCAAAGTATTAAGAGCTACATCCTTGCCTCCTGTATAAAGCAGATGAACATCTGGAAGCGCGAACTGAACGATGAAACAGAGATGTTTGTCAAGATCTTGAACATAGGTATTGATGAGCTGCTAATGCTTGTTGAGAATCAAAACTCCCCGTATGATATATGGGAGGCTTTCCGCTTATTGCTGAATTCTCTACTCAGTGAAACCGTAAAATGGAAATACCCGTCGAAGGATGCTTCCGGCATAATATTCGGTTCACTGCAAGAAGACCTGAACAGAATAATCAAAGAGCAGGAAACACAAGTATTAATTAAAATTGTCGATGATTACTACAAACCTACACAAACGGACAATTATATCGTTCTCGCCTGGAAACTCGGCAAGCGCGCGACGTGCCGTCTCTCAAAGCTTCAACTCGGTCTGCTTAATCTTATTCGAAGGCTCTTTCGTAAAGACATTCGACAGTCCAGGAAAAAACTGAGGACTGTCTCGCTGCCTCAATTCCTAAACTGTAACCTGAATATTCCCCTCGCCGGTTTTATCAACGACGAATGGCAGAAGTTCCTCTTCAAGAGATTCCGTTTACTCGACAATCTTCATGAAAGTATCAACTTATTAACAAGCGAACTGCAGCCCTCTGACATTACGGGTGACTCATGGGTATCGGTCGATCGAGTTAAGGCCAAATCTTCGTTGAAAAATCTGAAAATCCTGCTGGACCAATTTCAGATCGACCGAGGTGATGAAGACGAGTCGAGTAGTGAACTGAAAACTACATTTAAAGCGAAATGGCAGGAACTCGTCACCGAAACAACCACGCGATGGAACTATGCCGGGACAATGATTTACTCGAAGAAGCGTTATAGTTCGGGGAAATTCGCTCAGAAACTGAAAAAGATCCAAGCGAGAGCGTCGGACAGCCTGAACGCCTGGAGTTTTCACCAGAGCGGCATCCAGGATGAGTGGCAGAAGGATTTGGAAATCGCTGTGCTCCAGATTGAAATTCTCCAGATCTGTCACAGGACTGTTGAGACAATTGAGAGGAAGATTGTCAATGACATCGTCCCGGTGTTCGATAACACCGGCAAGGTAATCATTGAATCACTAAACAGGTTCAACCAGCCGATCACAGCCGACCTGAGTCAACTCAAGAAAACCATCATCGACGAGAATCGCAGATTGCTGAAAGATCTGCGCAGGGAAAACCTTCCGAGGATGATCGATGCGGTAGTCAAAGCCAATATCGAATCCGATCTTGAAAACTACTTGAATACTGTAAGGAGAATAATCGAGGAATTATCCGAAAGTCATACCATTTTCACGTATAAAGACGTTGATAATTATGTGCCGAAATCAAAAACCGATGACATCCCACTTAAAGAATTGGCGTATATAGAACTTTTTCTAAAACTACAGAACGAACACGACCTCTTGCTTAAATATGTAAAAGAGCAGTCGAGCATAATCCTGCGCAGCATTTCAGAGATAGACGAGATCGTCGAATATAATCTTGAAGCCGCATTAAATCTTCTGGAAGAATCTGCACCTGACAGCGTTTTACAGAAACCGAAGCAGGTCGTCGATGAAGGCTTGGAAAGAACTCGTGGACAAGTTGAGGATATTGAAGCAAAGGTCAGGAATATCCAGGAATTCAGCAGTGATAAACTGCACGAGATTACAATCAGTTTCCAGCATCGGTTGGGAGAACTCCTGGATGACAAAAAGATCCTCGAACTAAAGATACGCCTGACACGAGCGAAGGCAAGGGAACGACTACTCTTATACAAGAAAATGGTCTGGGTACAACTGAGAGGATTATTGCCATCGGTTGTGAAAGGCATCGGTAGTCTATTAGGATTTATCCAACGGAACATCTTCAGAATCAGAAGATTTACTGGACTGACCGTTCCAACAGCCCGCTTCGAGGACAGACTGACTGCTTTCCTGATCGAAGCGGACAAGAGAATCGCGGGTTTGCCTTACGTTTACCAGCGACTCTTTCGACCTGAACCGCTGCAGGATGAGAGGTTCTTCAACGGACGTAATGAAGAAATGGAGATACTGAAGACCCAATTGCAAAGTTGGCGTAAGGGTTATTTTGCCAATACGGTTCTGGTCGGTGAAAAGGGCACTGGCAAAACGACGCTTCTAAATTTCGCTGAATCAATGTTGTTTGACAAAGTGCCGGTAGTGCGGTATAATCTTGATTCTGCCGTTCTCAGTCTTCCGGACTTGATGTCCCATCTAAGTCTCGCGTTCGAAACCAAAGAAACGGACGATATATCAACGCTGACGAAGAGACTACTCGAAAGTGAACCGAGGGCATGCGTTATCGAAAACCTCAACAACATGTACATCAGAGCAATCGGAGGTTTAGATACTATAGAACAGATGCTGCTTCTGATGTCTCAAACCGGTGAAAAAATACTCTGGATCACATCGTGTTCAATCTATAGCTGGCATTATCTCGATAGTGTTCTTAATCTGTCAAAGTATTTCAGCAGAATTGTTTATCTCGATGCGCTTACACGGTCGGAGATTGAAAACATTGTCAGCCGGCGACATCGTGTCAGCGGTTATGAACTGGTCTTCAATCTACCGGATGATTCAGATGATATACGTAAATACAAACGACTGTCGTCGCCTGAAGCTATTCAAAGCGCACTCTATAAAGATTTCTTCGATGAACTCAGCGAATTGGCAAGCGGTAATATATCCGTGGCGATGCAATATTACCTGAGAGCAATAAAGGAGGTAACTGAAGACAGAATAATGATTTCACCATTGGAGAATTTCGATTACACCTTTCTCTTCCAGTTAACTTCGAATGATCTGTTCTCACTGGCTGCGATACTTCAGCATGGCGAATTATCAGAGGGTGACCATGCGCGGATTTTTCATCAGGATACTTCCAGAAGCCGTCTACTACTAAAGAAAATGCGAAATTCAGGTATACTCATCGAGGCGG
>CAYYHI010000175.1:0-7118 GCA_964471745.1 uncultured bacterium | reverse complement strand
AGTCTGGTTGAAAATCTAAAGCCTGAAAGTGATTTTTTCAGTGTCGACTACATAAACATGCCCCGATTTGGTCTGTTGAGCCATTGATATTGCTCTTTGATTCTTTTCTTCTGCTTCTTTTAGTTGAACTTTTAGTTCAGACAGTTGTAACTCAAAGCGTTCTCTTTCTTCTTCAGACGCTTTTGCAATTTCATCTTGTGCTTTTTTCATCGCTTGTTGAAGTAACTTTTCCTCATTTTCTGCTTCTTTTTGTGCTTTTTCATAATCTCGCCTTGCTTTTTCTTCTTCGCGCATTTGTTCTTTAATTCGGTTTTGTTCCTCCTTCTCTTGCTGTTTTTTAAGACGATATTCGTGTGTCAATCTAAGTTCTTTAACCTTTAGCGATGAATATGAATCTGATATTTTTAAACCTTGAGTATCCCCCGTTTTATTTATCGAAGTAAACGATTTAGCAATTCGCTCCTCCATCCTTGTTTCATTATTCCATGTTACATTAGAAATAAAACTATCACATTCACCATTGAATGCTCGAAGCATTAATTTCTTTTGCTTATTTATCATTGTGCGTCCTTTTTGGACACTACCATTAACAGTCCATCCCTCTCCACCGCGAACAGCATATCCGTCTTTTATTAATTGCTTCTGTTCTGCACGAATTTCATTTATTTTTTCTTTAAATATTTCAGATGTTTCAAAATCAAAATGTGGTTCGTAAATTCCAAACTCAGCTATTTCCAGGTTGTCTTTTAGTAAATTATTTTGATGACTCAGTTCATCATATACATTAGAAGCCTTTTGATATTTATCCTTTAACGTGCTTAATGATTTCTTAAGTTCGTCTATTTGATCTTTCAGCCCTTTTTCGCTTTCAGCAAATTCATTTTTTCTTTGTTCTATTTCCTCATCAATTTTGATTATACCGCTATACTTGCTTTCTAAGGACTTGTTTTCGTTGCGCAACTTTAACAGAAAATAACCAAGAAGAATGATCAAAATAGTAAAAACTAAACAGAAAACAATTAATGTTGAGTTTATTTCCATTTTTTACCCTTTTGGTTTGTTCACTCTTAAACTTATACTGATACTTAAAAGATGCCTGGTTTCGGAGAAAACGGGCTACGTTACTGTCTTTTTCTCTGAATCGAGGATTCCGGATTACGTACTTAACAAGCCTTTCAACAGAAGCTAAATATCTTCTGAATCATCTGTGTTTGTTTTATGCATTTGTGGTGCCGTTTTTTCCCATTTTTTTAAGTATTGTACTATACCTTGGTAATAATCAATCAACATTTTCTCAGATTTCATAACAAAACCTTTTCTGCTTTTAAATTTAGCACCTAATTCATTAAGTAACAGTATTCTAAAACTTCTTATCTCTTTGTTAACGACATCGTCACACGCTGATTCTATTTCACCTATAGGAAACCTGATTGGTTTGCTTGAATATTTAACGTATATGTCAATCATCAAATCATTTTCTAATCTTTTAAATATTTTACTGTTTTTCTTCTTACAATTTTTAATTTGATTTCTAATCCAAGTGATTTGAGCACGTGTTCCTTTATCTTGCGGTGCCAGAAGAGTAACGTACATCTCTACATTTTTTCTATCAAAAAAAGGGCGAATATTGATATTCGATGCTGCCCCTTCAATCTGTAGAACTGATTCCAGGTATTTGTTTTCAATTAATTCCTTCTTTTCATGATCAATTCTGGCTTTTAGATTGTCTTTATATTTCTTCTGACCTGATCGTACCAACAATCCCAATTCGCGGCTCAATATCAGTGCCATATCGCGTTCTTCTTGTAACCAACTTGAAATAGTCTCATCAACAGATTTGTCACTAAACTTTAATGGGGTGCCAGCACTTACTTTATCAACAACTTCAGTCCATCCTTGTTTCATTTGAGTAAAACCAACAATACCTGAATTATTAGATTCGAAGTATTCTACTACTTCTTTCATTATCTCAATCTGATCTTCGTCAGAAATGTTGTTTTCATTTTCTGTCAGCAAGATATGTGCAATGGTCAAAATGAATGACCATGATAAATGGTATAGGTGTATATGTTTTGGCGGTTTTACAGACAAGGGGGACTGAGTAGGATAAGAAACAAATTGATTAGAAATGGTCAATAGATTTGGAATGCAATACTCTCTTGCTATTGATAGATACTCCGAAATTTGCTTATCATCTAACTCAATACTCTTGTTTTTTACCTCTAATAAAACAGCATCTACTATTTTTTTCCCACGAACAAACAGAATTAGGCCGTCTACTCGTTTTTTATCAAACAACAAGAATTCTATTTCAGTAAAAACATGAATGTTTCCACTTCTCGCCAGATTAATTGCCTGAGAAATATTATTCCTAAATTCCTTTATTAATCTAAAAGCTGATAGGAAAGTGGAAGTCAGAGCCATTTCATCACCAGGTTTATAAAATGGTATGAGTCTGGCAGATTGTAAATTAATCTCCTTACCCTTAAGTGAATCAAAGTCTAAAAAGGGTAATCCAATTAGCTTTGTAGGTTTTTTACTCATTGTTAATCTCTTATGTTTATTTAATATCTGTATGAACCCGTCTCCACAGACGGTCTCTCTATTTTCTCATTCCTTCGTCCAAATCCCTTTCTGAAGTTTCGCAGTCCGTATGTACTGCCCAGACTGACCCTTCGCTTGATGCTCCGCAAGCCGGGAAATAAAAGGGGTTCATTGTCTCACTGTTCCATTGCTTAATTACCGAAAAAACGCAGTACTTTTCAGCCGAATCCAACTACTTCACCAGCACAACCCGCATCATCGACTTGTACTCACCCGCCTCCATTTTTATAATATAGACGCCTGACTTAACAGCGTCAGCCTCCCAATCGACCGCATGAAAGCCCGCCGGTCTCAAGCCGTTAACCAGCATCGCAACACGCCTCCCTGACAGATCGTAGGCAGTCAGCTCAACATCCGCCGGTCGCGGTACGGCATAAGGAATGGTCGTTACGCTGTTAAACGGATTGGGATAGTTTTGACAAAGCCTGAACTCAGTCGGCGGCTTATTCGGCAGACCAGGCGCGGAGTTCTTCGGGATAACCACCATCCAGCGCTGATCTGACTCGGTCGAAAACTCGTCATCGTTAGCCGTCACCCACCAGACAGCCGAGACCTCATTCTCCAATCCGAGTTCAGCAGTCAGACGGGCAATATCAATCACAACATTGGACAGATCCGCATTCACATTCCATCTGACCGTCGTGTCGATTGGATCTCCGGAAAAATCCAGCGATAACTGATAGTACTGCAAATCCCCGTCAACATCCTCCGACCTATCCCAGAAAAAGCGCACTTCGGCAAGAGACAACCTTGTACCGTCAGTTGGATACACCAAACTGAAAGGTCCGGGCGGATCGTTGACGGGAATTATCCTGACGTTGAAGGTGACGCCTACGGTTGCATCATAAGGATCTGTCGCCGAAACCGTAACATCCGCGCCATTGTCAAGGTTGAAGTTTAATGATGGATTTATCCTCAACACGGATCCATCTATCTGCATATTCAGCCTGTCCGGTGCTCCCGTGACCGAATATGCTAGCTCTTCACCCTCTGTATCGCTGAAAACCGTGTCCAGGTCTGCGATTACCCATTGTCCGCAATCTTCGTTAAGCTCAAAATCCGGAATACTGCCGATCACTTCAGGTGGTCGGTTGATGCCTCGTCCGATTATGGTTATTTCGATAACATCCCGTTCGAGGTCATTGCTCTCAATGAAAAATTGCGCCAGTTTCAAGCCGATGCTCAAGGGTGAAAACCGAACCGTCGTGTAAGTCTGTTCATCGGGCTCGACATCGACCTCTCCTCCACCCTCAGTGAACGAGAAATCATCGTTGTCCTGTTCGAGACGCTGTTCGGTAATATACAGCACGCCCTCGCCGTCATTGCCTATGGTGAAGCGTACTTCCGCCGAACTGTCAAGCATAACATTCTCGAAGTCATGCACATCAGGCTCCACCGTAATAATGGCAAACGGCTGAGGGAAATAATGTGCACCCATGTCAAGACGTGTACCGTCGGGATCCAGGAACCTCTCATCCGGATCGCCGGCATCTATACACGGTGATTTGGTTTCGTCCTCTTCTGGAAAGTTGTCCCAGGTTAGAGCATAATCACCTTCATCCGGATCGGCAAACAGCGGATCAGCATCGATGTTACCTTCGCCCCATTCAACATCACCGTTGTCATTTGTCTCGATGCCATCTTCACCGCCTTCGATGTCGCTGTACCGAACAGCCGCTGAATTACCAACATATTCAGGATGGAAGTATATTTCCTGCGGCGAATTATCCCGCATAATGCTGCTTACTATGACCAGTTCTGCATCATCCACACAGAAGATTCCACCCCCCTCATCCTCAGACATATTCCCGCATAATGTAACCTTGTTCAGATCCAGTTGGGTATCTTCCAGGTAAATACCGCCGCCGCGTTCGCCGGCTGAATTGCGGGTGATCTGAACCTCGGTGAATTGCGGATGCCCGGAGTCAAAATAAAGTCCACCGCCATCATGGGTAGCAACATTGGCATCAATTACAACATCCAGCAGTGTGATGTCTCCACTGGCAAAGATGCCACCACCATGACTTCCGGCTTCATTGGCAGAGATGGTTACGCTGGTGAGGTCGGCACTTGCCAGGATATACATTCCACCTCCAGTAGACCTTGCGCTGTTATCGTGGATATAGACGTTTTCATGCTCAGGAATGCCGCGGGAATAGCATGCGATGCCCCCGCCGGTGTTTTCGCTGCGATTATCGTGGATTTCGACATCGATTAAATCGGGGCTCGAATCCTCGGAAAAACAGATCCCGCCACCGTATCCGGTTGCAGTGTTTGAACGTACGATTACATTTTCGATAATTGGACTGGCGTTCCAACAGAGGATACCGCCGCCGTGATCGCCCGTGTTGTCTTCCACGATCAGGTTCTGCAGGGTTGGTCTGGTATCGTTACAATAGATACCTCCACCGCCATGACCAACAGCTTGACCGTTGCGAACGGTAAACCCGTTCAACAACGATGCTGAGCCCTCGCCGCTGATGAAAATTACTACGCTGGCGTTCTCATCACCGTCGATTATCGTTGAAGCGGGATCTTCCGGATTGCCGACAATTTCAATACGCTTTCCGTCGAAGTCAATGTTCTCGACATACTCACCTTCCGCAACTTGGATCTCATCGTCGTGACTCGCTGCATCAATCGCTTCCTGAATGGTTTCGAAATCATCGGGAACATTGAAGACTTCCGCTATTGCAGGTGAAAAAGAGATGAGGGTTAAAAGAAAGGCTATGATACCGATTACCATAACAAATTACCTCCGGCATTTAAGACGTTAATGGAGTAGATATAAGAGAACAACCTTAAGGCATGTCTGCATGATTAATAATATAATAACTTTCCCGGTGAATTGCTATGGTTAATAATTCACAGCAGATGAAGCAGATAGAACAGAGGAATCTTTCAGAGGATAAGCATAATCTACTGTGCATCACTCTACTTCATCTGTTGTAAAAATTTTAAAACCGCAGCGCATATCTGATCCGCCAACTGCTGGCGAAACTCCTTGCTTCGCAGCTTCTTCTCTTCGGATTTGGTGCTGATGAACGCCATCTCAACGAGTACCGATGGCATTGAAGCGCCGATCAAGACATAGAAACCGGCTTGATCCACACCCCTGTCTTTAAGCGACAGACCGGCGCTGATGTCTTCCACTACCATCCCGGCAAGCTGTTCAGATTCGCGAGCGAAGCTTGCTTGAGCCATGGTCAGTAAAATATAGTTCTCCTCAGTCAGATCCTGGTATTGATCCTGTGATTCCTCGAATTTGATCACTGAGTTCTCCAGCAAGGCAACCTTCATGGCGCGTTCGGTCTTGGCTGGTGCCAAAAAGTATGTCTCAACCCCGTACGCCCTGCCGTGTTGTATGGCATTACAGTGCAGGCTGATGAAAAGCTTTCCACCGGAGTTGTTGGCGATCTGTGTCCTTTTGGAAAGTGGAATAAATATGTCTCTATCCCGTGTCATAACTGTACGTATGCCCTCTTGTTCCAGCGTTTTCTTAAGTCTCAAGCCCACATCCAGAACGACATCTTTCTCATAAAGTCCGGTAGGTCCGATTGCGCCCGGGTCTTTACCGCCATGCCCAGGGTCGATAACCACCACATCCAGTGCCCAGGCGTCCTTTTCCGCATCGAGCCGCTTTTGCGCTTCCCGGTCCAACCCCATGCCTCCGGAACCGGTAAATTCGACACAGTACAGCGGCGGATCGGTGATCTTTTCCACATCGCAGAACATAGCTCCACTATCGGGCTTCAGCGTAATACTGGCGCCTTCCGGTGTCTGTTCAGCCATAAGTCCGGCAATCAGATCAACAACCCACTCACGGTTAAACGATGCAGTATCAATTTTGCCGCCTGGGAAAAAAAGCGTTACGCCTCCATCGGGCAGAGGTTCTGCTTTGCACTCCAATAGTCTGCCGGCGGGAATAATCACGCGCGTGCAACCGGGTTCGACATCATATCGAACTCCGAACAGATCATGCCGGGGCGGACTCACTAAAAGCTGTGGAAGCGACGGGTCAAAAAGCAGCTCACCCGGATAAAATTCCGCCAGAACTGCGATCAACGGTTCGACCGGTGCAAGGACGTCCCGACCCTGACGTTCAACTGGCAACGGCATCTGCCTGAGCTCTTTGTCTGCCAGTACAAAGGGCGACCCAGCCGTGAAGATCAACGAGCGAACCGGAAGATCCAACCGGATGCGTTCGCCGGTTTTAGTACACTGCCAGTCGATGTTCAGTCGGTCGGCAAGGCTTCTTAGTTCGACAAGTACCTGATGATCGAGCCGGACAATCCTGACCGAGTCGCTCATGTCAGGATCATTCATCCACTCGATCGGCATCCAGTCATAAGCAAACGAACCAATAGGATTAAAACTGATCGATATTAAGAGAATTATCAGTAAATGCCGCATTTAATCATCTCGAACCTGTCTGACTGTTTTTGCACAGACAAGAGTGTCTATGCTCCCCGAAATGGGGAGGTTGGTGAAACACGGGTAGCGGAGCTACCCGT
>CAYYHI010000174.1:0-7122 GCA_964471745.1 uncultured bacterium | reverse complement strand
TCGATCTTCTCATAAGCGAGCGCGAGGTTGACATAATCTTCCGCCAGGCTGGAAGTTGTCATCAGGAAATAATTGGCGATCGAAGCATCAAATTGCTTAAGTTCATCAAGCATTACGCCACGGTTGAGCTTATCCTGTAAATTGTCAATGACATCCTTGTCGTAATCCTCCGTCAACTCCTCCCTCAACATTTCAAGATAAAGGTTCCGCAACGTGGGTCGATTTTCAATGGCTTTAAGATATGCTTCTATCGTACCATTCCAGTTTCCTCGTTGTGTTTCAACCAGCGCGATATTACGCCAGATCTTCTCTGACCTTAACTCGAGCGCGGCTGCTTTGTGATAGCTTTCAACTGCCAGATCAAACTCACCTCGTTCCTCGTAAATTAAGCCCAGATTGTTATAGATTATCCCCTTTTTGGGCGGGTTCAATTCAATTGCCTTCTTCAGAAAGTTCAATGCCTTTGCATCGTCGCCGATCATGTGCGACGTAATGCCCATACTTACAAGGGCTTCAACAAAATCGGGCTTGATCTTTAGCGCAGCTTTATATTGTAGGATCGCTTCCCGATAGCGACCCTCTTTCATCATTGCCCTGCCCCATGAACATAGATTATTAGCCTCAGCCTCTGCTCCAAGCTCCGAATGCTCCTTAAACCAGGGCGATGCTTCGAAAAGCGTTACTGTAATTATAATCGCCATTGGAGCAAATATCATTACCCATCCGAAGTTGGGAGGTTTTTTTGACATTGTAGCTGAACTGCCTCTTTTAGATTTCATTGGTTTGGCTCACCTATTCAAATTTCAAGAATTGTGCATCACGCATAGCACCTTTTTCCCGTCTTTTCTTAATTTATTGAACATCTTGCCAGCGACATGTGTTTTCGTAACAACTACCTGTATCGCGGCGTTTGTCCTGGCATTGTAGATAAAGAACGTACCTTCATTGTTCTTGAATCCTTTTCCACCCTCGCCTTCGTAACCGCTTCCGATCAGCAGTATATCAGGTTCACAGCCCTTAAGGAACCTCTGGTCCTGTAAATTAAAGTGTTTCTTTTTATCAGTCAGCCTCGGCAACCCATTGGGATAGATCAACAGGTCAAAGTACGGGATGGGAATACCTTTATAGACGATCAAGTTGCGAGAGACGTGTGTGATGTTGTCGTTTCGGTGCAGAAGAATGTTTCCGGCGAAAAGAAGCATGAGCACGGCAATAATCGAAAGTAAAACAATCCTGAAGACTCGAAATCGAGAGAAGTGATAGAGCACCATCACCACAATGAAAATTGCCACGGAAACCAGCACACATCGCCAAAGATATTCATATTCGGTCAATAGAGGACTGGTCACGATCAGGCTTAGCGAGAAGAGGCTTATCACGATAATCGCCGCAATCGGGTTTCGCCAGTAATCGCTGAGCTTCTTCTGCCAGATTGAGTGTTTACGCAGATCGATCGAAGTATACGTTTCCGATACGAATAACACCATCACCAAGCCCATTGCCGCACCCCAGGCATCCTTGGCGATGTCGCTTATATCGAAAACCCGGTTTGAAAGCCGGAATTGAAAAAACTCGTCGACAGAGGAGAGCGCTATCGCAGTGAAGAATGAAGCGAGAATCATTTTCGAAACAGACATGCCTCTGACATGAAAAGCGGCGAAGAAAATATATACGTAAGCCGCATAAGCAGTATAGTGCCAGTTTTTCTGAAGGTCGTAAATCGCCATATTGGAATATAGGTCCTGCACCCATTGCGCAAAGAGGATCATTACAACAACAACCAAAGCCCCAAACACACGCCGCAGGGTTATATTCTTACGCTGCCAGATAATAAATATCGCCAGCAATGCAATCGCCAGCGAACCGACAATCGGTAGTTCAATCCCGAATGGAAACCACATCATGTGGGAGACATTATTGACCGCGCCCTGCAGGAACTTGGTAACAACGACGAAAGGGGTAGCCATCACCAGCATGGCGAAGAGAATAAATTGAACCAGTGGTACTATTCTTCGATGCGTGTCTCTTATCATGGCTTTAATACCATAAGTGTGCTGCCACGTGTCCTCACGTGGCAGTAGAGTGATGTTTCAAGCGTCAGGTGGGGACACCTGACGCCACGGTGAATCCAACTATTCGTCATAACATACAATAGTATCACCGGATTGAGGTATTTAATATTATCATGAATGGCATTGTCATATCAGTATCAGGCACATCAAGGTAATCAAAATCATCGAACCAGCCGTTACCGTCAAGCCCAACACCGGAATCATGAACAGCGCACTGACAAGGCTGCCGATGCAACCTCCGATAAGATCAGCGGCGTATAAGGGTGAGATAACCCGGCGCTGATCGGTCACCCTCTCCAGGCTGGCATAGGCAAATGCACCGGCGACAAAGACGCCTGTGAATGTAAGCGACAACGCAATTATGAGAAGACCTGCCGAAATGCCGGAATTTACGAGTATCATTATGGCGAAGTATATAAGACTGAAGCTGAATAGCAGTATGGAACCGATTCGCCTTCCTTTCGTTTTTCCTCGTTTGGACATCAACCTCTCAACCGCCCAGGCTCCCAGCGCAAGTCCGAGCATGAAGGCGGTCAACAGCAGCCCGATATCCTGGTACAATATGCCGTTCTTTGTCTGGTAATGCAATATCAGAACGGTCTCCATCACCATACCGATAAAACCAGCCATACCGACAAACACTGTTCGACGCACTGTATCTCTTCTTCGTATAATGAGGAAGACAACCGCAACGACCAGGAGAACCAGGCTGAACCGGATTATTGTGCCGCTGATACCCGATCCCTTCAATTTCAGCTCGTTGAAAGCAAGCTTTGGATAGAACTTGGAAAGCCAGATCATGAGCGCGAATTGATAGCAGACCGGATGGCTGTCGCTGTTAACCAGGGCAGGTTCGATTTCAAGGATATCGCGAACCTTGTAAAACCTGTCGTTTGTGTACAGGTAACGGATGTATTCCGGAGTTACCAGCCTGGTGATAATGTCACCGGCAAGCAGGCGATCTGACAGTACATCTGCATCTGAAGGGAGTAGAGAAGAGGATGCGATAAAAATGTTGGTTGCGCCGGGAAGTACCGTGATATAAGGAAATGCAGTTCTCAGAGCTCGGTAGATACTGCCGGTGCGGGCTTTAAGCTGTGGCGTCCACAGATTTTCTGCGGATTTAAGCCTGAAAGCAAGCACACCACCGGCAGTTAATTTCGGTGCGCAACTCTCAAAGAACTCGCGCGTGTAAAAACGGTTGGTCTGCCCGGATGCCGGTTCGGGCATCGCAACCAATATCAGGTCGTATTGCCCACTGGTATTCAGAAAGCGTCTTGGATCGGCAATAAAAGTGCGAACGTTATTTGCAGCCAGTGATTGTTTTGTCGCAGCTTGGATGTGCTGGAGAGTCAATTCGAGCATTGCGCCGTTTAACTCGACATAGTCAATTTTCTGCGGTGAATATTTCTGCAGTTCTCTGATTAATCCTTCCGCGCCACCGCCAAGGATCAATACCCTATTCGGTTTGGGGTGCTGTAGTGCGGAGAGATGAACGAATTCCTCGGCGGTCGTGCCCTCGGTTTCAAAGCTGAGAGCGTCGTTCTCAAACACAGAAATCTGATCGTGAAGAGAGCGGATCGTCACCCGTCCGTAAGGTGTGTCGCGGGTGTCGACCAGATAGGGATGACTCCAGCGCGTCATCCGGAAGTCGATGAGGCGTGCATTCATGGATGCCATTACGAGGGCGAAAATTATAACGACCGCCGACAGCCTGTACAGAGCGCTGAAGCTTTGCCGGGTGTAAACAAGGGCTGCGCTTGCCGCAAGGATACTGCAGATTAGAGCGAGGGTGAGGTTCTGCACGCCGAGCTGTAAGCACCAGGTCGCTGCCAGACCACCGATGATGCCGCCGACGCTCTCGATGGCATAGGCGCGAGCCAGGGTTCTGTTGGAGTTGCCTACATAGAGCTTTGCCGTCCATTGGAACAGTAATCCAAGGATGAGACAGATCGGCAGCAGGGTTATGATTATTGCTGCAAGTTGTGTTGTCAAAGGGAGAAAAGCGCCGGGAACGCCGCCGAACAGCACACGAGCCCCCCGCACGAAAGCCACATCGAAGGGTAGAAATATACATAACAGCAGGAACAGGAAAATAACGTGCGCATATCTCGGCTGGAACGATTTTCTTCCAATCACTGCACCGACACCTGTCATCAGGAGCCATAAGCCGATGGCGAGGATATAGATCAGTTCGATGCCGTACAGGGTGACGGACAGCTCGCGGAGCAATACGACCTGCCCGAGGATGGATATGATGCCGATGAGAAGAAGGTGATATGGCATGCTTATTTCTATATGGGTGGACTGCCAACTTAATTTATCGTCATTGCGAACCGACCGCTGACGAGATTGCTTCGCTTCGCTCGCAATGACGCTGTTTGTTCGCAATTGACGCTAGCGGTCGGTGAAGCAATCTCTGAATGTAAGACAATTAGCGTGACAGTCCATTAGGGCAGGCTCTGTCCGCCGCATTATTTCAATTTGGCGTTATCAGCCGCTGCCGCCTCTCCGCAGGTGGCAGTGAATAGTGCAATAGCATCTTATTCGTGTCGCCTGCGGAGAGGCGACACCGGTTGAAGATGGTCGATTGATTTTCCCAAGTTATAATCTCTTTAGTGGGGCAGGACTCCGTGCCTGCCCAATTGCAAAAAATTGGTTCTTCGCTGCTTCGTGTGTGTTATTGTATCCAAACTAAAATAAGGACTTACTGCATAAACCCCAAAGGGGGTCAATCCGTGAATAGCCACCGGCGTCAGCCGGTTGAGAATAAGGCAACCCAATCACAACCCCGAAGGGGTTGAATAAACAGAAATTAAAACTATGTTTGTTCGATCCATTCAGGGTCGTGAATTTATCTTATATCCATCTCCGTGGGCTTACGCCCGCGGCTATTCAAAGTTCATCCCCTTCAGGAATGCTCGAACATAGCGAAATATCCCTATTTGAACGCTTATGGGGTGCTATCCTGTTCTGAATTATCACGCCCTTTTCAGGGGTTATTTGGAATATTCATAGGTTACCCATACGATTCAGCGAAGAACCAAAAAAATCTACTCCTCGAATTCACTTTCGCTGAAAACTTCAGCTTGAAACGTATACAATTCCGCGCCTTCCTTCCAACTGCCCTTGGGCAGTCCCGCCTTCTGGCAGAGGTGATCGAGGGTTTCCTCGCGCGTCCAGCCCTGTTCCGGTGCAACCTGCGGCAGGTAGACCGCCTGACGACCGCCTTTCTTGATAACGACGCCGTCGCGCCCGATGACAATGTCCTTGTAACTCGACACAAGCTCGAACGGCGTCAGGACCGAAATCTCGATCTCGATGTCGTCCAATTCCTCGAGTTCGACCGGGCGGAATCTCCTATCGTTGAAAGCGGCTGACAACGCCATCCTACCGACGCACTTCTGCAGAGGCATATCCTCAGCCATGTGCCCGATACAGCCGCGCAGCTCACCGTTCTTCTTCAGCGTGACGAAGGCGCCCTGATGTGTATTATAACGCAAACTTTCCCAGTTGTCTGGTAAAATTGGTGTTGTCAAACGTGGAAGCGGCAGAGTCTCGGTGGTCAGATAGCGATGGATTGTCTCACGTGCAAGTTTCAGTAAACACTCTTTCGGCGGAACATCGACTCTAATAATCCCCAAACTACTTTGTGCGACATTAGGGTTGACAAACTGAACTGCGCCGTAACCGACAGCCCGTGATCCATCCTTGATGATTGCATCCCCGGAATTGGCGTAGCTGATTGTGTATGAGTGTTTGACTCCCATCGCAACGGCTGCCGCCATGGTGATCAGGATAGGTCCTTCACCGCAGGCACAGGTGGACAGGTCCCTGATGCCTCTGTGCATCTGCTCTTTAATTGTGGATTTCACCTTCTCGAGGTCAAGTGAATTAACAGCATCTAACGTTTTGTGGTCGACATCCACCGCGTCCTCATATTCCGGATAGTGCGAAAGGTCTGAGCTCGCCACGATCAGGACGTCCCGTTCCCTGACTATTTCAGCGAGCTTTTCACCGAACCGCCGGCAGTCATCGATGTCAGTGGTTCCGACCACTATGGGCACTATCTTTGCCTTCGGGAAGAGGTGTTGAACGAACGGAACCTCAACCTCGACCGAATGCTCGCGCCGGTGCAGTTCCGGTCTGAATACACACTTCTTATCAGATTTAATAAGCTGGGCAGCTATGTCGGCGTCGATCTCGGCAATCCCGAGAGGAGTCCGATAGCCGCCTTTCGGATAGATAGATATGTCGTCGAAACCGGGTGTGGTATGATTGGTTCCGAGTATTACCACGAGGTCGATGTCTTGGTTCTGGCTCGCTCGATTGAATGCATCCGCGGCTATCTGACCTGAGTAGATATATCCGGCGTGGGGAACGATGATGGCGACAGGCTCAGCCTGCGTCGGTGTTGCATATATATCGGCATCCTTGATATAGCCGTCGATAGCCAGCCTCAGCTTCTCGGGATCGGCGGGATAGAACTTACCGGCAACCGCGGGTGGGCGGATATCCTGTTCAGGTAAACCGGCTTGAGAATCATCACCGTTACATCCCTGAACAAGGATGTACAATATTAACAGGAAGTAATGTAATATTTTCATCACTTACCCTTTTCTAAAACCGGAGATTGGTGTAAAATCCCTCTCAACTTTCCAACTTTCCAACTTTCTAACTTTTCAACTTTCATCAACTCCATACCCCCGCTATCGCCTCCCCGCAGAACCTGCACTTGCCGTCGACCAGATTATTTGCCCGAATGAAGAATCCTTGTCGCTCGATAACCACTTTGCCGCACTTCGGGCAGTATGTATTGTTGCCGGAATGACCCGGGACGTTGCCGACAAAGGCGTAGCGTATTCCTTTATCCATCGCAATGTCGCGCGCACGTTCCAGCGTTGCGACCGGCGTCGGCGGCAGATTCAGCAGCTTGTAATCGGGGTGGAAGCGGGTGTAATGTACCGGCACGTCGGGACCGGCTTCATTGACGATCCATTCGGCGAGGTCTGTCAACATCTGGTCGGAATCGTTCAACGTAGGCACAACC
>CAYYHI010000173.1:0-7202 GCA_964471745.1 uncultured bacterium | reverse complement strand
TATTTCGTACATTACCGATGGTGCCTGCGGTTATTGCTTTTCAAGGATCCCACCGCAGAGACAGGTTGAGATAAGGAGAATGGATGATATTATTCTGTGTGAAGTGTGTGGGTGTATAATAGTTAACAAACAGGATTAATATTATTAGTCTATTGTGAAGATTTCAGAGACTTACGCACGAACGATATTAGCAATATCGTTTGTAGAACTTTCATGTAACTTCTAACTTATTGAACCATGCTGCAGAGCAATTGAATATTGAACAAGTCCTCTCAAATTACAAGAAGTGACGAAGTGTGCTGGTCGAAAAAACCTGAGGTTAAATTAACAAATCAGGCTGACCTTTCAACATTGAGGTGAGTTGACCGAGCGGTCGCGTCCATCCTCAGCGATGGATGAGGAAAGTCCGAACTCTACAGGACAGAGTGCTCGCTAACGGCGAGGCGCCGCGAGGCGATGGCAAGCGCCACAGAAAATATACCGTTCCTTCTCTTTGGGATAAGGGTGAAAAAGTGAGGTAAGAGCTCACTGGCATCCGCAGTAATGCTGATGATCGGCAAGCCCCACTCGGAGCAAGGTCAAGCAACAGGGATTTGGCAGTGAACAACTGCTGAAGCGAAATTGTCCGTTTCGCCATACCTGTGGGTAGACCGCTGGATAGTGATAGCAATATTACTACAAGATAGATGACCGCATAGACCAGAATTCGGCTTACGGGTCAACTCCCCCACCCGTCACTTAAAAGCCTTCAGTGGATAAGGAAGATATCCACGAAATGGTGATCGTAATCCTTACTAATCAGACCTGTGGTTTTAAAGGATGTTAAGGTCACCACTGGCTCCTTTTCTTAGTTGATTTGATCCAGATTAAACAATTGCAAACTGTGATAAAATCCAAGTGGGAATTCTATAGCCTGTTCAACCAGGATGTGATCAGTGTGATAATGCAGCAGTTACGGGTTCTAAGACCGGTCGCTCGTGTGCTGAATAATCGAGGTCTCACCGGTGTTGATGAAATACGTGATTTTTTAAATCCCACACCCAGTCAGCTTTATGATCCCTTTCTTATGAAGGATATGGATCTTGCTGCCGACCGTGTAATACGAGCCCTTCGGGAGCAGGAGCAGATCTTGATTTTTGGTGATTATGATGTAGACGGTATCACCTCTGTTTCGATGCTGTATCTTTTCCTTAAGGATCTTTGCGGTCAGGTATCCTTTTATATTCCGGATCGTGCAACGGAGGGTTATGGTATTTCGATAGGAGGCATCGAGCAGGCTCAATCCAACGGCTGCAGTCTGATCATTTCAGTTGATTGCGGTATTACTTCTGTCGATGAGGTTAAGGAGGCAAGCAACCGCGGCATTGATGTGATAGTCAGTGATCATCATGAACAGGGCGAGCATTTACCGGATGCCAAAGCCATTCTTGACCCGAAGCGTCTCGATTGCGACTATCCCTTCAAAGAATTGGCGGGTGTAGGAGTTGCCTATAAACTTGCCCAGGGAATTCTTCAACGACTGGAGTTGGATCAGAGCTATATTGAGAAATACCTTGACTTGGTAGCGATTGGCAGTGCAGCGGATATTGTACCTCTTGTGGATGAAAACCGTGTATTCGTTAAGAGTGGATTGGACAAGCTTAATCGGGACGGTCAGGAAGGTATACTGATACTGTTGGAAACCGCCGGATTTAATCTGGGAAATATAGATGTCGGACATATAGTTTTCGGACTTGCACCCAGGATTAATGCAGTCGGTCGCTTGGGACAGGCTGCGCCGGCTGTTGAATTGATTATCACTCGTAACCATTTTCGCGCTCAGAAAATAGCTCGGATGCTTGAGGAGGAGAATCGACGACGAAAGGAGATTGATAATAAGACACTGAACGAAGCTCTTGCCAAGATAGAGAAGGAGTACGATCCGGAGAATGATTCAGTAATTGTTTTAGCAGGTGATGAGTGGCATCCTGGTGTGATTGGGATAGTCGCTTCCCGCATAATTGAGAGATACTACAGACCGACAGTGATGATCACAGTTGATAATGGTCTGGGCAAGGGTTCAGCTCGCAGCATTCCTAACTTTGATATTTATTCCGCGCTAAAATCGTGTTCTGATTATCTGCTTCAGTTTGGTGGTCATAAATACGCTGCGGGTCTGACAATAGATGCAAAACAAATTCCTGAGTTCAGGAGATGCTTCAACGAAGTGGCAAAGTCGATGATCACGGGTGAGGATCTGATTCCAAAGATAAGAATAGATGACGAACTGCGCCTGGATGAGATTACCAAAGAACTGGCAGGAATGCTGAATAAACTCGCTCCATTTGGTCCGAAAAACAACAAACCGCTGTTTGTATCCTATGGTCTTGAAGTTGTGGGTGAACCTCGAATTGTCGGTGGGCGTCATCTGAAGTTCAAAGTCAGACAGAACAGCACAGTACTGGACGCCATTGGGTTTAATCGCGGGGAAGACCTGGATCGTTTGCGTGAGAGCAGAATTGTTGATCTGATTTACACGATTGAGGAGAATAAGTGGATGGATCGGAGAAACTTGCAGTTGAATATAAAGGATTTGAGGTGAATGAGTAATCCTGTATCTCCCACTAATAAAACAGGGGAGACACATGGCATCTCCCCTGCAGTAGTTAGGAGTTTGAAATGTTAAACAAGTGCCAGTTGTTGTCTGGCAAAACCAAGATACAATTGTATTTGATTTATGTCAAGTGAGAGATACCATTTTTCCATTTTAGAACACATTTTATTGGCAGCATGTAAAGATTAAGTTAGAGACCTAATCCAGTGACAATCTAATAAGCATTTAGAATTCAAATAATTGCAATTTTCTGTTAATGTCATTCTGAACGAAGTGAAGAATCTCAAGATTGAACTTAAATGTATATCCAGTTGTAGATTCTTCACTTCGTTCAGAATGACTACTGGAGTTTATCGCTGGATTAGGATTAGAGTTTAAGTCAAATTCCTTAAAAAATCATTTAAACATATAAACATACAGGAGTATCATTAATGCCGGATGTTGGATTAGTCGGTTATGGCGCTTACATACCACGGTATCGTATCAAGGTTGAGTCGATTGCCTTAACCTGGGGCGCTGACGCCGAAAACTACAAACGCGGGCTGCAACTCAAGGAGAAGTCCGTTCCCGGGCTTGATCAGGATACTATAACCCTATCGGTTGAGGCTGCGAAGTATGCCTTGAAACGAGCGGGGCTCGATGGTTCGAATATCGGTGCAGCGTATGTCGGTTCCGAATCTCATCCCTATGCGGTAAAACCAACGGGAACAGTACTCGCCGAAGCGATCGGCGCCACGCCGGAATGTCATACTGCTGACTACGAGTTCGCCTGCAAAGCCGGTACTGAAGCCATGTATAATGTTTATGCCCAGGTTAAAGCCGGTTTGATCGAGTACGGTCTCGGCATCGGAGGTGATACATCGCAGGGTGCCCCCGGCGACGCGCTGGAATATTCCGCTTCAGCCGGTGCAGCAGCGTTTATATTCGGTAAGGACAACCTGATCGCCAGCGTGGACGAGACATACGCCTATATGACCGATACACCGGATTTCTGGCGCAGAGAACACGAGCATTACCCGCAGCACGCCGGCAGGTTTACGGGAGAACCGGCATACTTCAAGCATACGCTCGGTGCGGCAAACGGGATCATGAAGAAGGCTGGTATGACTGCAGCGGACTTCGATTATGCTGTGTTCCATCAACCCAATGGCAAGTTTCCAATGGCAGCCGGAAAGAGACTTGGATTTCCCAGTGAGAAGGTTGAAACGGGCTGGCTGGTGCCGTGGTTGGGCAATACCTACTCAGGGGCATCGCCGCTGGGTTTGACCGCAGTATTGGACGTTGCCAAGCCGGGTGAACGGATCCTGATGGTTTCATTCGGATCGGGTGCCGGTTCTGACGCATTTATATTCACGGTTCAGGATCGCATACTCGAAGTGCAGAATCTGGCGCCAAAGACACGCCCGCAACTCGATGAAAACAAGATCTATCTCGATTATGGTCGTTACGCCAAATTCCGCGGCAAGATCTTGCGAAATAAGTAAGTTTAGGGAGAACAGACACTCTTGAGTTCTTTGATTTATTCGGAAATTCCAAGTTCGTCATTCCAAACTTGATTTGGAATCCAGAGAAGTTGCTGATATTACATGCGTTACTGGATTCCAACTTACGTTGGAATGATGAGGATTTGGTGTTTTGTTGAATAAATCAAAGGATTTACTCTTGTCTGTTAAAAATGAGATTTGCTCAGACAGGAGTGTCTAAGCTCCCCGCAAATATAGGTAGGGTGGACGCTCCTGTCCGCAAATGGGTAGGGTGGACATTCCTGTCCGCCGAAAATAAGGAATAACTATGAGAGAAGTAGCAGTAATCGGTGTCGGCATGCACAAGTGGGGTGAGCTGTGGGATACATCTATCCGCGATATGTTTGTACTTGCGGCTCGCAATGCCATGGAAGATGCCGGCGTCGATCATATAGATTCGATGTACATCGGTTGTATGTCGAGCGGTCTGTTCGCCGCACAGGAGCATTTAGCTTCGGTGTTGGCGGATTACCTCGGGGTTACACCGGCTGCGGCGGCGCGTGTTGAGACAGCGTGTGCTTCCGCTGGTCTGGCGGTGAGGCTGGGTTGGATGGAGGTTGCGGCGGGAATATCAGACATCGTCCTGGTCGGTGGCGTTGAGAAGATGACCGATATCACCGGCGCGGAAGCTACGTTTGCGCTTTCAACCGCTGCCGATACGGAATACGAAGGTTATAACGGCATAACATTTCCCGGTCTGTATGCGATGATGGCGCGTGCACACATGGAGAGATACGGCACAACGCTGGAGCAGCTTTCGCATGTAGCTGTGAAGAACCATGCCAACGGTGCGCTTAATCCGGAAGCGCAGTACCCGTTCCCGGTCAGCTTGGAAACCGTGATGAATTCGACGATGGTGGCTGAACCGCTTCGCTTGCTGCACTGCTCGCCGATTACCGACGGCGCTGCAGCAGTGATTATCTGTCCGCTTGAACTGGCAAAGACGAAGTTCAAGGATCATCCGCTGGTAGTCATCACCGGCAGCGGTCATGCAACGGATACCATCGCGTTGCATTCACGGGAAGACATTACCACCATCAAGGCAGCACGGATATCGGCGGAGAGAGCATACAAGATGGCTGGCGTCGGACCGGCTGACATAGACTTCGCCGAGGTTCACGACTGCTTTACGATTGCAGAGATCATGGTTACGGAAGCGCTGGGATTTTTCGAGCCCGGCGGGGGCGGACCAGCGGCGGAAGCCGGTGAGACATCGCGTGAGGGCTCGAAGCCGATCAACACATCCGGTGGCTTGAAGTCGAAGGGGCATCCGGTCGGTGCGACGGGGGCGGCTCAGATCATTGAGGTCACGAGGCAGCTCAGAGGCGAAGCCGGCAAGCGGCAACTTGACAATCCTCGCCGGGGATTGGCTCAGAACATGGGTGGCAGCGGCGGAAGTTCGCTGGTTCACATCCTGGAGGCAAGATAATGAAGATCAGATCACCGCGTTATCATCGTGAAATACCGCAGCGATACCGCTTGGAGGCTGCGAAGACCCAGTCAGGCAAGGTTTATTTCCCGCCGCGGGTTTGCTATCCGGGTGGTGAGAAGGCTGAACCGTACCGAATGTCAAATAGAGGCAAGGTTGTGACGTACACCGTGGTCCACACTCCGGCAGCGGAGTATTCCGATCTGGCGCCGTTTGCCATCGGGATCATCGATCTGGACGGCGGCGGCAGGATTACAGCACAGATAGCGGACGTGGATCCATCCGAGGTCAGGACCGGCATGCGCGTCAAGGTTGAATTTCGCAAGATGAGGACTGAGGGCGATGAAGGCTTGCTGTGTTATGGGTACAAGGTGGTGCCGGAATAGTTACATTTCCCCTTGCGGAGTAAGGGGGATTAAGGGGGAGGTAATGCAATAATAGCTGAGCTATGCCTGAAATAAGCAGATTTTTCGGAATAGTAATCACGATGTATACCAGGGAGCATAATCCACCACACTTTCATGTCCGTTATAGTGAGCATCGTGCTGCAGTGTTAATATCATCTCTTAATATCAGGGATGGGAAACTACCAAATCGGATTTGGGAATATGTGCTTGAATGGGCATTGCTCCACCAGGCGGAACTGATGATAAACTGGAATCGAATCGTTAAGGATAAGAAATCGCCAATATCAATTGAACCTTTGAGGTAAAAATGATTTACGATATAGTTAAAGTCAAACCACTGGGAGATTATCGACTCTGGCTGAGGTTTGACGACGGTGTTACTGGTGAAGTGGACATCAGTAAGATTGTTGAATTCAAAGGAGTCTTCAAACCGTTGCAGAACAAGACCTACTTCAGGCGTGTCCGGGTCATAAAAGAATTGGGAACGATCGCATGGCCCAACGAAGCCGATATCGATCCCCTCGTTTTATATTCCGCGGTCACCGGAAAACCCATTGATTGGGAGACCGAGGACGCACCTGAGTATACCAATCCGGTGTTGCAGGATGTCAAACGGTTACGAATCGCAACGAAGGTGATCGATGCGGTTGCTCTGCAAGTTATATCCAGCCACCGGAAATCGATGCCGCAGCCGCAATTGAACGAATTGCTCTGCCGCATGTTACCCTGGGCAAATCCGGAAACAGTGTCGCGTCGAACGAACCATTGGATTCGCAAGCACAACTTGGTCAATCCTTAATCGGGGAGGGACAATCCCTGCTTTCGCAGGGGTATGCTTCAGTTGTCCACATTATTGAGACCCGATCCGCCAGCTGGCGGATCGGGTAACCCGCTCTTAATAAGCGCATATACTTAGATAACACGGAGATATAAAACGAGAATGAGAGCGCTATTCTTCTTTATCTGCTTTACTGTTCTGGTTACATCGTGTGGATGTACGAAACAGAAGCGGGAAAGTGAAGAACAGGAACTGACGAGCGAAAAGCAGGAACAGTCGGAGAAACTGTTTCCCATTCAGCAGTGGCAGAAGCCTCTCATCAATAATCGACCTCATTCAGAACATGGCTATATCGATAAGACCGGGAAGGTGGTTATCAAGCCTCAGTTCATTAGAGCTGGTTCTTTTTACGAAGGACTGGCAATTGTATGCATAGACAGTCAATCGTGTTTTTCTATTGATGTGACAGGAA
>CAYYHI010000172.1:0-7368 GCA_964471745.1 uncultured bacterium | reverse complement strand
CGATGGCACCGGTTGCCGGATTACGAACCAGCGCACCGGTCGGACAAACCTTCTGACACGGGGCATCCTCGCACTGCTGACAGACACTTACTGCCTTGATATCCCTTTTAAACGTGAATGCCCAGATACGGGGCATGGCGGGATTTGTGATGTCCTGCGTATGGACAAAACTGCAAGCCATCTCACAGCTCTTGCAATCGACGCAGCGGTTTGGTGTATAAATCAGTCGCTTTGCCATATATTATCTCTATTTACAATTTGTTAAGGATCATAATTTAGCCCCAACAGACTCGGCAGCTTTCTCCTTTAGACGTGCCTTGGCACTCTTGAGGAAAGAGTCAAGCTGGAGACCGGAGTGCTTGGCGATATGCTCGATTTGCTCCGGGGTGCCGATGGGTTCACCTGTGGACCAGCAAAGGACTAGGTTGAATTCCTGGCCCCAGATCCGACGTTTACCATCCGTTTCCTCGAAGGGGATAGCGTTGGTCGGGCAGTTCAGCGCGCAGGTGAGGCAGCCGATGCAGACATCCTTCTTCGGAACATCAACATATTTATCCAGTCCGTGAGATAGGGTGGTAACGGCGTTTACGCCAATCGCCTTGCAGACTCGCACGCAGGTCCCACACATAATGCAGTTGTCGGCATCCTCCCGTTCAACGTAGCGAGATTCGTGAACGCCATATTCGTCGGCGAGTCGTCGAATCACATCCGACTCAGGCACCCGCGCAAGCAGCAACTTCAGTACTATCTTGCGGTGTTTAAGAACCACATTGCTCTGTGTGTCGACAACCAAACCATTTTCTACAGGATAGAGACAGCTCGTTACCAACCTTTTTCTACCGGGTCGACTCGATTTGGCAACTTCGACAATACACAACCGACACGCTCCGAACGGCTCGAGACCCGGATGGTAGCAGAGAGTAGGGATTTTGATGTCGTTTTCTCGCGCCGCCTCGAGGACGGTCTTACCCTTTTCAGCTTCGATCGAGATGCCGTCAATGGTCAGTTGAACTGTTTCCGGCTTGGTCTCGCGTGTAGCGTTAACTTCGGTCATACTGACGTTTCCTTCTCATTTCTCAACCTTTGAGGCTTTATGATGATAGACCATCTCCCCTCCGGAGATTATATCCACGGAGTCCACAGGACAGACCGAGAAGCAGACACCGCATTTGGTGCATTTATCCTGGTCAATAATATGCAGCTTCTTACTTTCACCGCTGATGGCATTTTCAGGACACTGTTTCAAGCATAGCAGGCAACCTATGCAGCTTTCGTTGATCTCATAACTGATCAGCGCTTTGCATACACCCGCCGGGCACTTTTTCTGCTCGATATGAGTAATGTACTCATCGCGGAAGTGTCTTAATGTCGAGGCAACCGGATTTGGTGCGCTCTTGCCGAGTGCGCACAGGCATGCTGTCATCATCGTTTCACTAATACTCTCGATCTCGTCCAAGTCCTCCATTACGCCCTTGCCTTGGATGATCTTCTCGAGGAAATAATCTAACTGCCGCAGTCCTTCCCGGCATGGTACACACTTTCCACAACTTTCACCGATAAGGAACTTTATGAAGTACAATGCCATATTAACCATGCAGTTGGACTCATCCATCACTACCATACCCCCGGAGCCCATCATCGATCCTGCCTCGGTTAGCTGCTCAAAGTCAACCTGTAAATCCAGGAGCTCCTCCGGTATAAATCCACCGGATGGTCCGCCGGTTTGCACCGCCTTAAATTTCCTTCCCTTGGGTATGCCGCCTCCGACCTCGTAAACAAGCTTACGAAGGGTTATGCCCATGGGAACTTCCACCAGACCGGTATTATTTATCTTGCCTGCAAGGGAGAATACCTTGGTGCCCTTGCTTCCGCCCCATGGATTCTCGCTGACATCCCCCGTCCCGATTGAAGTAAACCACTCCGCCCCACGAAGGATAATTACCGGCACGTTTGCCCAAGTCTCGACATTGTTAAGACAGGTAGGACGATTCCATAGTCCATGTTCAACGGTATGAATGTATTTGGCACGGGGCTCTCCGATCCGACCTTCAACCGATGCCATGAGAGCAGTCGATTCACCACAGACAAAGGCGCCGGCGCCCCTTCTTATATCGACATCGAAGTCAAACCCGGTGTCGAGGATGTTTTTCCCCAACAGCCCATATTCCCTGGCTTGTTTAAGGGCGATCTTAAAACGCTCGATGGCGAGGGGGTATTCCATACGCACATAGATGTATCCCTGACTAACACCGATGGCATAAGCCCCGATTGCCATTCCCTCAAGAACCGAATGAGGATCGCCTTCGATGATACTCCTGTCCATGAAAGCACCGGGGTCCCCTTCGTCGGCGTTGCATATAACATATTTGGGCTCCCCTTCCGCTTTCTTGCAGGTCTCCCACTTGATTCCTGCGGGGAACCCGCCTCCACCACGACCGCGCAACGCAGATGCCTTTATCTCCTCTATGACCTCGTCTGGAGTCATCGTTGTCAACACCTTTGCCAATGCGCGGTATCCATCCCTGGCGATGTAGTCGTCAATGTTTTCGGGATCAATCATACCACGGTTACGCAAGGCAACCAGCATCTGTCCACTGAAGAAATTGATATCGTTCATCTTCGGTATCGGAACTTCCTCCTCCGGAGGAACGTACATCAGTTTCTTTACCGGTCTACCTTTAAGGAGATGTTCCTCAACCAGATAAGGGATATCCTTAGTTTTCAGAAATTGATAGAATATCCCATCAGGTTGTATCACAGCGATTGGTCCGGCACCGCAAAACCCGTTGCATCCCGTTGTTACAACCTGAACTTCATCCTCCAAGTTGCGCTTCTTGATCTCCTCTTCAAACGCTTTTTTAATGTCAAGGGAGTGGTTTGAAACACATCCGGTCCCTGCACAGACCATTACGTTAGCGCGATAAGGCTTCAACTTTTTAATCTCCGTTTCTTAGTTAGACTATTGAGTCCTTTCACTCCCGATAGCTAATGCATATTCTTGAACGGGAGTGCCGCCTAGAACATGGTCAGTGAAGATCTTGCTGATCTTCTCCTCAGTGAGATCGACATATTTCACTGGCGTTTCCCCAACCAATTCAACGGTTGCCATCGGCTCCCGACTGCAGAGCCCGGCACACCCGGAAGTGGTCAGAATAACATCTTTCACATCCTTCTCCTCGATAACCTTGAGCAAGGTGTCCATAATCTTTCGGGCACCTGCCGCAATGCCACATGTTCCCATATGAACGGTGATCTTGGCTCGACCGGCTCCCTCACGAAGGTTCCTTGTCCTTCGCACCTTTTCGCTGATCTTATCCAGATCTTTCAGGGTTAATTTCGGCATTCCCCATCCTTACTTTTGGTTTTTGTATTTATCCACGAGCTTTGAAACCTTGGCTGGGTTAACAGGTCCATAAAGTTCATCGTCAACAATTATAACCGGCGCTAAACCACAGGTACCCACACACCCGGTTGTCTCAAGTGTAAAGTTCATATCATCCGTTGTCCCCCCGCACTTGACATTCAGTTGTCTTTCCAGTGCTTCGACCACGATTGGGGCTCCCAGTGCATGACACGGGGTTCCCATACAAACAGAGATCATATGCCTTCCTCTCGGTGTCAGACTGAAAGCCCGGTAGAAAGTAGCCACACTGTAGAGCGTGCTGATTGGCACCCCCACTTCTTCCGAAATCTGGGACAGTGCATCCTCAGGTAAATAGTTGAATTCGGACTGCACATCATGAAGCATCTCGATCGTAAGATCTTCTCTTTTCTCCCATCTTTCGATGATCTCTTGAACCTTATCGATTTCCATTATATTTCCTTTAAGCTTTTTTTGACCAGGTGTATTAGTTCTCCGGTGCTCAATGATGACAGTTTACCATCTGCCTTATATTTTTCAGTATCTATCATCCGATATTTTCGCCCGTTCTTATTGTGAAGATACTTGAAGTGAACATCCGGATTGCCAATTATCAGACTTATCATAGTCTTTTCCATATCCCCCATCGGTTTTCGGTCGATATGGTTGTGCCGGAATGTCGCTTTTACACTCGTTCCCTTACCAATTTCCGATTGAATTGTGAGGTCTCCGTTTGCTGCTCTTGCCGCTTCTCTTAAGAGCGACAGACCCAGTCCCACCTTTCGCACTGTCTTTGTGGTGAAGAACGGATCGAGCGCCTTTTCAAGCATTCTGGCGTCCATACCTTTCCCATCATCAGCAATCTCAATTCTAAGCAATCCATTCTTCAAATCTTCGTTTATCTCGATCTCAACCTTATTGGCGCCGGCTCTTATGGAATTCTCAACAACGTCAAGTATGTGTAAAGATAAATCTTCCATTTTGTTAAATTCGAATTTCTAATTTCGTACTTGTTTTGTATTTAGGATTTCGAGTTTCGAATTTCTCTACCCTCTTCACCTTTCAACGCCATACTGATTTCCTCGAATGTCGTATCTTCCAGCATAAACGTTGTCGATCCCTTGCCAATATCGCCTAAATAGTGAGCATCAGAAGAACAGAGGAAAGGAAATTTCTGATACTCGCTGAATCGCATTCGTGCTTCTTCCATTTTCATTCTGGGCGAAATCTCCAGGGCATCCAATCGCAGGTCCGGTGGTATAAATCCTAACTGTCCAATAATCCCGAAGCCTTCCCGGTCGATGTGCGCAGCGATTGCATATCCACTGAAGGAGTGGATATGATCGACTACCATCTCAACGGAAAGGTTTGTAGCTCCAATCAGCAGCTTCTTATTGAACCTCAGAACCTCGCCTACCGCATTGACCACCACCTGCATCCCGAAGGTTTGCTCGTCGTTTTCCCCCTCCAGATTGTCATAGATCAATATCTGCATCTTATTCGCATCATCAACACTGTCGAACAGTGCGATAATATGAACTTCCTCTTTAGTTGTAACCTCAATACCTGGCAGAACCCTTACACCCTTATCCTTCGATGCATCTATAACGGCGATTGAATTTTCAGTAGTGTTATGATCGCAGATGGCAATAATATCAATCCCCTTAATCACCGCTTCATTCACGATCCCCTGTGGGGACATTTCCAGATCCCCACAGGGGGATAGGCATGTGTGAATATGAAGGTCGGCTATGAATTCCCTCAGCATCCCCCAATCAACTTGTATAACTTTCCCGCCAGTTGAAACGCCGACAGCTCAGTTGTCATTAAAGGGATCTGCTCTTCCTGAGCTTTCTTAAGGGTTTCCTGCTCCGGTTGGCGACTGTTCACCAGGATTATACCCGCGAGTTCCTTGAGAGTAGCTACAGCTATGATGTTGGGATGTAACTGTAGGGTAATCTAGATATTACCAGCTTCACTATTGGCTATAACATCGCTTAACAAGTCACTGACATAGGCTCCTGTCACCTCATTGGTGATATTACCGCTGTCAGTCTTCACTTCGAGTCCTAATTCTTTAATGATTGTTTTCAGAAGCATTTTCTATATTCTCATTTAAATGAACGACAAATTCAAGTCGGGTTCCCTCACCCTCGGAAGACTCCAGACTCATCGTATCGGAGCACTTCTGAATGTTTGGCAAGCCCATACCAGCTCCGAATCCCAGCTCCCTGATCCAGTCGGGCGCCGTTGAAAAGCCCGGCTTCATTGCTTTCTTAACGTCAGGTATCCCTGGTCCTGAATCTACAACCTCAATCTTGATTTTCTCGGGGGTTATACGGGCAGTGATGTCTCCCCTTTCGGTAAAAGCAACAATGTTCATTTCAGCTTCATAGGTGGCGATTGCAACGCGACGGATAATCTTCGAGGGTATCCCCAACCTCCGCAAGGACTTTTTAAGTCCACTGGATGTTTGCCCAGCCCGGTCAAAATCCTTGCCGACAACCTCGTATTTGAATATGAGAATAGTCTCGTCGGCGATGATATCTTCAAAGAAATGACTGGCTCGATAGCGATGAATCTCCTCTTCATGGTAGTCTATTTCTATCTTCTTAAGCAGACCACGAATAATGTCACCTTTTGTGATTATACCCACCAACTTTTTACTTTCCCTGTCGATCACCGGATAACGTCCATATCCCAACCGATCAAATTCTTCCACAGCGCGGACCAGCGGTTCGTTATTATATAGAGCATCAATGTTGCTACTCATTCTATCCTTAACAAGACTGTTCATCCTGCCTTCAGCCAGACATTTAATAAAATCCTCAATACTTATCAAACCTACCAGTCTGTCATCTTCAACTACAGGAACACCTGAGATGCGTTTATCTCGCAATAGGACACGAAGCTCACTCATCAGGTTATGTGGACTTACAGTAATGATGTCCTTGGTCATAACCTGTTCCACCTTCATCTCATAGACTAATTCCTGAACCTTGGTAATGTCCTTTTTATCAGCCAAATCATTCGCTCCAGCTTCATTTGTAGTATTCAGAATGCCCCATCAAGCCATTCTTATACAGCTTGCCGCATGCCTCGAACATGGGTAGAAATGTTGCCAGCAGAATAATCCCATTTTCCTCGGCTAAGGCTACCATATCATCGTTGGGCGTTTTATTCCTTACCAGGCAGACAACCTTTACTTCGGACATTTCGGCGGTGCGGATGGTCTGAGGGTTATTAAGACCGGTTAACAACATGGCTTCGGGCTTTATAAAGGACAGCACATCACTCATCAGATCACAGCCGCACCCCACTATTACCTCGGTATCCAGTTTGTCTTCACCTACTATAACCTGGCAGTCGAGAATCTTGATTACTTCCTTGAGTGTCATCATGTCCTATAGATTTAAAGTTTAAAATCAACTGTGGTAGTAAGTCCCATAGTCCTGTCAGTACAGGTGAAACAGGATTGTGCTACCTACAAGATAAAACCGCAGCTTCTATCTAATGCGATTAATAACAAAGTTGTACTTAATGTTCCTCACACTTTCACTGCATGGAGGGTTCACGTCTTGATATTGATTTTAAGCGGCTGATAACGGAACTCTTATCCATAACAGGGAGCCTCTCGTCAAAGATGATGTCGACGAGCGGCTTGCCCTGGAGATACCGGTCGATGTAATACGCCGCTCGCTTGCCCTGCCCCATGGCTTTGGTAATGCCGGAAGGACCTGTGACGCCGTCCCCTCCCGCAAAGACCGAGGGCATAGAGGTCTCCAACGTCTCGGCATTCACGGGGATAGTCCCGTCGCTGTTTATATCAAGTTCCTCGCTAAATGGTGCGGTCCCCGAGCGCATCCCAATCGCCAGGATGACCAGGTCAACAGGAATGATCTCTTCCGAACCCTCAATAGGAACAGGTCTTCCACCACCGTTGGAATCCGGATCGCCCAACTTCAAGGATAGACTCTCCACGCCTGTCAGGTGACCATTGTCCCCGA
>CAYYHI010000171.1:0-7369 GCA_964471745.1 uncultured bacterium | reverse complement strand
TGTGATAGCCACTTTCATCCAGCGCATAGCCAAATCCGTCGAAACCTACAACAGTTCCGTCGCCGATAACCACACGATTGCCGATCTCCACATCTCTGCGAATGACAACACCATATCCGATTAGGCATTCGTTGCCTATTTTAACATCACGCCCTATATAAGCCCCACTGGCAATCATACAACCATCGCCCATAACAACACCGGCATCGACCTCCGCAAATGCAGCTAATCGTATATCCTTCCCCATGATCGCTGAATCATGTATTCTCGCCAGAGGGTCGATACCAATATCAATATCCGGTGTTTCAGGCGGGTAGAGTATTCCCAGGGCTTGCTGGAAATCAATATAAGGCTTGTCCGACACAATTCGTATCATCTCAGGCGGTGTCTCTTCATCTGCTGCAACTATTATCGCTCCGGCTCTTGTTTCAGACAGCTCCTTACGGTAGCGCGGATTAGCCAGGAACGTCAGCTGATCGGGCCCCGCGTCCCTGATAGTAGCGATACCGGTCAGTTTCAGATCGGATCTACCCTCAATCCTGCATCCGAGACGTTCTGCCAGTTCACCGACCTTTATCGGATTCGCTCTCATTCCTGAAGCTCTTCCAGCACTTTATCAGTTATATCAAATTCCGGCTTGACAAACACGATATTCCCAGCCACAGTGTCAAACACAATATCAAATCCCTCGGCTTCTGCTACCTTCCAGATCGCATCGTTGACCCGTGCATCTATTGGTTCCATAAGTTCGCGACGCCGCTTGATATACAGGCTATGTTCATCATACCAAGTTTCATGGCGGAATTTCTGTAAAGCCTTGCGGAGGTCAACGAGCTCATCCTCCAACTGCTTCTTGCGCTCCGGGCTCAGGATGAGGCTCAACTCCTCAAACTCTCCCTCCTTGCGGGTTATCCCCTTTCCCATGCTTTCAACTTCTTCCAGCCACTTCCGGTTGTCGGTTCGCAGGGCGTTATCCGCATCCCTGTAATCAGCATACTTCTCTGATATCTCATCGGACCGAATATAACCAATCTTCAAACCGGATGTCGACCACGGCAACATGCTACCCGATCCGCCGCCACCTGTTCCACCGCCGGTAGAGGCGCATCCGGCTACCAACGTAAATAAACAGAAAGCCGTCAGCAAGCGGTGAATGGTATCAACCATTATTCTACTCTTGCTCATTTATCCTGCAACAGACGCAACAGCTCATCGGTAATATCGTTCGGTTCCCTTGCATAAACAATAGTACCGCTGCTGCCGTCCAGGACAAAATCATAATCCTGCTCTTCACCGATCTCTTCAATTGTTTCGTTGACGATTTCGAGCACCTCGGAGAATAGTTCCATGCGCCGTTTGTTATATCGCTCCTGCTCACCAGCCATATACATTTGAAACTGCTGCTGTAACATGACCTTCATCGAATCTATCTGAGTTTTAAGCTCACCTTTTCGTTTTTCGCTGAAGGTTGACTGACCGGCTTGGAGTTTACTTTCTCTTACGGCGATATCCTCCTGAGCAGCGGTCATTTTCTTCTCCCAATCGGCACGTTCCTCCTGCCAGGAAGCCACTTCACGATTTAACTGCTCTTCAGCGCGCCGGAATTCCGGGTAAGTCTGCATAACCAGATCGGAATTCACAACCCCTATCTTCAATTCCTGACCGAACGACGCTCCAGTAAAGGTTAGCATCATAATCAGGAAAAATAGTGCTCTCTTCATTATCCCTCCAATTTATTAGGTAAGCCGAAGTTAAATCCGGCGGTTCTGTAAATCCTGTAAATTTCTCGAATTATATCAGAAGGTTCTGCCGAACTGGAAGTGTGGTATCCAGCCCGGTTTCGTGCCTGAAACATCGGGATCGAAGCCGTAGCCGTAGTCAAGCCCGATTAACCCGATCATCGGCATGTATAACCTGATCCCCAAACCGACGGAACGCCGCAAATCAAACGGGTCGGTTCGATCAAAGTTGAGCCAGGTGTTACCGGCTTCAGCGAACGCCAGCCCGTAAATGGTCGGATTATCGACCATCTGAATCCTAAGCTCAACTGTTGTTTTGAGCTGCGACTTGCCTCCAGCCGCTGAACTGCTGCTTGACGAAGGGGGTCCGACCGTACGCTCCTCATAACCCCTGAGGGATGTACCGAGCGAGATGCCACCGCCGCCCATATAAAAGTATTCCAGGTGAGGTATGTCATAAGCGTTGCCAGTCAGGCTGGCTAAAAAACCACAGAGGAAATGGTTATACATAACCAACCTGGGCAAGAGAGGCGTATACCATTCAACGGAAAAGATATGCTTGTGATACTTGTCGTCCCCTGTCATCGGTCCGCCGGCAAGCTCGGTGGAAAGACTGACAACCGATCCCGCGGTGGGGAATTCCACGAAGTTACGGCTGTCCCTGGTGATGATCTGTGTCAGCGAGCTCGAAACACGAACGGTTGAGTCTACCTGGCTCTTCATGGACTCGCTGATATTGATGTTCCTTGACCTCTCAACGCGGTATATCCAGTCACCCCGGAAATAATCATCAGGCCATTCAAAACGACGACCCAGTCGAACAGAACCACCGATCAGTTTCTCAGTAAAACCTTCGGTCCACCTGCGCTTTACATGATAGAACGAGCCACCAATCAAGGTTTCGGTGTCCAGAAACCATGGCTCTGTGTAACTGACGGAAAACGCTCCGTACTGTTTTCCGAAGTTCCAGTCGAAGCTCAGCGTTTGCCCGGTTCCGAAAAGATTCGACGCTGCGAAACCGAGCGAGCCGATCATGCCGTCCCTCTCGCTGTAACCTGCCGAAACATTCGCCTGGTCAGTCGGCTTCTCCTCCACATTGATCCAGAGATCCACCTCGTCTTCGCTCACATCCTCCAGATCAGGTTGTACGTCGGCGAAATAGTTTAGGATAGCCACTTCACGAACCGACCGTCGCAGCTTGGAAACATCGAACGTGTAACCCGGTTTCAGCACAAACTCACGACGAATGACTTTCTCACGGGTCTTCGTATTCCCGGTTACATGGATCTTACGTACGCTGAACCTGTTTCCGGCTTCAAGGTGAATATTCACATCGAGCGTGTCACCTCCAGCCGGCGTCATAGTGGGCTGTACCTGCGCATATATATATCCCCGGTCATAGAAAAGCGATCCGAGATTTTCCCTTACTGTTATATCATATTTCTTTTGATTATAAACTTCACCGTGTTTGAACAGCAGTTGACGCCTAAGTTCATCTTCACTGAACAGATCGGATCCGCTAAACTCCACTTTCCCAAAATATAACTGTGGTCCCTCTTCGAGTTTTACAACCAGGAACATCCGCTTCCTGTCTTCCGAATACAATGTTGTATCTGATATTACTCGAGCGTCTTTATAACCATTTTCACGATAAAAATCTATCAATATCTCCAGATCCTCTTCAAACTTGTCCCGATGGAACACACCCGAACGAAAAAGTGACTTCTGTCTCGTGTTTTTTAAGTGTTTACGCAGCTTTTTATTGGAAAAAGCTTCGTTGCCGTTAAATGTAATTTTCTTAATGCGTACCTTCTTACCCTCTGACACTCGGACATAAAGACTCGCCAGACCCTCCTTAGACCCTTCCCTGATTTCAACCTTTATATCCGCCAGCAGGTAGCCTTTCTCCCGGCACAACCGTTGTATCTTACGCCGCAGTCTGACTGGATCAGACGGCTTGAGCACCTGCCCGCGATTGAGATCAATGGCATCTTCGAGGTCATCCTTGCTGATCTTCTTACCGCCACCGATATCGACCACTTCCAGTCGGGGATATTCAACAATCCGAATGAGCAGAAATACACCCTCCCCCTCCTGGCTTTCGGCAATGACCTTTATATCGGAGAAGAGATTCAACTGCCAGAGCTGACGAATTGCATCCTGGATCATCTCACCGGTGAGTCTCTCACCGACCACCAGACCGCTGGTCGCAATAATAAGACCGGTATCCGTGCGGTCGTTGCCTTCGACATTCAGACCGAAAAGACGGAACTGTTCGTCGGACTGAGCGTACAACTCAACCCACAGGAGACAGATTAAACAAAGTGTAACAAGGACTGGTTTCTTGGAAATTAACATATCATATTATTGTACATAAAATTGATTTAAGAAACAAGTGATGTCAGGTGTAAATTACTCTAATCCAGCGATAAGCGTGCTGCCACGTGTCCTCACGTGGCGGTAGAGTGATGTTTCAAGCGTCAGGTGGGGAAACCTGACACCACGATAAATCCAACTATTCGTCATAACATACAATAGTATCGCTGGATTTGGGTAAATTACTTAAAGGTATAGCTAAAACGGAAAAATATCCTGCTGTCGTCCGATTTCGTCAGGCTATCGTATTCATAACGATAGTTCAGCATCAAGTTCGGCGCTATCTGATGCAGCCTGAACAGGAGGTCCCAGGTGTGTATTACACCGATCCGTGTGACATAATAGGCATCGGTATTGCTCAGGAGCGAGCCGGTGTATGACATGTATATATCCCGTGACAGGTATTTCCCAACGGTCAACCTCGAATGATCGAGGGAACGAAGGTAGTGAAAGTTCTGCCGCTCTTCATTCCCTGCTTGGTTTTCGTTCTCCGCTGTCCACTGTTCCCGCAGGTAATTCTGGGCGATTCGGCTGTCGATATCCACCCTGTCAACACCCAGCCATCTTTCAACCTGGCGCTCAAGGCTTCTTGTCCAGCGGCGGATCGGTGTAACATCAGAGACCAGTTTACCCCCGAGATCAGCCAGCTTATCGGGCAGCGCTTCAGGAGAGTAACCGAGCATTGCCAGTATTTGTTCCTGCGAATGATGCTGATCATCCTCGAATACGAACGAAATTTCACTCCATCTACCCCGATTAGCGCTTAGGTATTGATCAGACTGCGAAGCGTCCAACCCCAAGTCCTGGTCGGTCTTTCGTATCACCCATCTGACTTCACGCATGATGCCCGTCGAATCAATTACGTTGGTTATCACGCCACCGTAAAAGATCGGTTCAAGCTCCACCGGATTGAAAACTGCACCGATCTTGTCTACATCAAACGTCAGGTCAAGGTACTCGACGCTCCCCTTGGTGGAAGTCAACTCCCCACGGATATGGAGCGTATCCTGCAGCGAACCGGTAAAGTGAAGCCCCTCGTGATTGTCGTCGATCATCAGGTCAACATAAACCTTGACATCCACGTCCAGAAAGGTATTCGCCAGCAACTCCCGATCAGATTTCCCAAACCCTGAAATTTCACGGTTATACCTGCAGACCTGGTATGGAATAACCCGTCCATCCCAGTGCATTCTTTCAAGCAAACCCAGCAATGACTGCACAAAGGGGGTTGGTTTTGCACCCGTGTAAATAAACGGGTAAGTCAGGGTAGCTCTCGTCAACCAGATCTCACCAATACCCCAGGGACGCTCAGCCGGACCGTGGAACTCGAATGATCCCTGCTTATCCATCCCGGTTAAGCGAAGATACCCGCCCCAGTTGGGTCTCATCAACGATGGAACCACCGTCCAGATTCCTTCCCGACTTGTACCGAACTGAATGATGCCAAAATCATAATCACCGATAATTATTCCTTCCTCATACTCCAGGGGTCTGCGGTTGCTGAAGTAAAACGACTGCCCGTTGCCCAATCCCTCAAGCTCGTTGATGTATATCAATCCGTTCCGGTCAAGTTCGACATTCACCTGTAGACCATCGATCTTCTCGACTACATCCTTCAACCTCATGGAACCATCCGTCAGGTTGAAGTATCCCTCGGTTATTTTCGGTCGGGACAGATCCCCACCGATTTTCAGGAATATCTCGCCTTCGCCTTTCGGTCCGGAAAAGAATCCCGTTAATCTGGGAAGCAAACCGAGAAGCCTGCCTTTTAGGCAACCGGTTACATCAATCTCACCTTCCCTTATTAAAGAAACATTCCCTGAAAATGAGCCTGTGACATCACCCCAGTTGATCTCTACCGTTTCCAGATTCAGAACGGGATTATCCTCGTCAAATCCGGTAATCCTGAATTCTACATTCAGACTATCGTACGACAAAGGACCAATCTTTCCGGGCGAAACGGAAAGCTCAGCCTCCACTAAATGCGGCTTATCAACTCCTGTAACTCTAACGTCTATATCGGATTTCCCGATGAGAGGTCCCGCCTTCCCGGTTATGGTTTCGGATAACGTTCCGATTTCCACATCATTACCGGACAACTGAAAGTAATATTCACGACTAAATCGATTCATGTATCCTGAGATGTTTAAGAGACCTTTGATCTCCTTGCCGAAGTCGAATCTTTCAAGAACGTACCTGTCATTATCGGTAGTACACCTGAGGTTCATCCAATATCCGGATTTTTCATGAAGGATGCCGGAAACAATATGCATATCGGCATCGATGACTGGGCAGTTGAAGGGACCGTCCAACTCAAGTCGTGCGTTGACCTTACCTCCGATTCGTTTAGCAGCACTGGGTGCTACAAGATCAAGAAAAGACTGTATCGGAAATTCATCAAACCTTGCTACTAAAGAATCCGCTGTTCGTTCTTTCAGATTAACAGCACCGCCCAGCGTTAATAGCTTCACCGCCTTCATTGTATCTGTTATCGATGCCTCATCCAGAACTAATCGACCGGCGTTATACGATCCTCCAGTCTCCACTCTTAGAATAGATGAATCGGGATGGTTTAACAGCAGTTCTCCCTTCCATTGAAGTGAATCGTTGCGACCGTACAGATCAGCGTTCAGAACACCGTCAAGACCTTCAACCATGTCCGGAATTAAAAACCTGGCGAGCTCGATAACCGGTAGACTGTCAGCATTGAAAAATATATCCTTGAAACTCAAACTCGATGTATTTACTGCAAACCTGGTTTGCAGAAGGCTTTTACCACTGACGACATCGGATAAATTGACGTTCCTGATAATCAAACTCTTCGGATTGTATTCTCCATCTACTTTCCCCTTCAGATAATCGCCTGCTTCGGTCTTTAACCGTAAGTCTCCCTCTGTACTAAAGGTTCGATCCTTGTATGTCAGCGTACCATGGTAAGATCCGCTTCGCATGTTGGAAAGCGATTCCAAATTCAGTTGAACTTTGAATCGGTTTTTTAATCCCTCCAATTCCAGGTTAAGGGCATAATCATCCAGGAAATCAGGGAGATATTTTTCATTCAATACTCCACTTAACAAACGATGAGGGTCCTTTGACTTGACCCTCAGAACAGGCGAGTCGATTATATCCGTTGCTGTCAGGGTTAAACGACCAGTCTTCCCTGGCGATGTGATATTAATAATCAAATCTGTTTCGTGGAAATCAAACATTCCTATCAGTTGCGGCATACTATTTACATCAACAAGCTCGCAGGC
>CAYYHI010000170.1:0-7406 GCA_964471745.1 uncultured bacterium | reverse complement strand
CCCGGTCGGACACCCGCACCTGAATTATGCTGACCTCAGGGGTGATGGTTTCCGGGAACAGGGCTTCAACCTGCCGTGGCACGCCGATCCAGGGCTGTATCCCCGGATCGCCCCAGGCTTCGAAATTATCGCGGTACCATTGATAGCCCCGTTGATCCTGATTGAGGTAGCGTTCATAGGCGGTCAGTGCTACAGCATTACCCCAACCAAAGGGCATGTCGTTCAGCAGAACGGTCTTGCAGTATTCAACCCATATTGCATTGTTGGGAAGCGTAGATGGGGTGTTCCAGGTGAACGTCGTGGCGATATATCCCTTCAGATGATTGCCAGCCCCGGTGCGGAACATAACATCGCCCGACCACTCGCCGTGCCCGTTGGCAGTGATGTTGATTGGAAATTTTGTGTTGTCGTCCGCATGTTGGTTAAAATCTCTGTAATTATAACCAGGACGAGCTACATGATAGTAATTCTCTGCGCGTCCGATCAGGATACTGGAACCTTCGTTCAGGTGTTCCAGGATAACGGGACCCACACGCTCACCGTATTGATCGTAGTTGTAATCTTCATAATGCGTAATCTCTGTGAATCCCAAATGTTGCATAACTGCAACGCCCCAGCGGACATTGGTGGGATTAGAAATATGCCACGCCTGGTTCGGCGAGTTTCCCCAATGCTGGGAATATACCAAAACACGGTTGAACCAGGTGGTATCGTCCATGTCCGGAGTGGCTTCATACAGGAAATTACGACCGAATCCCAACCCACACGTCTGAGGGCTGCCGACCGCCATCCGGCTTATACCCACGTCCATGTGGGGATCGTTGCCTTCGATGCAACCATATTCATGGTCGGAGTGCTGATTATTATCGTATGCCGCGAGCTGCCAACCCGCTGCTGGACCATATGTATAACTGGAACGGTCGCCAACCAACATGACAAACTCAAACGGATCCTTACCTTCATCAAGAAGAGCTTCATATCTGTCTTCAATCTCGTTATCGATCTCTCCCGAGTTCGAAGGGCTTCTGGGAACGTAGATGTCGACCTTATGACCGGATTTGCGGCGCCATTCGATCCACGGTCCGGCGTATTGCAGGCAGTTCTCGTGTATTACCACCAGATAGTGTCCGATATACTCCGGTTCCACGTCGCAGTCGGGGTCGTCGCGTCCGACCTGACCGCCGTTCATCGCCAGGTCGTTCATGTATTTCACGAGGTTCGGGCTGCGTTGACGTCTGATAGGAACTCGAACCGGATTGATCGGGGTTTCATCAGTATAGCGGATATTGGTTTCGATATGGTCACGGTGCAGGTATTCGCCGGTGTTGGAATCGTATTGAAGCGGATATGTCGTAACCTTGACCAGCCTCACGCCGCGGATGATGAACGGTTCACTCATCTCGGCAAAAACCGGTGGGAACAGGTGGTTTTCGTCTTCTATCTCAGACGTTTCAAGTGCGGCTTCACCGAAAACTTCATCGTCGCACAGCGCGGGTTCCAAATCGGAAGACACACGACGGGGCAGATCGGATTTGACGACCAATTCCAATCCCACATCCGGCGGGACTATAACGAAACGGGTTATGGCGGGCAGAACCGGTTTCCCCGGTCTGAGAGCCAATCCTTCACCGGGGATAGCATAAGTTTCAAATGTCGCGCCATCCTTGACGACCTCACTCCGTTCAAGGTCTGAGAGTTCAAAGCCGAGACCGATTGCCTGATTATCGGACGAGGTGATAGAAGCTCTGGTGTCCCTGGCGACTTGGAAGTCAGCGGCAGAGGTCGCAGCAGCAGCAGTGATCAGAAGCAGGATAAGCGTTAAGTAAGGCGTTCTGGACATTTGTTTCTCCCAATTGTTTAATCAACTAATAAATTTAATAAATAGTAGGACAAATCGCAATAGAACCGATGAATTGAATATCCATTTAACTCGCAATTATCATTCCGGCTCATAACCGAATTAAGATTATGCAGGGGAACCTGCTTTTTCCTATGAAACACTAATACAACCTGTTTAACTTAGCGTCCCCAAATTACATTACAAAGAAAAGGTGACGCCAACAGCGCCACCTTTTCACTTACGACCTAATCATTCTGATCAAAGCTGGAATATATACCAGAAGTCAAGAACCGGCTTGAAACTATAAATACTGCCGCCCTTGCCTCCGAGGGGAAAATCGATTTTGGGTCGGATGAACACACCTTTTTGGGGCTTCCAGACGCCGCCCAGAACAAATGTGTGACTAATCTTCCTGGTTTTATCCTGTACAATACCATCTGTATCCTTATCTTTACCTTTGGAATAGTAAATATAAGTCAGAAATGGCATGACTTTCGGAGTCATGTTGTAGTCAGCCTTTACGATGGTCTTAAGCTCATCGCCGACGTTGTCGCCGCTGGATTTAACGTTGTTGATCCACCAGTTCGACTTCAGATGACCACGGAAATTCCCCATCCAGGCAGTCGAAAAGATCAAACCCACACCGAAATCAGTAGAGCCATCACCGAGATTGAGTTTAACAGTAGACGGGTATGAGTTCCAATTACCTGTCGGGAATCTCAGGGCAGTCGTCATTGTAAGACCATGCTTATCTTTTGCCCATTCAATTAGAGCGAGACGTGTCTTCAGGAAAATGTCCCCCAAGCCGGTTGCGGATTTGTCGATCGTGTCGTTCTTGGCGGATACGGTCAGGACGGGAATATGAATGGAAGCCTCAAGCCTATCGGAAATGCCATATCCGACCATGAAGTTATAACAGGAATAAACGCGGCTGCTGTCATCCGGGAAATCCACCCATTTGTCGCCGGTCCAATCGTACGATTTTGTACAGTTCATCAAGTACCACTCTGCCATGGCGATGACCGAGCCCTGCTTCATGGTCTTGGCGCTGCGCCAAAGTATCTGCGCGTCGACAGGAACGCAAAGCGTCACGATGAGAATGATGGTTAGAACAATTGCCGTTAAGCATTTCATGATGTAACTCCTTTTACTGGTTTAAAATAGAACTACTGGACTGTTACGCTAATTGTCTTGCATTCAGAGATTGCTTCACCGACCGCTGGTGGCTTTACGAACGAAGTTAAACAATCTCGTCGTCGGTCGGTTCGCAATGACAATTAATAAGTTGACTGTCCACTATTTTTTATCCCTGTCACTACTTTCTGATATAGGAGTGACATTAACGATTGTAAACCAAAGACTCAAAACACAATCAATCCGGTATCTCAAGCATATTCCTGATCCTGATATGCAGTTCGGTAAACTCCGCCGATAACCGGTTGCGCGGTCGGGACAGGTTTATCGAAATATTATCCGTCACATGTCCTGGATCCGGCGCCATAACGATGATTCGATCCGCCAGATAGATAGCCTCGTCGATGTTGTGCGTAACGAACAGGATCGTCTTGCGCTTATCCCGCCACAGGTCTATCAGTACATCCTGCAGCTTCTGACGGGTCTTTTCATCCAGCGCGCCGAACGGCTCGTCCATCAGCAGGATGTCCGGGTCATACGCCAGCGCCCGGGCGATTGAAACCCGTTGCTGCATTCCGCCGGATAGCTCGTAAGGCTTTGCTTTCGCTGCATCTTCAAGACCGACCAACTTCAGGAAGTACATCGCCAACCGCTGACGCTGCGACTTCTCAACTCCCCGCATCTCCAGGGCAAATGTGACGTTCCTGATTACGTTGAACCAGGGGAAGAGCGAGAACTGCTGAAAGACCAGCGTGCAGGCGCGGTTGATGCCTTCGACAGCCTGTTCGTCGAGCATGATCTGACCGGCGTTGAGCGGTTCGAGTCCGGCAATCAGGCGCAGCAGTGTGGTCTTCCCGCAGCCGGTCGGTCCAATGATCGAGATGAACTCGCCTGTACTCGCGGTCAGGTCGACATTCCGCAACGCTTCCACCTTGCGGGAATTCTCGCCGTTGAAAGTCTTGCCGACGTCCTTGAGTATCAATTTATTCATAGTTCACCGCTCCAGTGCCTGCCAGCCTGAAACCCGCGTCGAAATGAGCTGCAGCCCCTTGTTCAGAACCAGACCTATCAGACCGATCACAACCATGCTCGCCACCAGTATCTGCATCTCCGCAAGCTCGTATGAATACATGATCAGATAACCGATCCCTGAGTCAGAGCCGGGCAGCATCTCCGCGGCGATAATCACCATCCAGCTTATTCCAAGCCCGACCCGCAGACCGGTCATTATCGCCGGCATTGCAGCCGGCAGGATAACCTTGCGGAATATCTGTCGGCGTGAAGCGCCCAATATCCGCGCGGTTTCAAGCCACAGCGAACGCACACCGGTTACACCGTAGATGGTGTTCAACAGTATCGGAAACAAGCCGCCCCAGAAGATGATGAAGACCATTCCAACCTGCACGGAATCGAGTATCGTGTTGCTGTACCGAACGCCGAACAGTTGCGGCACGCGCATAACGCCGAAAAACGCCATCGCGAACGGTATCCAGGCAATCGGACAGAGCGGACGAAATAGCTCGACCAGCGGATTGACCAATCGGAAAGCTGTTCTGGAGGTTCCCATCCAAAGCCCCAACGGTACGCATAATATCACGGCTATAGAGAAGCCGAATATCACCCGTGAAAGCGAAACTGCGGTATTCCACGCCAGTGTGCCGGTGCCAATTAGCTCGCTGAACGGATGAACCAGAACCGAAAGCACCACTTCAACCCTCGGAACCAGGGCGGGATTGTCCAGCCGTACCGCCCAGAACTCCCAGACAGCCAGGAATAGAAGCGGCAGCAGGAAGCTCTGTGATGTTCGTAAAAGATTTTTCAATAAGTTATTTCTGAGCCTTTCTTTGCGTGACGTTTTTCCTCGCTTCTTCGATCAGCGACAGGTCCAGCGACTTGGCGTGGATCTCCTCGTCGCTCTTATTGTGAAGCTCACCCTTGATGTGACCGAGATCGTCCATAATGTGCACCCAAGTGTAGATGCCCTGCAGCCACGCCTCGTTCGGATCGGTCAGATAGCCTGACGTCGGTATGGATTTCTTCTCGACCTCGATCGATGTGCCTATCCACTGGGAAGCCGATCTGACAGCAATATCCTGGTCGGTGTTGATGTAGTCGGTGGCGATGACGATCAATTCGAGGAATTTCATCACCTGTTCGCGCTTCTCCTTGATGACCTTCTCCATCGCAGCGATCATGCAGCAGGGATGATCCTTCCACAAGCCGGGTGGCAGGTCGTTAAGGTCGGCGATGCAGGCTCCGATCCCCTTCTCCTCGGCGACAGCGCAGTAGGGATTGTTACAAACATAGGCGTCGATGATCTGGTTCTGCAGCCCCGGATTGAGGTTCCCGGCACCTTTCATGTTGACGAGCAGTACTTTGGCATCCTTGTCCTGAGCGTCGAATGTATAGGCGATTCCCTCGTGCTGCAACGCTCCCTGGAAGATCAGCAGGGCGATAGCCTTCGGTTTCTTGAATCCGACCTTCAGAGATTCCTTCCTTTTTTTCAGGAAATCGACGAATTCGTCCCAGCTTCCGATCCTGCTTTTAAGGTCATTTCCCACGACGAGCATATCGCCTTTGCTGTGCAGCGGGGAGATGATCTTCATCGGAGTTCCCTTGTCGACGAAGAACGCCACTGCGGCGACACCGCCGAAGCCAATGTCGAAGATCCCCTGTGCCATATCGGTGGGCATCTTGGACCCGCCGCCGGCTTTGTAGAGTTCGAGCTCGCAGACGAGGTTATCCCCATCGTAAAGCTCATAAAGCTCTTTAGGACGGATCTCCTTCAGATAGAGCCCGTAGTCCTTACTGAACATATCCCCGTTCAGTGCGGCGACATACAGCGCGGTGTGATGGTCGTGACCGACGTGCCCGATCTTGAGTACGGGAGTGTCGTCGGCGTGGACGTCGATCGTGCCAAACGGGAAACAGGTTAAACTGACGAGAACGATCAACAGTGTGAAGCGGTGAAGCATTCTTAATCTCCTATTTTATTGAAGAACCAGACAGGATTGTCGGTTGTGTCAGCTATTTATTATCATTACCGTGAAACAGTGTGTCCGAGAATACAAAATTGTCTCAGGATTCATCATTCCAACGGAAGTTGGAATCCAGAGAAGTTGCTGATATTACATGCGTTACTGGATTCCATCTTTCGATGGAATGATGAGATTCTGTGCGTTTTCCACATTCTCGGACCCTCTGGATAATAAGTAGTCAGACAGGGATGTCAAACCTACCAGTTACTACCATAGCAGGTAGCAATAAGGGTTCTAAACAGATGTAAAGGGGGAGTTAGGACAAGCTGGTTGTGGAAAGACTGAAAGGCGATCAGGAATAAACGATGTCGCTCCGTCGCATCACCACCGACCGGCAGTTGCCCTGCCCCCGGCGCCAAATCCTCCCGATCCGAGAGGAGCTTATGTCGGATCAACGACGGAACATTAGACTTTCCCCAAAAGGGATTTGATGGGTTGATTTCATCCTGTAATTCAAATCATTCACAGTCGGAAGTTAATAAAGTAACAGCGGATAGTCAACCATAACCACGGAATATATCCGAAGGGAGCTTATTTTGGTGGTGTTTTCGCATGACGATTCTTATATCAATAGTTCGGTTTTGCTTGGATAAAGATGCTTTGGGTGTTATATTATTTGTTGAGTCATGAAAGCTGTTTAATTCTCATAGAGTTTTACCATTGCTATCGAGGGAGTTTGTCATGAAAAGGTTACTCATACTTTCATCCTGTCTGATTTTCGCCAATTTCTCAATACTCCAAGCCGACATCTGGGTTCCACCTTGGGGCGAGGCGATCTATGATTCCATCACTATTGACATCCAGGTCGACGAGGATGTAACGATTGTTAATGTTACAACCGTTACAGCAGTCCTGAAATTGATCAGTGACGACTACCTACTGACCTTCACACGCGAACCGGACATCGGCGAATGTGATGGTGACGCTGTCGAACTGGGAGTCTCGGATTCACTGGTGAACTTCAACCTGGAAAATGACCGCCTGGAACTTCTTTATTTGAGCACGGTGGCGCTTGAGGACACCCTGGTCTTATCGGTGCACAGCAATTACACCTATTACCCGGAAGATGAAGAGGATGCCCTGCACGAGCTGATCTTCAACCAGGCGATTAAGCGCACTTCCGAAGATACCGTCTGGCAGGACTGGGTAGGTATGGAACCGGTTTACTACGGAGCGCCTTTCATCACTCGGATAACCTCAAATGTCAATTTATCCGCCAGTATCTGGAGCACGCGCTATGAGAGGTGGGAAGAAAGCCGCAGCGGTGACGATATAACATTTGAGGGCAACATCCCCAGTATGTGGGAGGATTTCGATTCTATATTCTACTTCCTTGGACACAGAATTTGGCTTGACAACGAAAGCCAGGTGTCCGATACGCTGGCTGAAGAGCT
>CAYYHI010000169.1:0-7465 GCA_964471745.1 uncultured bacterium | reverse complement strand
GGGTCTATTCACATTGCCCACATCCCCTGACCACAAGGGATCAGGGCTACTTGCTATTCTGATTTAATGATTTCGGCGTTAAATAATTTTCCTGATGAGGATTCCTCTTGCATATGATGTGATTAACGTTTATACTTAACCTATTACAGAGTACGATTTTATAAATATTTGCCTACCTCCAATCCTTTTTTAGGAGTCGTCATGTTCCGTTCAGCCTTTCACGTCATCATTCTTTCCGTCATTTTGCTTTCCATTGGTACTCTGATAGGCTTGTCTGCCGTCACAGCCACAGGTTTCTCCGCTGACAGAGGTTCCGTCAAATCAATCAATGAAAGCAACGACTCATCACTGGTCAGCAATCGTGTTCATCGGATCGGTAATGTCTGGATGAATATCACCAATCGTGGGTTCCTGGGCAATCAATCTTCCGATCACCAGGGTAGCATGGAGGATCCCGAATACCCCGGAACTTGGGCTCCGCAGTGTGAGTTTCCCGCTGAATCGGGTGTGCAATATCTTTTCCAGGCAGGACTTTGGGTGGGAGCGCTGATCCAGAAAGAAGATCATGAGTATCCCCGTGTATCAGTGGGTGTAGATGGCTGGGTAGCTCCCGCTATAAAAGAATTTACAGCAGCGCCTAATTCCGGTATTACTGAACGTTCCAACGTTGAAGGTGCTCAGGATTATCTCGGCAACGACATCTACAGCCCTGAAGCGGTTGCCCCGCAGGAATTTCTCTCTGCTTTCCTCGATACTCTATCAAATCCTGACAGTGTGGGGATCGATCCTGTCGATAGCCTCCACCGACCGCTCGGCATCAGGATCAGTCAGAAGAGCGTGGTGTGGGATGAAGAAGATATTACCGACTTCATAATCATAGAATGGGAGATTGAGAACATATCCCAATTGTATCTCAAAAATCTCTATATCGGTCTTTTCGTTGACGGTGATGTGGGTGAGAGTGACGAGCGTGAAAGACATATCGACGACCTTTGCGGCTTTCATCAATGGCGTTATTTCGAGGGTCCGGACGACGAGTTGGATTCGACTGAAATCAATCTGGCTTACATCGCCGATAATGACGGCAGACCAAGCAGTGTTGGGGAAGGCAATGACTTCACTGCGCCGGGAGTATCCGGAGTGATGATACTCGACTCACCTAATCCGCGGCTGACAACATCCTTCAATTGGTGGGTGTCCAATGGCGTTCCCGAATTGGATTTTGGTCCCAGTTGGGAGGATGACAACGCAGTCGATGATTGGACAGTCCAATTTGGGACCCCCATGGGTGACGCCCGGAAATATTTCCTTATGTCCAATCGGGAGCGCGACTATGACATGGTCTTTTCGAGCGATTCGGATTACATTGAGTCTCACCCACAGGTCTTCCGGGATATAAATGGAGAGATACTCGAATCACACAATTGGCGTATTCCGGAGCAGGATTTTGTAGGTTCTTTAGCCGATGGATCCGATGCCAGGTATCTTCTTTCCTGGGGTCCACTGGGAATTTTTGATCATATTGATGGGGGAGGCAATCGCATATACCGCTTGAATCCGGGCGAAAAGTTCTCGATAACGATTGCCTACATCTGTGCGGAGGGATTCCACGACAGAGACAACCCACAACCTGACCTTGAAAACATTGATCCTGACCTATTTGATTTCACCGATCTGTACTACAACGCTGGTAGGGCGCGGTATGCATTTGATCAGTATCTTCTTTCGATCGGCAATAAACCGCCTGCCTCGGTGCCCCGGAGCATACTACTGACTTCGATATACCCCAACCCCTTCAACTCAACCACGACCATAACATACGAACTTCCTACCTCGACCGATGTTTCCTTGAATATCTTCAACGTTGCCGGGCGTGAGGTCACGACTCTGGTCAGGGGCAGGATGGAGGCTGGCAGGCATCAAATCGTATGGAATGGAGCAGGCGTGCCGTCGGGGATATATATCTGCCGGCTGACGGTGGGAGAGTATGCCGGACATCAGAAGCTTGCGTTGGTACGATAAGAGTTGTTAGTCTGCAAAGTTGAAAAGTTTAAAGTTGAAGAGTTGTAAGGTTAATCTCCAGCGATTTTCAACTTATTTCATGACTTCGTGACTTGTTGGTGAGTTAATAGCGTGTTATCTGGGGAGGTTAGACACTCCTGTCTGACCATTGCACAGACAAGAGTGTCTATGCTCCCCACAACATTTTTTCGTTTCAATCGTATTCCTTATCTTAAGCGAAACCTTCACGAATTTTCCTAAAAATTTACAAAACAACGAAAGTATAACGTTTCCAACTTGACAATAGGTATGAAGCGTCATATATTTATGTCCCTAATGTATTAGCACTCTTTAATGATGAGTGCTAATAAGTAATAAGTATAAAACAATCAATTATATGGAGAAAGAATGAAACTACAACCAGTCGATGAGCGTGTGCTCATCAAGCCGATCGAAGAAGAAGAAGAGCGTAAGATCGGCAGCATCATCATCCCCGATACCGCCGCCAAGGAAAAACCGCAGATCGGCGAAGTTGTCGCCATCGGTGACGATGTAATCAGGGAAAACGAAACCCGCAAGAAGCTGTCCGAGTTGGTCAAGATCGGTGATAGGGTCGTGTACGCCAAGTACGGCGGCTCCGAGATCAAGATCGATGACGAGGATTACCTTCTCGTTTCGCGTAACGACATTCTGGCGATCCAGAAGTAAACAACATTTACAGGAGAATAAACTATGCCAGCTAAAGAAATAAGATTTGATATCGATGCGCGACAGGCTTTGAAACGCGGTGTCGATAAACTGACCGATGCGGTCAAAATTACACTGGGTCCCAAAGGGCGCAACGTCCTGATCGAAAAGAAGTTCGGCGCACCGACATCGACCAAGGACGGCGTTACAGTCGCCAAGGAGATCGAGCTCGAGGATCCCGTTGAGAACATGGGTGCGCAGATGGTGCGCGAAGTCGCGTCCAAGACATCCGACATCGCCGGTGACGGAACAACCACAGCGACTGTTCTGGCGCAGGCGATCCTCGCCGAAGGTCTGCGCAACGTGGTAGCCGGCGCCAACCCGATGGAACTGAAGCGCGGCATCGATGCGGCTGTCAAGGCTACAGTAGCTAATCTTCAGAAACTTTCCAATCCCATCGGCGCTAACTGGGATGAAATAGCCCAGGTCGGCGCGATCAGTGCGAACAACGACGAGACCATCGGCAGATTGATCGCTGAAGCGATGGAAAAGGTCGGCAAGGACGGCGTTATCACCGTCGAGGAAGCCAAAGGCACCGAGACCACCGTCGAGTTGGTCGAGGGTATGCAGTTCGACCGCGGCTACTTGTCACCTTACTTTATTACCGATCCCGACAACATGGAAGCCGTTCTCGAAGAACCGTTGATCCTTATCCATGACAAGAAGATCTCGGTGATGAAAGACCTGCTGCCGATCCTCGAGAAGACAGCTCAGATGGGCAAGGGATTGCTTATCATCGCTGAGGATGTTGAAGGCGAAGCTCTGGCAACATTGGTCGTCAACAAGCTTCGCGGCACGCTGAAGGTCGCCGCGGTCAAGGCTCCCGGTTTCGGTGACCGGCGCAAGGCGATGCTGGAAGACATCGCGGTTCTGACCGGCGGTCGGGTGATTTCCGAGGAAGTCGGTTTCAAGCTTGAGAATGCAGTCGTGAACGACCTCGGCAGCGCCAAGCGCGTCGTTATCGACAAGGACAACACGACCCTCATTGAAGGCGCGGGAAAGACCGATGATATCAAGAGTCGCTGCGAACAGATACGCAAGCAGATCGACGTTACAACCTCCGATTACGACCGCGAGAAACTGCAGGAGCGGCTGGCGAAGTTGTCCGGCGGTGTGGCGGTGCTGAACATCGGCGCGGCGACTGAAATCGAGATGAAGGAGACCAAGGCTCGTGTCGAGGATGCGCTGAATGCGACCCGTTCGGCGGTTGAAGAGGGCATCATCTGCGGCGGTGGCGTGGCTTTGCTGCGTTGCCAGTCCAAGCTTGACGATTTGACGCTCGAGGGTGACATGGCGCTCGGCGTCAAGATCGTCCGACGTGCGCTGGAAGAGCCGCTGCGTCAGATTGCCGCCAACACCGGCATGGACGGTTCGGTGGTAGTTGTGAAGGTGCGCGAGGGCAAGGATAACTTCGGTTTCAACGCCCGCACCGAGAAGTTCGAAGATCTGATGAAAGCCGGTGTGATCGATCCGGCGAAGGTCGCTCGCTGTGCGTTGGAGAACGCGGCGTCGGTAGTTGGTTTACTGCTGATGACCGATGCGACGATTAACGACATGCCTGAAGATGAGAAAGCTATGCCGCCGATGCCTCCGGGCGGTGGTATGGGTGGTATGTATTAATAACCCTAACTGCCAATAATAGTAGGCAACAATGTAGTAATTGGAAAACCCCGCTGGTCGCAAAGGTCGGCGGGGTTTGTTATTGATAGGATAAACCCGTCCAGCAAGCTGTCCGGGTCACTTGCCTGCACAAGATAGTAAGAAATCTCAAGGGTTTTCAAAGAATTAAACGCAAAGTTGTCGCAGGTTTAAATTAATACTTGACATTCTGATTTAATAGATTTACATTCAATATATCAAACGTTTAGCTGTTTACAATATAAACCAAGCTAAATATAAGGAGAAGTATTATGAAAGCGAGATGGTTTTTTACTCGCAGTCCTTACTATTATCTTCATCGTAGTTGGCTGTGGTGGAGGCGATGATGACAATCCTGCCGGTCCGGGGACTGTTCCTAATCCGGTTGCATGGTTCACTTGGTCGGGAGAGACAGTGACACCCGCAACGATAAACTTCCAGAATGAATCAGAACATGTAGATGCTTACTACTGGGATTTTGGAGACGGAAGATCATCCATTCAGGAAAATCCATCCATTTCTTATGATGAATATGGTACTTATACTGTGACGTTGGTTGCAACGAACAATACTACAGCAAAAAGTGATACAGCTCGTCGGGATCTTACTATCACTCCTGGAAAGGTATTTATTGATTATATAAGAATAGAAGACATACCTTTTACAGACGCAAATGGTGCTGGTTGGGACTTAAGCTCAGGTCCGGATTTCTATTTTTTGTTAACCGACAACGACGACAATATCATTTTAAGGAGTTCGACTGTTGTCGATCTTGCACCTTCAAACCTACCCATTAGTTTTTATACTGATCCACCTTATGAGATACAAATATGGGATGAATTCTATTGGTTTGAATTATACGATGCAGATGATATTTCAGCTGATGACTATATGGGATTAGCAGGATTCAGAATTGATTCAATTGTTATTATAGAGGGATATATAGAGGAATATAAATTTGAGAATGCTAGTGGTTCAATCGAAATTACTTTAGTACTAACGTGGGAATAGACTGTTTATAACTGAAGAGACAAGGTGGTGTGCCCGGCTTACTCGTTCCCCATTTTTCTTCACGTAACGAAACACTGGCAGTAAATAGCCCGAGCTACCCGCCGCCGTTAAGACTCAATTCTACGGCGATCCCGGTTGACCGATGTGTATGCCTATTATCAACCAGTCTTCATTCTCCAGTAGTAACACAGCCTGAAAGGGTCTTTTCCTGTCGTCTGCATAAACTATGGAACCGGACGCGGTGCCCTGAGTGACTCCCGCATCCATGTTAACATCCCAATTTTCTGCAATTACCTTTTCATAGCCATCAAACAAGACATGGTTGTTGTTAATAAAATCGTCAATATCCGTCATACTGAGTTCCTGCCATGAGCAGCAGGCATACGCTGCGTCAATATCCCTCGCCGCTGCAGCCTCCATAAATCTCCCGATAACAGGTGCAACCTCCGCTTTAAGCTGAGCAATAAGAACAATCATAGTAAACGCAAATCCGACCGAGGCGATGATGGCAGGTATTTTTGTCTTCTTCAATCGAACAGCAATGTAATAGAAGATGTAAAAAGGCAGGAACATGCATAGGATTCCCTGTAGAAGAGATTCACGAAACGCGATAATCCAAATCCAGATTAAACCGACAAACGTGATTAAAATGCCAAAGGTCGTCTCACTCATAACTACTCCCTTAATTATAACCAGCAGTTCGCATATCCTGTTATCGTATTATTTATCGCCACGTCCAAGTAACTGCGCTGCATTAATTCTGATTCTACACCTAAAAGAGCAAAAAGTCAAGTCTTTACTTGATTACTTAAATAAAAATTAACCTGAGAAATAAATACCCCACGCCACACACTTCCAATGAGACCCCTCCTTTATTCCTCCCTACAATAGTAAGGGAGGAGTGCCACGTTGATAAATTCCCCCTAATCCCCCTTCATGAAAGGGGGATTTTATATTTCCCCTTTACAAACAGGATGAACGGTGTTATCTTTAACGATAAAAAAATGTTGGCAGAGGAATCATTCATCCATCCGTTATTGACTAAAGAAATATCACGTCAAAAGCAATTCCCTCAAGCCTGGCGCGAAGCGGCGGTGTTCGGGGCGCTGTGGGGCGCGGGGGAGATCACTCTCGGAGCCTTCCTCACTGCGACACGCATTCCAATGACCGGCGTTGTCATGGCTTGCTTCGGCGTCATCATCCTCACCTCCGGTCAGATGCTTGTCCGACGCCAGGGCTTCGCGCTCAGAACCGCGCTTGTCTGCGCCGGACTGCGGTCGTTATCACCGGGAGGATTGATCTTTGGTCCGATGTTCGCCATCCTGTTACAGGGCACAATCGTCACCGCAGCCTTTTATATCTTCCGAAAACCCCTGATTGCCGGAGTTGTCAGCGGTTTCCTGGTGACCGTCGCATCAGTCACGCAGGGTCTGGTCGTCAAGCTCTTCATCTACGGTGTGGATCTGTGGCAGATCTACATCAACCTGCTCGCCAAAGCTGAAGGTCTGCTCCATCTCCATACCGGACAGGGCTGGCTTGTGGTCGGATTGTTCTTTATTCTTGTTGGTTTGGTTGGAGTTGCTGCAGGCGGTTTCGGCTGGCGGCTTGGCGCTGCGGCACTGAGCAGGGAGGAGGAGATGCGTGGCTGAGAAACCGTCGATATTCAGACTCATCATCGTCGTCATCTCCCTGATTCTCACCCTGACCGGATCGGACTTTGCAATCATAATCGGTTTCGGGACGGTTCTGGTCATGGCACTGTACCGTGATCGCAGCGCGTTCCGGAAGTTGGGCAAACCGCGCTTCTGGTTGTTCAGCCTGGCGGTAGTGCTGCTTGCCGGGTTGCTGTTAGGCAGAGAGCCGAGGATGATACTCGGATTGCCAATATCCATCGAGGGTCTTCGCGCCGGACTGATCATGAACGTCCGCGCATTCACTCTCGTGCTGGGTTTCGTGCTGATTTCTCGTTCCGTCACCCGGGACAGCTTTTTGCAGATGACAACCCGGATCGGACTGCCGCACTATGTTCCCGCCTTCAAAACCGCGCTGGAGACGTTGCCTCAAATGC
>CAYYHI010000168.1:0-7480 GCA_964471745.1 uncultured bacterium | reverse complement strand
GATGAGGGATGAGGGATGAGGGATGAGGAGTATACAACACAATCCATATAGGTCATACTGAACGAAGTGAAGTATCTCGTTTGTACTGCCGGAAACCTTCTTTACTGCGTTTAGGGTGATTGTTAAATATCCGATTACTAATCATAATCCAACAGCATCTCCACACACTGCTTCGGCGTCCGCGCATAGCTTACCATCCCTTCCGTACCGTCAATTCGACTGACAACTGGTTTCCAATAACTTCCCAGGCAGACAATCGGACGAGCGGGAATAAAGCCCTTGAACTGGGTTTCAATAACCATCGACAGTTCGACCAACGTACCGCTTGATCCGGGTAATATTGCATAGCCATCCGACAGCCAAACCAACGTCAGCAGTCTCTGATCCCATCGTTCAACTTTCCACTCGTGCAGGATGTATGGATTTGCCTCTTTTTCCGGCAGATTATCGCATGTAACGCCGATTGTCACACCACCAACAGATCTTGCACCTGCTGCAGTGGCTTCCATCACACCGCCGTAACCGCCGTTTATTATTACTGCCCCTCGCAGAGCCAGTTCCTTCCCAAGTCTGAAGTATTTCTGCCAGGCGGTTGTATTTCTTCCCACAACTGAACCTCCATAGACGGCAATAAAACTATGTAGCGCAGTTTTATCCCGGCTGAACAGGATATCCCGTTTCTTTCGAGCCAGGATACCGAGCCAACTCTCGCTGATGAGAGACACTTCTACATTTTTCAACATGCTGTTTATTCCGAGATTGTTGTTAAATCCAGTGACGTATCACTGTGCCGGTTTTCCGACCGGTTCTGTATCATCTATGTATTCCGAAAACCTCCGACGTATGATGCCCACTGCAAGATAAACCGGTAGTGTATCCATTGCCGCCAGCATCAATTTTATCGTTAATTGGCCGATTATCAAAGGGAAAACCGGCGCTACACCGTAGAACGCCAGTACCGTAAAGATCGTCGTATCTATAGTTTGTGAGAGTGCAGTTGACAGGTTGTTCCTGAACCATAGAAACCTCCCCCTGGTTAGTCCTTTCAGCAGATGGAACATCCAGACATCGTGAAACTGGCTTATCAGAAAAGCAATAATACTGGCGATAGTAATGCGTGAAGTCGCGCCTACTACTGCGTTAAAGGCTTCGCTGCCGTTCCAGAAAGGAGCGGAGGGGAGCAGAACTGTTATCCTTATTAGGACCAGGATCAGGATATTGGCAATGAGACCACACAGTACGGTCATGGCAGCTCGACGTTTGCCCCAGATTTCCGCGATGATATCGGTGGCGAAAAAGGTCAGGCAATAGGCTAATTCGCCGCCGGTGAATGACAGGTGACCGACGAGCGGAAGATCGATCGCGGTTAATTTACTTGCGAGAACCTGTGCGATTACCAGTCCAGAGATGTAAATTGTAATCAGGACGGCATACGGATCGAATCTCAGATTCTTACGATCGGCGACGATGTTGGGTTTTAAATCAGTGTGCTGCTTCATTGATGCTTGCGACACCTTATAAATGTCTAACTTCTGGTATGCAACCGTAATATAATATAAGAATGTAGCAAGATAATGTCTTCAGATAGAGAATGCAACAGTTTGTATTTATCAGTATCCACGATAAACATCTTGCATAAAGGATAGGAAATATATATATTAGTAAACTTTGAAAGAAATATTTACACATTATTAGAAGGACTGTGGATACTAATTTTACAGGTGTTAAAGAGCTCGTTTCAGCTGCTGCCGTCAAAGCAGGACGTTCGCAGGATTCGATCAAGATTGTCGGTGTATCGAAACGACATCCGTCGGAGAAGATCGTCAGCGCTGTTTTGGAAGGTCTTCGAGATGTCGGAGAGGACCGGCTGAAGGAGGCTCAGGAAAAAATTCCGGAAGTAAAGCGACTGTTAAGCAATGCCGGTTTTGATCCATCACAGATCAAGTGGCACATGGTCGGTCATATGCAGTCAAATAAAGCAACCAAAGCCGCTGAACTTTTTGACGTGATCCAGTCGGTTGAAAGCGTTAAGGTTGCAAATAAATTGTCCAGGACGGCTGTAGATTCCGGAAAATTACTTGAGATCTTTATTGAGGTTAACGTTTCAAACGAAGCCACAAAAAGCGGAATACAACCTGACGGTCTCATCGATCTGGTCGGTGAAATAAGGACTCTGCCCGGATTGAACCTCAACGGTTTGATGACGATAGGACCGCTGACCGGCGATAGAAACTTGATCGGGGCTTCTTTTGAAAAACTCAAGCGGTTACGTGCAGATACATGCGAGCGCTTCGGGCTGCCTGCAGAAGGCTGGGAGCTTTCGATGGGAATGACGAACGATTTTGAGTTAGCTATCGAATCTGGTTCAACGATGGTTCGTATTGGCACGGCGATTTTCGGTTTAAGACCATCCTGTAGTATTGACTATGATAGTCTTAGGAGGGAAGCTTGCTAAGTCCATTGGATATTAAAAAGCAGGAGTTCGGTCGCTCGATGCGCGGCTATGATAATGCTGAAGTACGCAGCTTCCTTGAAACAGTTGCTGACGAATTTGAAAAGCTGTCGGAAAAAGTCCGCTCGCAGGAGATCGAGATCGAAGCGCTGAAATCGGAGCTTACGACCTACCAGCGTATGGATCAGAACATGAAGGAGGCTCTGGTCAACGCCCAAGAGACACTGCGCGGTGCACGTGAAGGCTCCAAACGCGATGCTGATCTGGCTCGCAAGGAAGCGGAGTTGGATGCTGAGCGTATAATCGCTGAAGCTCACAAAAAGGGTGAATCCATTCGACGTGAATTAGAGATGCTTTCAGAGCGCCGCAACAGTTTCATCCGCAAGCTGAAGACATTGCTGCGGTCGGAGTTTGAGCTGATTCAACTTCTTGAAGATGAGGATCTTAATCCTGAAGATAAACCTGAGTTCAGTGGAAAGCCGATATAGCCGATGACAGACAACTTATACGATAGAATTAAAACAGCATTTAATTACATCAAGGATCGCGGTTTCAAGGAAGATCCGGCAGCCGCGCTGATTTTCGGCAGTGGTCTGGGCGCCATGTCTGCAGGGATGGAAATGGAGGCGCAGCTACCCTACGAAGAAATCCCCGGTTTTGTGCAAACTACTCTCGATTTTCACCATGGGAGACTGATTAGCGGCAGAATAGCCGATAGGTCGGTTGTGGCTATGGATGGTCGCTTTCACTACTACGAGGGCTATTCCATGCAGGAGATCACATTCCCGGTGAGGGTCATGCGGATGTTGGGCGCGAAGACGCTTATTCTGTCAAATCTATCGGGAGGATTGAATCCGGAGTACAGCGCCGGCGATATTGTGTTGATAGTCGACCAGATTAATCTGATGGGCGATAATCCGTTGATAGGACCCAACGACGAACGGCTCGGTTCACGCTTTCCTGATATGATGGAGCCTTACAATCATAAATTGATATCCTTAGCCGAGAAACATGCGCGAAAGATCGACTATCACCTTACACGCGGTGTCTATGCTGCCGTGCCCGGCTCCTGCTTTGAAACACGAGCCGAATACCGGATGTTGCGAATGTTGGGTGCGGATATGATCGGGATGTCGAGTGTACCCGAAGTCATCGTAGCCATACATGGAGGCATGCGAGTACTGGGCTTAAGCCTGATATCGGACGAATGCTTCCCTGAATGTCTCGAACCGCTGGATATTGAAGTGCTCCTCGAACGCGCCAGGAACGGCTCGGAGATTATGGGGGAGATAATTAGAGGGGTGTTAAGCGATGAGGCGTTTCCATTAGATAGCTGATGATACTTAGATAAATATATTAGAGAAATCACAAAGAATGTCTAAAAAGCCGGAAAACGACAAACAACCAACCATACTTTGGCTTGAAAAACCAGGGAATGGTCCTGTTCGGGTCAGTCCGAAGGTAAACTTCCCGGAACTGGATCACCAGGTTCTGAAGTTCTGGGAAGAGAGAAAGATATTGGAGCGTTCGATAAGAGAACGTGAAGGCTGTCCGGATTATATAACCTACGACGGTCCTCCGGGAACCAACGGCAGACCGCATATCGGGCACATGATGCAGTCAGCCCTGAAAGATCTCTGGCCCAGGTATTACACGATGAAGGGCTATCGTGTGCTACGCAAAGCCGGATGGGATACCCACGGACTGCCGATTGAACTTACCGCTGAGAAGGAACTCGGTCTCAAGAGTAAACGTGATATTTTAACCTATGGTATTAATAATTACATAGATTACTGCAGAAAAACCGTATTTCGTTACAAGGATGCCTGGACGGAAGCTATAAAGCGAATCGGACGTTTCCTCGATACTGATAATCCGTATGCAACCTTAACAAATGAATATATACAGTCAGACTGGTGGGTGCTGAAGCAAGCCTGGGACAAAGGTCTGCTTTACCAGGGGCACAAGATCATGCCATTCTGTGCCCGTTGTGGTACCACACTGTCAGCGCATGAAACTGCTCAGGGCTACGTGGATGTAACGGACATCTCACTTTTCGTTAAATTCCCTGTAAAAGGCGCCGAAAATACGTACTTTATAGCCTGGACAACAACCGCCTGGACGCTGCTCTCAAACGTTGCCCTGGCTGTGAATCCGGATTTGGTTTATGTAACAGTCGAAGCCGGTCAGGAACGCTTGATTTTAGCCGATGCCCGCTTGGATGCACTCGAAGGGATGATTGGTAAGTATGAGATTGTTGACAGGAAACCGGGGCGTGAACTTGCCGGAATGCATTATCAGCCGCTCTGGGATTTCTTGAACAACCTCGAACACGATGCGCATTACGTTATCGCAGATGATTATGTAACTGCCGAGGACGGCAGCGGTATTGTTCACTTGGCGTTTTACGGCGAGGATGATTTCCGTCTTATCAAGGAGAATAACCTGCCGTTAGTGAAGAACGTTGACCAGGAAGGTCATTGCAAACCCGAAACCGAACAGTTTAGCGGACGTTACTTCGCCGACGGAGATCTTGACGTCGATATTTTAAAGGATCTTGCCGCCAGGGGATTGCTATTGGGCAAAGAGAAGTTTACTCATTCTTATCCTCACTGCTACCGATGCGATGAACGGTTGATGTACTTTGCCACGAGTAGCTGGTTTTTGCGCACGTCGTCATTCAAGGACCGGATGATTGCAGCGAACGAGGATATCAACTGGTATCCTGCGCATATCAAGCACGGTCGATTTGGAAACTGGCTCGAAAATAACGTTGATTGGGCGATTTCACGATCCCGCTACTGGGGTTCGCCGCTGCCGATTTGGACGTGTCGGAGTTGCGGTCATCAGGTATGTGCCGGATCGCTGGCTGAGTTGGCTGAACTGCGCGGTGAACCACTACCGGATGATTTTGATCTGCACAAGCCTTTTATTGATAAATTTACGCTCCCTTGCGGTAAATGCGGCGGTGAGATGCAGCGCGAATCGGAAGTGCTCGACAGTTGGTTCAATGCAGGAATCATGCCCTGGGGGCAGTGGGGTTATCCTGCTGCACCGGGATCAAAGGAGATATTCGAAAACCAGTATCCTTGTGATTTCATCTGTGAAGCCATCGATCAGACACGTGGATGGTTCTATACCTTGCTGGCTGCGTCAACCCTGCTGACGGATCGGTCGAGTTATAGGAATGTTATCTGCACTTCATTAATTGCCGACGAGTCCGGTCGAAAGATGTCGAAATCACGCGGCAATGTCGTCGATCCTATTGATGTATGCGAGAAATATGGGGCGGATGCGGTTCGTTTGAATTTCTACTCCGTTAATCCCTGGGTTGCCAAACGGTTCAGTGAGGATGAGCTTATCGAAGGTTTGAAACAGGTTATGATTCCTTACTGGAACGCCTACAGCTTCTTCATAACTTATGCCAGGGTTGATAACTGGAAACCGGGTAAGGATGATACGTCTTCAAAGCATATCCTCGATCACTGGATACTGTCACGTCTGGAGTGGCTTCGGGAAACTATTGAAACCTCGCTGGAGAATTACGATGCCGCTTCAGCGGCTGGGGCAATTGTCACCTTTATTGATGAGCTGACCAACTGGTACATCCGCAGATCCAGACGCAGGTTCTGGAAGTCTGAAGATGACCAGGACAAGGCTGCCGCCTATGCAACCCTGTACAAAGTAATGTGCGATATGAACCGGATGCTGGCGCCATTTCTACCGTTTGTTACCGAGACCATATTTCAGAATATCGAGCGCGCTTACGAGCCATCGGTGAATGATAGTGTACACCTTGCGACTTGGCCAACAGGCGACCCACAGGCGCGCAACGAACAACTTGAAACGGTAATGAGCAAGGTGCGGGGTATCGTGACCATCGCCCGTTCACTGCGCAACGAGGGCAACGTCCGAGTCAGGCAGCCGCTGCCGGAGATTGTCGTTTACGGGATTTCCGAGAAGTTCAACGAGGAACTCGAAAACCTGATCCTCGATGAGCTTAATATTAAACTATTAGGATATTGTGAAGACCAGTCAGAACTTTTTAGCTACCGGGCAAAGGCTGATTTCCAGAAGCTTGGACCCAGATTGGGCAGGAACATTAAAGAAGTAGCAGCGGGAATTTCCAATCTGGATGATGATGCCATCCAACGTGTGCTCGAAGTCGGGTTGATTGATATAGCCGGTAATAGTGTAAGTAAAGCAGAAATTATTCTTGAACAGGTGCCAAAAGATGGTTACTGGGTTCGTTCGGAGGGGAATCTGACTGTTGCTGTGAACAACCGTGTCGATGAACATCTTCGCCGGGAATGGTTGGCAAGAGAATTTGTTCATCATGTTCAGAACCTGCGAAAGGAGGCTGATCTTGAAGTTACACAACGAATTAAGATAGATTTCATTGGCGGGGACGAGTTGCACAGTGCGATAACTACGCATCTGGAGTATATTAAAATCGAGACTCTGGCAAATTCGCTGGAGTTTGTTTCCGATCTTCCCTCAGGCATGGATTTCGATGTAGGTGGTTTGTCGGGGAAGATAACAGTAAATTCAGTTTGATTAGAGGTAAAACAAGGGAGATGGTAAAAAAAGCGGAAAATAAATCCGAAAGTCAGACAGTTACCGAACCGGAACTGTATTCATCAAAGGATGCTCAGTTTTTCCGGGAATTGATAACTCTGCGTCGAGACAAGATTCTGCGCGAGTTGGATCGTTTGACAGAAGCAACGAAAAACACGGTACAGGAGTACTCAGGCAGTCATTCGACTTATTCGCTTCACATGGCTGACCAGGGAACCGATGCCCAGGAGCGTGAAAAGGCATTTTTATTCGCTTCTCGTGAAGGTCGCTATCTCAAGTATCTGGACAGAGCGCTCAATATGCTCAAGGAAGGTACTTACGGTTATTGCGACAGTTGTGGTAAACCGATTCAGAAGAAGCGGCTCGAATTGGTGCCGACCTCGCGCCTCTGCATTACCTGCAAGCTGAACGAAGAAAAGTTACGCCCCAAATAGTGCGAAATAATCATTT
>CAYYHI010000167.1:0-7516 GCA_964471745.1 uncultured bacterium | reverse complement strand
ATACAACCAGGTTAGTCGATCTCTAAATTCATAACTGCCTCTCTCCATGCCACTGGCAACAACCTTAAGTTTTTTCATCCTGCGTAGAAAATTATCCAATTTGTTCTTCTTACCAGCGGGAAGTAATCTCTCAATGTCTGTTCTCTTAAAATATTGATCACCTTCGGCAATCTCATTCAGAATACTACGATAGTCTTTGCTACGTATTGTTCTAATTACCTGTTGATCAATAAACCTCCTGCCAACTTCACCCGCAGCAGCAAAGCCTGCATTCAAAGCGATTTCTTGATTAATTACCTTATTTCTTGCAATCCAAAAAGCTTCATCCCCAATCAGGTGCATGAGCTTGGGAAGACCTCCCGAAAAATAAGTTAATAAGCCTAATGCAGAATCTTCAATCATGATTCCAACCTTCTGAAAAGCCTTGATATAAAACTCTTTCGCTTCTATTTCATTCATTGCATCAATCTTCACAATTTCAAAAATCCGCTCAACAGATTGGTGATGCGCCACTATTTCTTTATATCTCTCGTCTGTACCACATAAAATCAGCAATAAAGGAAGAGGTTTATCGGATAGGGCGTTTTTATCGACTAAGTTCTTAAGAAAACGTGCAAAACCAGCGTTCCCAGCCAACCCGTTGATCTCGTCCAATATAACCATAATCCCGGTATAGCCTTCCCTTTCTGCCTGCTTAAACACGTTGCTTAAAAATGGGAGGTAACCGCGAGATATATCACCTGCGTCCTGCCTTAGTTTCTTTAGATTAATTTTAACACCAAATAAACTTACTTCACTAATATAGTCAGATAGCAGATTGCGTATTGATTCCGTTATAGTTTCTTTCAAAAACTGTGATTCTGTTATCGTTTCAATCGTTGGTAAAGCAATATCCTCAACTGTTTCAACTCCACCCAACATGATGTGAAAACCAAGCAATCTATTTTCGTGCTCAGCAAATACCCGTGCAAATTTAGCAAGCGAACTTTTTCCGATACCGTATTCCCCGGTGATAAAAATTGCTTGTGGTTTGCCTCCAGCAACCTGTCTAGCCGCACGACTGATTCTAGCAATCTCTTCTTTTCTTCCGACAAACAGTTCCACAGGAACTGGTTGTCCTGGGTAGAACGGACTCTGACCTTTTCGTTCAAAGTTCATTTTAATTTCCTCTAAATATCCTGTTTGAAATCATAACAAAATAAAATCATTTTGTCAAGTTTTAAATAATCACAACTAATCACAAATCCAACCGCCTGAAAATAAACCACGGCAGATGCCTGATAATGCACATGATATAGCGCCATTTACCGGGAGTATAGATAACCTGCCTCCTCTCGTCGATAGCTCGTGCGATGTCGCGCGCCACATCCTCCGGTCGCGCCTTGGACTTCAGACCCTTCATGCCTGCAGTCATCGGCGTGTCGGTAGGTCCGGGTTTGACCGTTAGCACCGTAATCCTCTTCCCGGCAAGACGATGCCTGAGCCCCTCCATAAATAGGTGCAGTGCGGCTTTATCGGCTCCGTACAGGTAGTTAGACCTGCGACCACGATCACCAGCCGGACTGCCGAACGCCACGATATGACCGCGGCGGCGCACCTCCATCTTCTGAGCAATACTACCCAGCAGTCCCGCCGCAGCCGTGTAGTTTATTTCATGCTGACGTCTTGACCGCGCGAAATCATTCTCAAGCTCTTTCTGCGGCTCCATCACACCAACGGCATAAACCACTCCGTCGATCTCGCCGAACGTCTCTTCAATCTCGTCGATAAATGCTCCATGACGCTCCATCTCGGTCGCTTCAAAGTGCATAATGACAGTTTCAGTATCGAAGCGTGCGTTCAAGTCCTGCGCCAGAAGATCGAGTTTCTTTGATGTTGTCCTGCGATCCGCCAGGCAGATCCGAAAGCCTCGAGCGGCAAGCTCCCGGGCAAGATGTGTCGCTATGCCGCTGGTTGCACCTAAGATAAGCCAATTATTCAACTTACGTCCTCCATACTCATAACTAAACGCCGTGACATGTCGGAAGAAAACAGGTCGTCCGGATCGACCTGCCGCTTGATCTTCAGCCACTGTGGGAACTCTGGATACATCGCTCTGAACGCCTGAGGCGACATGCGGGCATCCTTTGCGAGATAAATCCTGCCGCCATGATCGATTACTATTCGGTCGAGCTCATCCAGCATCTTAAACAATCCTCGTTTGACCGGGATGTCAATCGCCAGCGTCCAGCCGGTTATGGGAAACGAAAGCAATCCATCCCCATTCCCCAACCGTTTCAGAACCGCCAGCGACGGTAAATGTTCGCTTTGCCTGCAGATTTCCAGTACGCGGTTTGTGACGGAATATCCGGCATCGAACGGCACAACAAACTGGTATTGCACGAACCCTTGTTTACCATAAAGACGGTTCCAGTTGCGAACCGCGTCAAGTGGGTAGAGAAATGTATCATACGAAACTATCTGCCGCCGCGTTGACTTCGAACCACGTTTGCGCATGTAGACCGCGTTAAAGAGCCTGGTCGAAAGCGAACCGATCAGGGAAACCGGCGGATCGAGGGGAACGCTGACCGGTTGCTGCAGTTTTACGCTGAAGGGCTGGGAACGCTGCCTGTATGGAATCTGTTCCGGTTCGGCGTGGCGTCCAAGTATAACATCGCCTCGTCCTGCTTCTTCGCCTGATGCCGCGCAGTCCAGCCAACTGACTGAATACTCCCATTCAGCATCACCGGCTTCGAGCGTATTCATCATTTCCCTGAGATTACGAACCCGGATATTTTCAGTGGAAATGTATGCAGAATGAACGTGCTTGAGTTTCAGGCTGATGCGGTAGATAAGACCGGTAAGCCCCATACCACCGGCAGTGGCAAGGAAGAGATCGCTGTTCTTAATCGCGGAGCACCGAACTATGTCGCCGGATGCGGTCATCAATTCTATCCAGCGCACGTGTCTTGCAAACGATCCGGCGTTGTGATGGTTCTTGCCGTGGACGTTGGCTGCGAAACAACCGCCGAGCGTCGGGTAGCGGGTGCCGGGCGTCACCGGAGGGAACCATCCGTAAGGCAGCGATGCTCGAATAATCTCTTCGATGGTTATTCCCGCTTCACAGGTGAAAATCCCTTTAGCCTTGTTGAATTCAACAGCACGATCGAGGTAGTTGAATTTGACGGTAACGTTTTCCGTATTGATGCAGGCGTCGCCGTAGCTGAGTCCCCTGCCGAACGCGAGTATCTTCCTTGAAGCCTGTTTCATCAGGATTTCGCGAAGATGAGCGGGAAGCTCAGGACGCGCGACATCTGTTGAACCGGCGCGGAACCGTCCCCAGCTCTCCAGGTGTTCGGTTGTCAGAGGGGGATAATCTATAGACATGTTGTTTTCATAAGTTATTGTGTTTTCAGGATTCCAGTCTTCTGTTTATCAGGGAATACAGAAATCCCCGATTTTGCCTCCCGCAGGAGAAGCCAATATTCATTAATTGTCATAAATGTCAAAAATAGGTCATTACAGGCGGGACGCCTGCCCTGTGTTAATAAATCATATCTTGGACTGCTGTGATTAATTGTATTTTAATTCTACCAACCGCAAAGGGGCAGCAGCGGGAAATCCTAACCTTGCATCAGAACAATCAACACCACAATCAGCCATCCGAGCACAGTCAACATAATCCAGCGGTCTCTAAGCAGAAGTTCTGTCGGATCTTCACCCATACTTTCACTGTATATAAGAATCTGGTAACGAAAGATGGCGAACGCAACGAAAGGCATCGTGAACAATAGATTCGCCGACCCGACTTTGGTCACGGTAACCGGATCGACCGTGTACAGCGTATACGCCAGTATGGTTATACCTGAGACCATAGCCACCCATCGGTCCCATACGGTAACCGGGGGAGCTTCGTGGAGGCTTTTCCTTCCCTGCAAACGGTTGTCGCCTATACGAGCAAGTTCCTGACGGCGCTTGGCTAACGCAAGCGTCAGCGATATGAAAAAGGCGCAGACCAGGAGCCAGTGTGACATCTCGACCGCGATCGCTTCCGCTCCGGCGACCACTCTCATAGTTAGACCACCAGCGATTATAAATACATCCAGGATTAATACATGTTTCAGAAAATGACTGTACAAGACCATCAGGATTTCATAACCCAGCAACACTATGAATACATTCCTTCCGAGCAGCCAGCCCGGCACAAGCCCGCCGATAAGCAGTACGACGGCAAGTATATACGCGGTAGGTATGTTAACTTCACCGGAAGCGATGGGGCGGTTGCGTTTGATCGGATGCAGCCGGTCGTCGTCAACGTCCATGATGTCATTGTAGATGTAAATACCGCTGGCGACAATACTGAAGACGGCGAAAGTCAGGAGTGTATGCAGCCAGTCATCCAGGTTTCCATATCGCTGGGAGAAGATCAATGCGGCGAAAACAAGGCTGTTTTTGCTCCATTGCCTGGGTCGGATAAGCCTGATTAGGGTATTCATATATTCATAATTTAGATATAGTGGACAAGTAATCAAGTGAGCAAGCATAACACTTGCTCACTTGATTACTTCTTATAAACATCCTTCGCTTCACCTGCTTTGAAGACGGCGATGCGCGTGAAAGAAGGTCCTATCAATTGAACAACGAATGTCGTAGCCGTGATTGTATTGATTATAAGATTACCAAAAGCTGCGCCTTCCGGTCCGGCTTCAGCGAAATCCGACGAAGCCGCAATTGCCAGACCGATAGCCACACCTGCCTGCGAGAAAAGCGCCAGACCGAGATATTTCCTGACCGTCGCAGGTGCCTTGGATATTACCGCACCGAGATAAGCGCCTCCGAACTTGCCTGCCGCACGCGCGATGATGTAAACAATACCCAGAACGCCCATCACCGGCAGCAGTCTCACATCCAAACGCGATCCGACAAGAGCAAAGAAGAGAATATAAACCGGCGGCGTGAAACCGGTTATAACCTCACTCAGGCGGCGTACCTCACGTGGAACCAAGTTCCCCACAACCAGCCCGATTACCATATTGGTCATAATCAGCGAAAGGTGAAACTGTTCTGCCAAACCGCACCCGACAAACACCATAGCCAAAGTAATGGACAACCGCTCACCCTTAAACTTGAAAAAGCGGATAATGCGACTGAATAACAGACCTAAGATTCCTCCGACAAGTATGCTGCCGCCGAGCTCGCGTATCGGTTCAAACAAAGACACTACCAGCCCGTAGTTCATCTCCGGTTGATATAAAATCTTGCTGAATGACTCAGCAATACCGTAAATAACTAATGCGATGCCGTCATCTATTCCAACAACAGCCAGGACGGTTGTCGTAAAGACGCCGCGGCACTTGTATTCCTCGAGCACATCCACCGTAGCCGCAGGCGCGGTTGCCGCAGCGAGAGCGCCAAACACCAATCCCTTATAAGCCTCACCGGTCAGCGCCCAAACAGACAAACCAACCAGCACAAAGGCGCCCGTTGCTTCCATTACGGAGACTGTGAGGATGCTCTTGCCCAACTTGCGGAGCTGCGGAAAATAAAGCTGAGAGCCGATGGTGAAGCCGATCAGTCCCAGGGCAATGCTGGTCACACCGGTGAGTGTTTCCGGTTTGATCCAGTTCAGAACCGACCGTCCCAGTATAACTCCCATCAGGATGTATCCTACAACCTGGGGAATTTTTAACCGCCTGAGGAGTCCGGCTCCCACCTGCCCAAGCAGCAGTGTAAGTCCGACCAGTAGCAGCAGGTCCATTATTCTAAATTTGACATGCTATTGTTGCGTATATTTACTAAGTTGCTTAAAATGTGTGACATATAGAGATTTTTCACTTTCTTCAGAATGACTTTTTTGTCACCACTTCGTTACGAATGACTTTTATAGGGTCACCCTGAACGAAGTGAAGGGTCTCTAATAATTACCGAAAACAAAATTCGTGTCTTTGTGTCTTGGTGGTTAATCCTTTCAGACCTGAATCACCATCACATTCCCACCCATTCCGGGTGACTCGTCGATCTTGACTCGTTTCTCCTCGTATCCTGGTCTACCCATCAATGCATACGTTGCCAGCTTGCCGGCCTCCACGCCGGGCTGATCTAGAGGATTTACGTTATAGAATCCGCCAGCGTAAAGGGTCGCTGCTTCCATCAGGTACATCAAGGCGCCGATATGGGGCGGATCGATAGCGTCAAGTTCGAGTGTCATGTTCGGTCTTCCGGCGCTGGTTAAAGCATAAGCTGTAGCGCGGCGCTCGGCGTTTAGTAGCTCGCTGAGCTCTGCGCCCTGCAGATATTCAACGGTATCCTCATGCATCTCAAGCTCCGGTATAGGGACGCTGCGCCTGAATTCTCGGGTTCCGAGGAACAGGAAGACCTTGTCCGCCGGTCCTTCGACATATAACTGCACCTGTGAATGCTGATCAGTGGCGCCTATAGCCTTAACCGGTGTCGGTCCGGTAAATATCTCACGTCCATCAGTGGAATATCTCTTGGCGAGGGATTCTGCCCATAACTGACGAAACCAGTCGGAAACTGGATATAACCTGTTCGAATACGCAAAAACTACCTGGATCGGTCGATTCAGCGACGCCTGCGAAAGGTAGAGCAGCGCAGCGAGCATTGCAGCGGAATTGTCCTCCATCCGTTCTGCGAAGCATGCTTCCTTCACAGCTCCCGCTCCTTTGCAGAGCGTCCGAATATCTATCCCGCTCATGGCAGCCGGCAGTAAGCCAACCGGCGTCAGAACCGAGAATCGCCCCCCGACATTGGGATCGATGCTGAACGACTGAACATCTTCACGGGTGCAGAATTCACGCAGGAAGCCACGCTCGGGATCTGTCGTGATAACGAGATTATTCCGCCAGTTATCGCCAAGCTGCCTGCGCAGCAGATCGACAATAATAAGAAATTGCGCGGCTGTTTCACCGGTGCCGCCGGACTTGGATACAACGTTAAAAAGCGTCTCAGCGGGATCGATGACATCCAACAGGTCACCCACCAAATCCGGATCTACGTTATCAGGACAGAAAAAGCGACAGCCGTTGCGCCGATCATCCGGCAGCAGGTTGTGATGAAGATGGTTGAGCGCAGAGTGGAGCGCGATAGGTCCCAGCGCTGAACCCCCTATCCCCAACAACACGAAGTTCTTGAACCATCGTTTGTTATCGGCAGCGAAATCAACGACTTGGTCGATGGACTGGTTATCGAACGGCAGATCCCAGAACGGCAGATCCCCCACGACCAACCCTGTCTGCAGTTGGGTGCGTGTTTGATTGAACGTTTGGTTCAGTCCTTCTAACATCGACTGGTTCACACCATTGCCGACTCCGACAATGTCCTCGAACATCGCGGTATAGTCTATGGTCAGGCTCACTTTTCCTCCAAGAAAAAGTGTGAAAGTTACATAGGGGTTGATTTATCGAAACCTATACATCTGAAATCCCCCCTATCCCCCTTTGATGGTTTAAACTAATTAGTGCCTGTTGAAAAACTCATTGAAATCGTCATCAACCCGCTGGCAGACGCCCTCGTCTGC